>NZ_JAXIVS010000012.1 GCF_034259325.1 Hyalangium ruber | reverse complement strand
TGTGCGGCAGCGGCCTGCACGCGTGGGAGGGCCAGACGGAGGACTGCGAGGAAATCACCGTCGTCGAGCGAAGCTTCCTGCTGCGGCGGGTGAAGCGGCAGAAGTACCGCTGCGGCCAGGGCTGCGCGCCGGTGACGGCACCGGCCCCACCGCGCCTGATTCCGGGCGGCCGTTACTCGGTGGACTTCGCCGTCCACGTGGCCCTCATGAAGTACGGCTTCCACCTGCCGCTGGCTCGCCAGGAAAGGCTGTACGGGCGCGAGGGCCTGGTAGTGGAAGCGCAGACGCTCTGGGACCAGCTCGAGGCGCTCGCCCGGCACCTGCAGAAGTCCTACGAGGCGCTGCTGGCCGAGGTCTTCACCTCGCCGCTCATCCACGCGGACGAGACGCACTGGTACCTGCTGGACAAGGGCCCGGGCACCAAGTGGTACGCGTGGACGGTGGCCTCGCCCGACACGGTCTTTCATCGCATCTACCCCAGCCGCTCCGGGGCGACGGCGCGCACCGTACTGGGCGACTACGAGGGCGTCGTCCTGGTGGATGGGTATGCGGCGTACCAGACGGCAACGAAGTCCGGCGCGGACGGGCCATCTCCCGCCACGCTGGTCTTCTGCTGGGCGCATGTGAGGAGAAAATTCTTCGAAGCCCAGAAGTTTGCCCCTGCCTGCGAAGAGGTGCTGGAGCTCATCGGAGAGCTGTACGCTCTCGAGGCGGACCTACCGGGCTGGTACGCGCTGGAAGGCGAGGAGTGCCAGGCTGTGCTCGCGCACCGGCTCGCCATACGTCAGCAGAAGTCCGTGCCGCTCACCCAGCGCATCCGCCACTGGGCGCACGCACAGCGAGCGCTGCCCGGCAGCGCCTTTCGCAAGGCGATTGAGTACATGCTGAACCTGTGGACGGGGCTGACGCTCTTCCTCACCCAGCCGCAGGTGCCGCTGGACAATCACCATGTCGAGCGCCAGCTGCGTGACATGGTGATTGGCAGGAAGAACCACTACGGCAGCAAGTCAAAGCGGGGCACCGAGGTGGCGGCGCTCTTCGACTCCCTCATCGAGACAGCGCGGCTGCGCGGTGAGGACCCCGGCCACTACCTGCGGCGCGCTGCGCTCGCTGCCATCGAGAACCCGGGCACCGTCACGCTGCCGAAGGCCCAGGGCTGACCACCTCTCCCGCCGTGCGGCCAAGGACGGGGCAGCTCCGTATCGGGACGGGGCTCGGCGAGGACTTACACTACTTCGTGCTGCTGGCGGACAAGGACCATGTCTTCTTCGAGTACACGCCTCGGGAGACCAGCGCCGCAGTGGAGGAGCTGTTCCGAGGCTACTCGGGCTACATTCAGGCCGACGCCAAGAGTGTCTACGACGTGCTGTTCCAAAAGCCCGACACACCGCCCGAAGGCCACGACAGCCCAGAAAAGGTCGGCTGCTGGTCTCACTGCCGCAGAAAATTCTGGGAGGCCACCTGCGCCAAGAGCGAGGTAGCGCGCGAAGGCCTGGCGCGCATCGGCCGCCTCTTCGCGCTTGAGGAGGCCTGGAAAGCGGATACCCCGCAGACAATCCACCGCCTGCGCAACGCGCACCTGCGCCCGCACCTGGAGGCCTTCTTCCGCTGGGCAGAAGAGGAGTACTCCCAGGTGCGCGACGAACGGGGCCTGTTGCGCTCGGCGCTCGGCTACGCGGTGCGCCAGAAAGAAGCCCTGATGCGGGTGCTCGACGACGGACGGCTCGTGCTCGACAACAACCGCTCGGAGCGCGCGCTGCGGACCATCGCCGTGGGCAGGAAGGCCTGGCTCTTCGTCGGCAGCGATGACCACGCCCAGAGTGCCGGCAACATCCTCTCCCTCGTCGCCTCGGCTCGCCTGCACGGACTCGACCCTGAAGCCTACTTGCGCGACCTGTTCCGCGTGCTCGCCCACTGGCCGAGGGAGCGCTACCTGGAACTGGCCCCCCGCTACTGGGCCAGCACCCGGGCTCGCCTCGACAGCCAGCAACTCGCTGCGGAACTCGGCCCTCTCACTGTCCCCCCGCCTCTCGTCCCGTCGCCGCAACAGGAGACTGCGGCGAACGGCTCGTCCCGATAGCGCTGGCTGTGAGGGCCTCGCGTCCATCGCCCCACTCTGCGCGCCTCTCCTGGCTCATGCCAGACGGGGTTCGTGCAGCGGATACCACGCCGCCTTGCACCTGCGGGTAGTACCGATGCGGAAGCGGCTCAACCATGAAGTCCCTCAGCAAAAGACTGGCTTAAGATTGAGGGTGTGATTGCGCGCGCCTGTTGCCATATGGCTATCTGGCGCTTCACGAGCGCACGCGTTGGCAGTTGGAATGTCCCTCGGCTACGCAGGGCCAATGCCAGAGCCAGCGCATGACGGCGCCGCATGGGAGTACGGGCAAGAGCATCAAGCAGCACCTGTGCGGTGAGCGGTTGCCCGGCAAGGTACCGCTTCCGTGCGTCCATTCGGGGACGGACCTGCTGCCACCATTCGGTTACTGCGTCGACGCGGGGGCGTGGCAGCGCGTCCTCTTGCTCCAAGGGTGTGAGCTCCTCTTCTTCAAGATCCAGACGCTCGGCTGCGTAGTTTCCCTCGATGCGTAGTCCTGTGATAGCGCTAAAGGCCTCAGCCGCTAGAGCAGCGACTGGCTTGTTCCGCATGACCGTTAGGCAGGCCTCGGCGGCGATGATGCTGCCGGTGAAGCCGAGGGCCCACAGCACGTTTGGACGAAGCTCCTCATTGGAGAGCAAGGCGATGAGCCGTTCCGTGTCTCGTTCGGTGCCGCCCATTGCCACCAGTAACAGGGGCAGCCGACAGTTAAGGCGGGGCGCCTCAAGCTCAGCTTTGCATGCTGTCCAGGCGCTTCGGTGTGCGCTCATCAAGCCTGCCACGATAGCAGCGTCGCGTAGTACCCACTCGGTCGAGTCTAGCGCACGCTGGAGCACGTTTGGGTCCAGTGGCAGGCGCATGCGACTAGTTGCGTGCAGGGCAGCTGCGGCGACCTGAGGCTCTGGATGCGTGAGGAAGGGCTTGCACAGCGCAGCCGTGGCGAAGCCATGCGTCCCCAGCGTCTCAATGACCAATGCGAGGAGCCCAGGGACAGAATCGCCCTGTTTCAAAAGAGACGAAAGGTCTGCGGCAATAATCAAGGGATCGGCTAACTCTAGGGCGCGTAGAAGGAGGGCGAGCACAGGAGGCTTGGCTTGCCGAAGCATGGCGAGTACAGCTGTCGGTCCGTGAGGCTTCTCCCCACTGAGAAGTGCGAGGGTCGAAGCCACGACGCGCTCAGCATCGTCCGCATTCATGCCTGGCTCCAGCAGTTGCCGAGCCACGTGCTCGCCACCCAGTATCAAGGCGTCCAGATGCGAGGACATATGCGCTTCCAACTCAGCGACTTCCTCTAGCGCATCATCAGGAGAATCAAGCGCGCGTTCTCGCTGGCTCCAGCGGAAGGCTGCTTCCTCCAGATGCTCCTCGTAGATGTCCCAGCGTATTGGTCGCATTGTGGAGGCCTCAACTCTTCCGGCGAGCTAGGGAAGGCATCAGCCTATACTCCGTTGCTGTGCTGATTCCCGCGCCTTCGGCCATGCGCAGTAGCGCCAGCCCTTCGATGAAGATGTATTTCTCGGTTTGGCTGCGGGCGGAGCTTGCAAACTGCCTAGCTTCAAGCTCTTCGCAGTGCCGCTCGTGCTCACGTAGTGCATCGATTAGCGCAGTTTCGAACGCCTTGGGGCCCTTTTCAAAGAGCGCTCTGCAGAGTTGCTGTCGTGCATTTGGCTCTTCGTCCAACATTGCCATCCGGTCGAGGAGCGCTTTCTGACGTGGCGAGGTTTGGAAGCCCTCTAGGAGCAGGAAGTGAAGGAATCGCCCGTAGACAAAATCCTCCTCGTACTCCTCGCCGGGCACCCACTGCCCCGGTGACAAGTTCGCGATCTCTCGCGCCAGAAACTCCTGTCCAGATACCACTGCATCGCAGAATGGAAGGAAATTGCCACTTGTCGCGAAGCGCACGGCCTTTCCTGCCTCTCTCGCTTCTAGGAGCAACTGCCTGTGCGCCTCTCCCGACATTGCCAAGTGCCTGAAGAAATTGGCTGTATCCGCCTCCGCCAGCAGCACGGCAATTGCCAGCATTCGCTCATTGAGCGAAATCTGGTGCAGCAGCCGTGCCCGAACTGCCGCTTGCTCTGGCTCCAGAATGGACTCTCGCAGTGTCGAGAGTTCATGGCCTAGGTTGAGAATGATAGTGCGCATACTGAGAGGCATGGTCTGGGATGCTGGGGGGTCAGAGGTCGTAGTTGTCTCTGGGCCTATACTCAGCGCCAAAGTCTTTCATCGCCATCCACTGCATGCCTCTACAACCGGCTTCGGTGATGGTACGGGCCAGATCCTCTCTGACGATGACCAGTCGTGGTCGCTCCCCGAGTCGGAAGATCTTTGCATCTGGCTTGATTTTTTCTGTGTCCAACACGAGCTTTCGGAAGAGACGGATCTTACCCTTGCTCAACTCGTCGGCCGTGAAGTCCGAGTGAGTCCGATCCACACAGGTTACTACGTCGAGCAGATTGGCTAGGTAATAAGCTTCTGAGAGGATCTTCTTCTTGTGGTTGCGAAGCTGCACTGGCAGGAACTCGAAGTGGGCACTAGTCTCAGACTCAAGGAGTTGCCTGAGTTTCTCCGAGACGATGTGCAAGCCTAAGACGTTGGGAATGGAGTCTGCAGGCATGATCCCTTTGTGTGGTGCGAAGTCGAAAATGACCTCAGAGGGAAACCACTCACGAACCGAGATTCCTTTGTTGAGGGTGTAATCCTTGGGCTCGATCTCTTTGGGGATCTTGTTGACCCACGCGTAAGAATCGTCACTCTCGTCGTCTGTCCAGGGATGGTAAATCACGGAGTCTCCAGGCTACTTGATGGCGATAGGGCCTGCGTTCGACAGCAGTGTCCAGAACTCTTCTTGGAGCGCCATCAGGAGTTTCTTGATATTAAGCAGTTCCTCTTCAGCGCAGGCCTCGTCTGCCAGTTCCCGCAGTTTCTGGCTCAACTCGTGGGCACTGCTCTCGACTCGAGTACTATACTGCTCGTGTGGACCAGAGTGGTAAGGCAGGTTGTGAAAACCACAATCGCCCTTGTGCTTTGGCAAGAAGATGATGTTTCTGCCGTTATGTACGTTGTAGTCGACCCGCTTTAGCATGGCTGCCTCGCGGGGGGCGAACAATGCTAGGTACTTGGCCTGCGGGATGAGGTGGTGGGCTTCGTTCGCGTAGGGAGATCCTCCCTTGAGAAAATTTGGGATGGCCTGTCCAAGCAACTTGCCACGGATATATAGGGCGACATAGTCGAAATAATAGCGCTCGATGTGCTGTGGGCTGTGCTTAGTGATTGGCTCAAGGCAGGTGTGTACATTCCGGCCCTTTTGCTTGAGGGTGCTCAGGATGCGCTTGGGGGTCCTGTAGCGGGTGCAGCGGCCCGGTTCGCCGAGCGTTGCCTTGTGCCCGTTCTTTCGGTAGTCGGTTTGGGAATCGTCCTGCTTATATACCCAGATCCCTTTGTTTTCGGGCAACTCCGCGAAGATGTGACGCTTCGAAGACATATAGCTAGACCTCCAAGTAGCGACCACAGATTCCATCATTTACGAGGGGGGGCCAGCATGTGCAAGGCTCCCCTGTCACTGCTATCGCTGGACAGCCCCATGAGAATGCTCTGAGTGTCGGCATAGCCGCGCTCGAACGCGCGTGCCGCCAGGGTGATTGCCGTCGGGGCTGTGGCAGCTCCGATTTCACCGAAGGAAAGCCCAGTATGCCACGCAGGGATGTCTGTAGGAAACCCCTTCCCTTGTAGCCGACTCAATGCGAAACCCCAGTCATAGGCCCGACGCTCGTCACCTGTCAGGTTCCCGATGAGCCGACCCGGTCGCTGCCTGGGCGTGAGGGCTTCCCATACCTGGAGGAGGGCGTCAGCGAGTGCTTGGCCTTGTGAGGGTAAGCCTGAGAACCGGCCGAATTTTTCCCGGTGGAGGGCTTGGACTCCTAGCACACACACGATTCGCGCCCCGCGCTGTCTGGCGGACTCCAATGACTCGACCTGCAGGAAGGAAGCGCACTCACCCGGCAGGACACCTTGTGGTCGCGAGGGAGTCTTCAAGATTCGCAGTTCATCGAGAGCAATTGCAACTGGCGGGTCCACATAGCTGTCAAGTCCCCCAATGATGCAACGGGAGACTATCTGTTGCTTCAATTGGTAGGCGGCGGTTTCCAACACATGGAGGAAGCCAGCTTGGTCACCTCGGAAGATCTTCCAGTGACTGGAGGGTATTGGCATGTCCGCCATGGCCGTGATGCGGGTGAGGAGGCGTTGCTCCTGCTGCCTAAGCAGCGCATCCAAGTTGGTGTCAGGGTCGGTCACTTCACTCTCCCGGCGGGTGGCCGAGGAGGCTGCCTGGAGGTGTAGGCCACTGGAGAGGTTAAGGATGAGCCCGGTCTTTTTCCATGAGAACTCCTCGGGTCCCTGAAGGAGGTCCTCCAATGCGGCCACCCCTAAGCGGGTGATCCGACCAAGCCCGGTAAAACCCTCGGTGCAGTTTGCCACGGTGTGCCCGAGTATTGGCTCGGCATCCCCTGTGTCCGGATCTCGCCCGAAGTACCCGTCTATAGGAGAGAGTCTGAGAACCCCCGCCCGTGCAGCCGCACAGCTGGAGACGGCGTCCCAGCCAAGCGAAGAGACCATCCCGAGGCCTGTAACGGCGAGCGCATTGGGAGGGAATGAATCGAATGCCATGGCTTGGACTCTATGGCTCCTATTCGCCGCAGCATGGACACGGGGAACTACCAACATTGCCTCCCATGGACATGATGGGGCCCTGGATGACAGGGAAGGGGGGCGTGTTCTTGTCGTTATGCAGCATGGGATCGAAAGCGCGCGCCACATTTTTGCCCTCGAACTTGACGTCAAAGGAGAAGTTGACGAACTCTGCTTTGCCCTTCGTTTTACTCGAGGCTACTCCGCCACCAGCGGCGCCAGCCTCGTCGCCAGTGCTGGTGCTGAAGTTGGAGTCTTTGACGCATACCGGGTTGCCGCCCACCGACACCTTCTTGGTGCCCTTGGCCGTGTCCGAGGACTTCGCCACATTGGGATAAGGAATAGGGATGGGTCCTCCAGGACTAGGTGTCTTGCATACATCTGGGAAGGCTGCGGTAATACCATTGCTGTCTTTGGTGATAACGGACATCTTGTTGACGCCAGTGTTGACAGCCATAGTGCCACCTCCTAAAGAAGGTACAAGAAATAGAGAAGGAAAGGCGCTTGAATTGTATCACTAATACTACAGCAGCAGATGATCTCCCGCCCCAACATGTTGGGTCTGCTCGCTGGGCGAGGAGCCACATCATCTCGGGCATGCCTGGAGCAAACGACGAGGGAGCGGGCCGAAGTGCTGCTGTAGTACTAAGAGGGTGTTGAGCGGAAGCGAGCGGCTACATTATGTAGTGCTCGCCCAGCAAGTAGTCGGGCGCAGGATGAAGGGGCACGGCGCCTGCCTGACTGCTCCACCTCAACACCCTCTAAGGGAGGGTAGTTTCGCTCTTGTGTATGCATACAGGATTCGGATTTAGAGTGCCTAAAAAAGTCCGGTTTGAGGAGCAGTTCTCCTCGGGAGGAGGCACCAATCCTTACTTTTGTTAGGCGTTCTTAGTTGATCTCTACGGAGCCACCTTTGATGCGAATCCTGCCTCTGGCGCAGGATTCGATCTGGGTACCTCGAATGACGATCTTTCCGTTACGCCGTAGGGTGATGCTAGCCTCTCCACACTGGAGGACGATTTCGTCCTTGCCCTCAATGACTACCTGCCGCCCATCGACCCTGGTTTCGACTCGCAGGGCGGGGGGGGCTTTGGGGGGCTCTTCGAGCAGCGCATCGACCAAGGGTGATGGGCTCGACTCCTGGATGAAGGCCATGATGAACGGCAGACGTGGGTCACCGCTCTCGAATAGGAGTATGACCTTCTGGTGATTAGTTATTGCGGTTTTGAGGGCTTGGGCGTCGATCGCGGTCGCTAGGCGTGCCGTGATGGGACCGGTCGAGTTCCCCGGGAAGTCGACAAGCAACCCACCAGTGCCGTCGGTTCCAGTCAGCCAGCCTGCGCGGCTTCCCCAAATACGCTCGGGTTGCTCCGAGGGGGCAGGTAGGAGGTGGGTAGTGGGATTTCCGAGAGAGTTCATGGCTGTACCTTGGACGGGCCTAGGTCTTTGGGCAGGATGGCTTTCTGCGAGGTGGCTTCTTGCCCGCAGATCATGAGACACCTGCTGAGGTGATATGCAAGGCCTGGACCTCGTGGACGCTCTCGAAAAGCAGCAGATGCCCGCGCCACAGCAACAGGACGTGCTCAGCATCTGTGTCAAGGATGACGGTGTCCAAGCGCATCTCGGGTTTTACATCCGTGACACCCAGCCGCTCAACGGTAATGACCGGTGCGGCTTGGCCTGGAAGTGAGAAGGCGAGGGTACCTCTGGGCGAGGCATTTGTAATGACGACTGGCTCGTTGCCTTGGAGATACCCAGGAGCGACGAGCCCGGGAGAGGCGGCATTGAAGAAGCGTCGGTCAAAATCCGTAGGCAATAGGGGCTTACGGGTCCTGTCCCACGTTTCGTCATAGGTGCCTGCGAACGCTGCACGTGGGTGCCAGTGTGGAGAGAGAAATCCAAAGCCCGCTGGGGGGACTCTTTGGCCAAAGTGTTCCAGAAGATGGTGCGGGTCCTCCAGATTGGGAAGATGCAGTCCCTCCTCGAAATGGCGAGCGCTTGAGCGGAAGCCCACTCCAACAGGGTTGAATGGCTCGAAGGTGTTCTGCCCAAACTCGTTCTGGGAGCGATCCCACCCGCCGAAGGCCCGCTCGTAGATGAGGGGCATACGCTCGAAAGGCTGTGGCTTGGTTATGGACATAAAGCCCATTCGCTTGTACCAAGTGCGGTCCCCCACCACTCGCACGGATTTTTGTGCTGGCCCCACACTCAGAGAGACGAAAATCTCGCGAGTACCCTGGCTGGGCGCCCAGCCATGCCCAACGAGCACAATATCGGTGGCGAGCTTGATGAAAGCACACTCAGGCTCGTAGCGGTAGCTAGACTCTTCGGGCTTGCCCCATGGTATTCCCGCGATATGGATGGGAGCCTGATCTTTGGCAAGCTTCAAGCCGTCAGGGCAGATGGTATAGGTAGCTTTTACCAGTAGCACCAGCAGTGGGCGCATGTTCTCATCCGCGAGCGCTAGTGGTTCAAATGCAAAAGGTGTCTGATTGATGATAGACGGATGTCCCAAGCGCGACCTCAATGCAGTAGAAGCTGGATAAGCATGGGGGCTTGCAGTTCCTGTCAGTTCTCCGAGATCTTCGAACCCTTGATGACGACGTCGCCGCTGGCGGTGATTTCGATCTTGGCGCCCTTGATGACCACGTCGCCGTTCTTCTTGGCCTGGAAGGTCGCAGAGCCCACCTTGAGCGTAAATTGCTCTTCGGCTACCAGGGCAATCTCCTTGGCGGACAATGTGTAGCCATCCTTGACGGCGTGATTGTGCTTGCCACCCACGCTGATGAGCAGGTCCTTCTCCACCTTGAGGGTGCGGTTCTTGTCGACTTGCTCGGACAGATCGCCTCCCACTTGGAGTGAGCGCGAACCTTTGACTGTCTCGGACTTCTTGGCGCCTACTGTCTCCGTCTTGGAGCCGCCCACCTGCTCGGCTTTGATGCCGCCCACGAGCTCGTTATGTGCAGCGCCCACGGTCAAAGCGTAGGCGCCTCCAATTGTCAGCATCTTCCCGAGTCCCACCGTCTCAGCAGAGGCCAGTGCCACCATCACATTCTGGTTACTGCTCACGGAGATGGACTGGTCTCCCACCACGGCCTCGGTGTGGTTCCCCATCACCGTGGTCGATCGGTCCTTGATCACTTCCAATGTCTGGTTGCCGCTGATGACCGAGTCATCGTTCTTCTTGACCTCTAGCGACTGGTTGCCTTCGATGGTGCGGCTTCGGTCCTTCTTGACCAGCAGCGTCTCATGACCGCCCACCATCTGCGTCTTGTCGTTCTCAACGACGATGTTGAAGTCCTTCTGGGCGTGCAGGTAGACCTCCTCCTTGCCCGCCGCGTCCTCGATGCGCAGTTCGTTGAATCCGCTGCCTCCCAGGCTGGAGTTGGAGCGCAGGGTGCTCTGCGTCTTGTGGTCGGGTAGCGCGATCGGTGTCGGGTTCTGGCCGTTGTAGACGCTGCCCGTAACGATGGGGAAGTCAGGATCCCCTTCGAGGAATTCCACCACCACCTCATGCCCGATGCGAGGCAGGTACAGCGCTCCCCAGCCCTGACCAGCCCACGCTTGGCTGACGCGGATCCAGCATGAACTCCGGTCGTTGTTCTTGCCTTCACGGTCCCAATGGAACTGGACCTTGATGCGACCGTGCTCGTCCGTGTGGATCTCCTCTCCGGAGGGCCCGACGACGATGGCTGTCTGGGCACCCACGATGGTCGGGCGAGGCGTAGTACGCGGGGGGCGGTAGGGCACCTTCGCGGGAATGCAGTGGAACTCGTTGCGATAACTCTCCTTGGTGTCGGGCATCGTCTGTTCGACAGTGAGGCCCTCGGGCTGGCGGCCCACGTGCCTCACGGAGAGCAGGAGGTAGCCATTGTTCAGCTCGGCCACCGGGTGTTCATCCAGGTCGAAGGTGTGGCCTGGGAGCAGGCGCCGGCAATTGCTGCCGCCCGTCATCATCTCCACGCGAGCGCGCAGCTCCTCCAGACGAACCTTGGCAAGCGCCTTGCCGGTGCCGGCGTCCTCGTAGCGGGCAGGGTAGTCGTAGATCTCGAGAGCGTGCTCGCCCTCATCGGCGGTGGAGTTGGCGGTGAGGTCCATGCGAGGGCGGACGAAGTTGAAGTCCCTCAGGACAACAGCGCCAGGCTGGACCTCTCTCCGCACGGCGAACTCGTGTACGGACTCGCTTGCGGCGACCATCTTCCGGTGCTCACGGTAGATGAGGCGAGCCTCGCCTGCCATGGCGGGGCTGGTGGTCGAAGCGTCATTGAGCACCAGGGTGTGTGCGTCCTCGGTGTGCTCGAACGAGTAGAAAATGCCTTCCTCCTCGAGCAGCCGGGACACGAAGTCGAGGTCCGACTCGCGGTACTGCACGCAGTAGTCGCGCTTGCGGTAGGAACCCTGCAGCGACAGCTTGTGCGCCACCTGGGCCTCTTTGAGTACCTTCTGGACGATGTCCGGGACGCTCATCTCCTGGAAGATGCGGCTGCGGCGGATGTGGCGGAGCGTCCACAGGCGAGGCACTACGGTGGCGCGGTAGCGCTGCCGCTGTGGGCCCTTGCCCGCATCCCAGCGCACGAGACGTGACACGATGCCCTGGAAGAAGCGCGCCGTTCCGTCACCCAGTTGCACGGTGAGCAGGGCGTTCTGGCCAATCAATGCCTTCTCATCCACCACGACATCCGGAGGCGCCGCCAGGGTGACCTCGACGGAGTAGGGCTGAGAAAGGGTTTCATCGGCTTCGAATCCCACCACGGTCAGTTCGCCCGCGGAATGGGGGCCGACCTGGAACTCGAACTCAGCCTGATTGGCTTGGAGTGCAGCGGTTGCAGTCATGGTATCCAGCCTGTGATAGGGGACTTCGTCGACCTTGGCCTTCTCACGGCCGTCGACCTAGATGTTCTTCAGGGCGCTGGCTGAGCCGTGGAGTTCCTGTGCAGCGTCCGCCATCGCCTTGGCGTCACCTGCCTTTCCCTCGAAATCCATTGGCTTGAAGTTCATCGCAGGGATTGCCTGGATGTTTTTCAACTTGACGGACTTGCTGGTGAGAGAGCCTGCACCCAGCATCTTGACCTTGCCACCCTTGACTTTGACGTCAGAGCCGTCGACGGTGAGCTTGTTCGCACACAGTTTGACGTTGTTCTTCTCGATGCTCAGGATGAGGTTCCCGTTGACGATGAGCAGGAACTTGTCTGCCTTGAGGTCGAATTTCTTGGCCAGAAAGGCAGCGGGCTCCTTGACCCCCAACTCGGAACTGGCATTGACCTTCTCCTCGCGGTCCTTGCCCACGGTCGAGTTCATCTGGCCTTTGACCTCCGTTTGGAAGTCGCTGCCAACCTTGACCGTGCTGTCTTTGGTGATCAGCTCCTGTCGGCTGCCCACGACGTACTCGAGACGGGCGGCTCCGATCTCCGAGGCTTTGAGGCCGCCCACCGACTCGGTGGAGGCCAGGGCTACGGTGACGGCGTAGCCCGCGCCGATCGTGAGTGCCTTGGCGGCGCCTACTGTCTCCGCGGCCGCCAGGGTGATCGTGGTGGTGACGTTCTTCGACACCGTGATGGACTGGTTGCCCTCCACTTCTTCCGAATGGCTGCCTCGAGTGGTGGTGGTGCGGTTACCCTGCACCTTGAGGGATTGGTTGCCCTCCACGAGGCTGGCGTCATCGAGCGTCACCGCGAGCTGCTGGTTGCCCTCCACCGTGAGCTTCCGGTCCTTCTTGACCAGGAGATCCTCGTAGCCAACCACCTCCTGGTCCTTGTCGTTCTCAGTGACGAGGTCCTCGTCTTTCTGCGCGTGGACGAAGATCTCTTCCTCTGCCTTCTTGTCTTCGATCCGGAACTCGTTGAAGCCCGCGCTGCCCAGGCTGGAGGCGCTCTTGAGCGTGCTCTTCGTCCTGTCGGCCGGCAGGCCATACGGCGTCGGGTTCTCGCCGTTGTACACGGAGCCCGCGACCAGCGGACGGTCTGCGTTGCCTTCCAGGAAGCGGATCAGCACCTCCTGGCCGATGCGTGGCAGGTACAGCGCTCCCCATGCCAGTCCGCCCCAGGACTGGCCGACGCGCACCCAGCACGAGGACTTGTCGTCCTGCTTGCCCTCTCGATCCCAGTGGAACTGCACTTTGATGCGGCCGTGCTCGTCCGTATGGATCTCTTCCCCCCCAGGCCCCACCACCGTCGCTGTCTGCACTCCGGGAACGTGCGGCCGGGGCGTCACGCGCAGTGGGCGGAAGGGCACGTCCTTGGGCAGGCTCCGGAAGGTGTTGCGGTAGAGCGCTCCTAGCGTCTCCGCGTTCCCCAAGGTGTCGGGCTGCTGGCCTGAATGCTCGACCTCCTCCACCAGGTACTGCCCGCAGAACGTCCCATCTCCCGGTTTCTCCACTTCGATGAGATAGCCGGGTGCCAGGCGCGGACACAGGCTCCTTCCGGTGTACGTCTGCGCCCCCTGGGCCTTCTCCTCCATGCGCACCTTCGACACGGACTTGCCCACGCCAGGCGCTACGTACTCACCTGGGTAGTCGTACAACTCCAGCTCCGAGAGCCCCTCCGCGCTGGTGCTCGTTGTCGAGAGGTCCAGTGCCGGCTTCACGAAGTCGAAGTCGCGCAGCATCACCGCGCCTGGACGCAGTCTGTGGACCCGCTCCATTCTCGAGACGAACTCCACGTCGTAGACCCGCGCGTCATCCTCGCGCAGCGGA
The DNA here is from genome assembly GCF_034259325.1 of Hyalangium ruber. NCBI lineage: Bacteria > Pseudomonadati > Myxococcota > Myxococcia > Myxococcales > Archangiaceae > Hyalangium > Hyalangium rubrum. Next base: position 335,263 of record NZ_JAXIVS010000012.1, on the reverse strand, counting down.
AGCTTCGCTCCGCCCGGGAGATCCGCGTGCGCGTTGGGCCCATCTCCCAGCACCAGGGTGTGGCTGCCTTCGGCGTGCTCGAAGAAGTAGAAGATGCCCTCGGACTCCAACAGCCGCGAGATGAAGTCGAAGTCCGATTCGCGGTACTGCACGCAGTACTCACGTGTCGCGTAGGAGCCACTCAGCGCGAGGCGATGCTCCACCCCGGCCTCTCCCAATACGGCCTTGACGATGTCGGGCACCGCCTTCTCCTGGAAGATGCGGCTCTTGCGCATCTGGCGGAGCCGCTCCAGCTTTGGCGCCACCTGCACCCGATAGAGCCACCGGCCCCCCAACTGCCCCAGTGACTCCGCGCGTCGGACCCGCCCATGCACATAGCGCACGGGGGCCTCACCGATCTGGATGGTGAGCAGGGCCTCGGTGCCGGGCAGCTCCGACAACTCCAGCAACTGCCCATCCTTCTCGAAGAACTCGACCTGGAAGTCGTATAGCCGCGACAGCGACTCCGAGCCCGAGAACTGGGCGACGACGAGGGAGGGTGCCGCATGAGGCCCCACCTTGAGCGTGAACGCAGGCGCCTTCGTTCGTGCCATTCGCAACCCCTCGGTCCGTGTTGACGACAGCACGGTAGGTCGAGAGGGCAGAGCGAGGCTGTACCACCAAAGGGGTACGCGCTCTCACGGCGGGCAGAAAAGCGAAGGCCCGATGCGACTCCGTGTCGCATCGGGCCTTTTTCTTTGAGGCGCCACCCGGATTCGAACCGGGGAATGAGGGTTTTGCAGACCCTTGCCTTACCACTTGGCTATGGCGCCGCAGCCAGGGAGCGGTCTTATACGAAGACCGCCACGGCCCGGTCAAGGAAGCAACAGCACCGGGTGCGCAACTCCTCCGTTAGCATCGTCTCCGGGCACCTCTGCCCACCGGGAGGAGTCGCGGATGCTGCACGGCTACGGGCTGTACCAGGAGGAGCACGAGGCCTTCCGTCGCACGGTGCGTGCGGTGGTGGACAAGGAGCTCCTCCCCTTCGCTCAGGAGTGGGAGGCCCGGGAGGAGTTCCCCCGAGAGCTGTTCCGCCGCTTCGGCGAGCTGGGCTTCCTCGGCCTGAAGTACCCGGAGGAGTACGGGGGCTCGGCCGCCGGAGAGCTGTACGAGGCGGTGCTCCTGGAGGAGCTGGGCCGCTGCGGCTCCGGAGGCGTCTCCGCAGGCCTGGCCGCTCAGTTCACCATCTCCACCGGCCCGCTCCAGTTGTTCGGCACGGACGCGCAGAAGCGGCGCTTCCTCGCCCCCGCCATCCGAGGCGAGAAGATCGGCGCCCTGGGGATTACGGAGCCCGACGCCGGCTCGGACGTGGCGGGTCTGCGCACCACCGCCGTGCGCGACGGGGAGCACTACATCGTCAACGGCTCCAAGACGTACATCACCAACGGCGTGCGCGCCGACTTCGTGGTGCTGGCGGTGAAGACGGATCCGACGGCCGGTCACAAGGGCCTGTCCATGCTGATCCTCGAGAAGGGCACGCCGGGCTTCAGCGTGGGGCGCAAGCTGCAGAAGCTCGGGTGGCGCGCCTCGGACACCGCGGAGCTGTTCTTCGAGGACTGCCGCATCCCCGCCGAGAACCTGCTCGGCCAGGAGGGGCAGGGCTTCTACCAGATCATGGGCAACTTCCAGTGGGAGCGCCTGTCCCTGGCGCTCGGCGCGCTCGGGGCCATGGAGGACATGCTGGAGAAGGTGCTCGTCCACGTGAAGCAGCGGCGCGCCTTCGGCCAGACCCTGAGCGGCTTCCAGGTGGTGCGCCACAAGCTCGCGGACCTCTTCACCGAGCTCGAATGCGCGCGGCAGCTCACCTACCACGCGCTGCGCCTGCACGTGGGCGGGCAGTACGCCGTGGCGCAGACCTCCATGGCCAAGAAGGTGGCCACCGAGACGGCCTGCCGCGTCGCCGACGCCTGCCTCCAGCTCCACGGGGGCGCCGGCTACATGATGGAGTATGACATCCAGCGTCATTGGCGCGACGCCCGCCTGGGCCCCATCGGCGGCGGCACCAGCGAGGTGATGAACGAGATCATCGCCAAGCAACTCGGGCTGTAGGGGCCCGGGAGGCCCGCACGGGGCTGGGCAGGCAACCGGGCACGCGGAACAGGCCAGGAGCGCGCCGGGTTGCCCCTGATGGAACCCCGCGGTGGAGGTCCTCATGGAGCTCCGTATCCCCTGCGCCGAGTTGTACCTTCGGCTCGGGGACGAAGATGTCCTGGTCCTGGATTGTCGCTGCCCGGAGCACTGGGAGGAGGTCGAGTTCCACATCCCAGGAGCCCTGCGGATGAGCCCGGACGAGGTCGCTCGGGATCTGTTCATCCTCCCGGACGATGAGCTGATCGTCCTCTGCGGCTGTGAGCAGGACGGGGAAGAGGTGCTGCGGCTCTGTCGCCTGCTCGTGCTGCGAGGGCGCAACGCCGTCTGCCTCCAGGGGGGCATCCAGGGCTGGATGAACGAGGGTTTCCCCACGGAGCGACACCTGTGTCCTACACCTACCTTCAACAGCTCGCGTGAAGCCGGCGCCGAAGGGTGGTAAGCAGCGCCGGAAACACGGGAGATAACGCACCATGTCGAAGCTCCGGGCCGTCCTCATTGGCGCCACCGGCCTTGCCGGTCAGCAGTTCATCGCCGCCCTCCAGAACCACCCCTTCATCGAACTCACCGGGCTGGCGGCCTCGCCGCGCTCGGCGGGCAAGCCGTACGCGGAGGCCCTGCGCACCGCCAACGGCATGACGGCGTGGTTCGTCCCCGAGCCGCTCTCGCCCGAGCTGGCCCGCATGACCGTGGTGAGCGGTGACGCGGTGCAGGGCAAGGACTACGACATCGCCTTCTCCGCGGTGGAGGCGGACGTGGCGCGCGAGCTCGAGCCCCGCCTCGCCAAGGACATCCCCGTCTTTTCGGCCGCGAGCGCCTTCCGCTACGAGGCGGACGTGCCGCTGCTGATTCCTCCCGTCAACGCCCACCACGCGCCGCTCATCCGCGAGCAGCAGCGCCGCCGAGGCTTCAAGGGCTTCATCGTCCCCATCCCCAACTGCACCACCACGGGCCTGGCCGTCACCCTGGCGCCGCTGGCCGAGCGCTTCGGCATCAAGGCGGTGCTGATGACGAGCATGCAGGCCATGTCGGGCGCGGGCCGCTCGCCGGGCGTCATCGGCCTGGACATCCTCGACAACGTCATCCCCTTCATCCCCAAGGAGGAGGGGAAGGTGGAGGTGGAGACCAAGAAGATCCTCGGCACGCTGCAGGCGGACGGCGCCTCCATCGCCGGCCATGACGTGAAGGTGTCCTGCACCTGCACCCGCGTGGCGGTGCTCGAGGGCCACACCGAGTCCGTCTTCGTGTCCCTGGGCAAGAAGGCCACGGTGGCCGAAGTCACGGCCGCCATGCGCGAGTGGAAGGGCGCCGAGGTGTCGCGCAACCTGCCGTCCGCTCCGCCGCGCTGGATCGAGGTGCTCGACGATCCGTTCCGCCCCCAGCCCCGGCTGGACCGGGACACCCACGGCGGCATGGCCACCACGGTGGGCCGGGTGCGCGAGGACGCGGTGCTGGAGAACGGCTTCAAGTACCTGCTCGTCTCCCACAACACCAAGATGGGGGCGGCCAAGGGCGCCATCCTGGTGGCCGAGCTGATGCGGGCCCAGGGCCTGCTGGGCTGAGGGGCAGCCGACCTGAATTCAGGTGCGGTCCCCATTACAAATTGTCTACTGTGCGCGCCCGCTGATTTTTTTGAGCTGAGGAGAATCTTTCGATGGCCTACGTCGTCGCCGAGCCTTGCATCAAGTGCAAGTACACCGACTGTGTCGAGGTGTGCCCGGTCAACTGCTTCTACGAGGGAGCCAACTTCCTCGTCATCCACCCGGATGAGTGCATCGACTGCGGAGCCTGCGAGCCGGTGTGCCCCACCAAGGCCATCTTCCCGGAGACTGACCTCCCCGCGAAGTGGGCGGAGTTCAAGGCGCTGAACGCGGACTTCGCCACCAAGTGGCCGAACATCGCGGAGAAGCGCGACGGGTTGCCCGAGGCCGAGGAGTTCAAGGACAAGGACAACAAGCGCCACCTGCTGGACACCAAGCCCGGCGGCAAGCGCTGAGCGGTTGTCTCGCGGTGCGGTGGTGACGAGGGCTCTCTGCCTCCGGGCGTGAGAGCCCTCTGTGTTTCGCCTCACTCCGCGCGCAGCGAGCGGAGCCGCAGCCCTCGGGCGCCCAGTGCGTCCCGGATGCGCGCCAGGTCCTCGTGGGCGAGCGGGCCGTCGCGTCCCTGGATGCGCAGCGCCACCTCGCGAGGACCCGTGCGCTCCACCTCCACCATGGCGGTCAGGGGGGCTCCGAGGCTCATTCGCAGCGCTGGCCGCTGAGAGCGCACGAAGACCTCGATCTTCTCGATGAGCTCCAGGGCCGCCTGGGTCTTGAGCTGCGCGTCAGGCTCCTCCACGAGCCTCGGGCCCGAGGTGCTGGCCGTGTGGCGCGCCTCGCCCGTGGGAGCGAGCCCTTCCGAGGGCGCACGGGAAGCCTCTTCGTGAGTGGGCGCGGCGCGAGAGGCCGCCACGGGCGCGGGCTCGACCTGGAACCCTCGCACCAGCTCCCGGGAGATCAGCTCGGAGACCCGGTGCTCCGTGCGCTCCTGGGTCAGGGTTTGCGCCTCGGTGCGGGAGGTTCGCAGGCGCTGTGCCTCTCCGTGCATCACCTGTCGCGCCTGTCCGAGGTTCTCCGGTGTGGCCAGGGCACTTCGGGTCGTGGCGAGGACCACGGGCCCTCCCGCGATGGCAGGGCCCCCGGGCGCGCGAGCGGTGCTCGGCGCAGGCGCAGTGGGACGCTCGGAGGGAAGGGGCAAGCGGGGCGTGGGCTTGCCCGTGCTTGGGGGAAGGGCGGGTCGCGGTGGAGCGGGTGCCCGGTGGGAGGCCTGGGGCCCTCCGGCCTGCTGGAGTACCCGCTGGAACTGCCCGGGCGTCTGCGTGGGCTTTACCGGCTCTCTCGGATCGTTCGCCTGGACCTTCATCAACCCCTCGTCGCTGTGGTGCAGCCAGGGGCAGAGCACGGGCCGTGCCAGGGGTGCTCTCCTCGGAGAGCCCACCGCCCACCGTTCATCCGGTGGACGGTGCGTCCAGAATCGAGACAGGCCTGCTAGCGGCGCTGGCCGAAGCCGCCGGGCTGCGTGGGCGCGGTGCCGGACAGCTCATTGTACGCCGCCGGGCAGGCCGCGGTGGCGTTTGGGTCCACCAGGGGCGCGCCCTGGGACCAGTCTCGGTCCATGAAGAGGATCGCGTCGCGGAGCTCCACGTCCGTGATGCCCTTCTTGTACTCCCAGAGCCGGCCCCGCACGAGCATCCGGGTGCCCTTGGGGACCTGATCGAGGTTGATGTACTGCTTGTCGGCGAGTCGCGCGGTGACGCGCACGCCCTTGGGCTTCTCCACCGGACCGCCGAAGAACTGGACGCCTCCGGCATTCGGGTCGGCCGGGTACCAGACGAGGTGGGCGAGCAGGGCGGGCGGCTCGTCATCCACGGGCTCTCCGCGCTTCTTCTTCTTGGGCTTCTTCTTCTTCTCGAGCCCGGCGTCGATGAACTCGAGCCCTCCGAAGACCACTTCCCGGTCGATATAGGTGTCGCGGAAGACGGCCTCGGCGGTGCTGGCGGCGGTGGTGTTGGCGCGCACCACCTCTACCTCGTAGCGCTCGCGCAGCAGGGGCAGGTTGAGCATGAAGTTGTCGACGGGCTTCACGCCCTCGGACAGGAAGCGCAGCTTGCTCAGGTCCATATGCGGGTAGTGCTGGGACAGCACCACCGCCGTGTCGAGCCAGTCCTGGGAGAGCTTCCGGTCGATGAGCACCCGCCGCATCATCGCCACGAAGTAGGAGCCGCCCGGGAAGCGCGCGTTGGACATCTGCGTGTTCAGCGCCTGGGCGAGCATGGGGTCCAGGTAGAAGTTCTCGTCGCGCTTGTGGATGTAGGGCGCGGTCTCCCCCAGCAGGGTCAGCAGGCCGCCGATGACGATGGCGCAGCTGGGTTCCGAGGGCCCCTTCACCAGGGCCTGGTTCAGCTTCGACTTGGCGAAGCGCCGGTCCAGCTCCTCCTCCTTGAAGAGGGGGGGAGCGCCCGGGTTGAACAGCTGGGCGGAGGCCGGGAGGGACAACAGTCCGAGGGTCAGGGCGAGCAATACGGGACGCATCGGCCCCAGTTTATCACGGGGGAGCGGCCTGGATGGGCTCGTCGGGTTTGGGCAGGGGCTTGGGTGAGGGGGAGGCCTGGAGGACGAGCACGGCGGCCACCACCTCCAGCAGGGCCGCCACGCCAAAGAGTCCATGCCCGCCTCCGAGCAGGGCATACCCGGCCCCGGAGGCCGCGAAGCCCACCAGGCCTCCGACGCCGAATGTCACCGCCGCGAAGATGCCCTGTCCGGAGGCCCGCAGGTGCTGGGGCACCCGGCGCGCCATGAAGGCCACGCTGCCGACGTAGAAGACGCCGAAGGTCATGCTGTGCAGCAGCGCGAGCGCCACCAGGAGGACCGGGGAGGTAGCGAAGGCCATGCCGACCCAACGCAGCGCGCTCACGAAGAAGGCCAGACCCAACAGGTGTCGGGGGGCGATGCGGTGGGCCAGGCGCGGGTAGAGCAGCAGCGCCGCTACCTCCGCGGCCACGCCCGCTCCGGCCGAGAGGCCGACCACGGAGGGAGGCAGGCCGAGCGCCAGGACATGGATGGCCAGCATCCCGTTGTAGGGGGTGCAGGCCATCCAGTGGAGGCTGGTGGCCGCCAGGAGCCAGCGCAGATCCTTGTTGTCGCGCAGCAACCGCAGGCCCGCGAGCGGGTGGGGCGTGCCGCCCAGCGGGGTCCGCGAGCGAAGGGTGAGGCTCCAGACCGCCAGCGTGGATAGCAACACCAGGGGTGCGAGTACGGCGAGCTGGCCCACGCTCTTGGCGACCAGCCCGAAGGAGACGGTGCAGAGGATGAAGCCGACCGAGCCGAACAGGCGCAGGTGGGCATAGTTGCCCCCTACCTGGGCGACGCGGTTGAGCGCCAGGCTGTCCACCATAGGCGTGATGGAGGAGGCGAAGCAGGCGTAGACGGCGAGGGTGGCCACGAGGGCGGGGAAGGTGGAGACGCCCAACAAGGGCGAGAAGCCAAGGGCCGCGCCCACCACGAGCAGCGTGAGCACGTGGCTGATCTTCCCGGTGCGATCGGCGAGGTGCCCCCAGAGGGGCGGGGCGACCAGGGACATGAGGGGCGAGAGGGCCAGCAGCAGGCCCACCTGGGTGGTCGAGAGCGCGAGGGAACGCAGGTAGGCAGGCAGGAAGGGCTGCGTGACGCCGACCGAGCCGAAATACAGCATGTAGAAGCCGACGAGGGGTATTCGCCCGGCCACCTGGGGAGGGGTCATCTCGTGGAGGGGGGCCTTATCACGGTGTCCCGCTTTTCCGTCTGTTTGACGTGCGAGCTTTTGTGTACGGTGACTCCGTCATGTCCGACTCGGCGACCCCACAGCCCGTCACCATTGTTCCGATCACCAACGAGGGGGAACTGTTCCAGGCGCTGGCCATCCGCGAGGTGGTCTTCATCGAGGAGCAGCATGTTCCCGAGGGCATCGAGCGCGACGCGGAGGACGCGAAGGCCTACCACGTGCTCGCCATCCAGGGCGGCCACGCCATTGGCACGGGCCGCCTGGTGATGCTGCCCCAGCCGCCCCCGGAGCGGCAGGGAAGCTGGGCGCAGATTGGCCGCATGGCGGTGCTGCAGTCCTCGCGCAAGGCGCGGGTGGGCTCCATGCTGCTGGAGGCGCTGGAGGAAGAGGCGCGGCGGCGGGGCGTCAACGGCATCATGCTGCACGCGCAGCTCTTCGCGCTCGAGTTCTACAAGAAGCACGGCTACGAGGCGGTGGGCAGCGTCTTCATGGAAGCCGGCTTCGAGCACCTGGAGATGCACAAGACGCTCTGAGGCTCAGCGCCGAGGCGGGCGCGGAGCGGGTGGCTGGGCGTGGCGCGGATCCTCGGGCCAGCTGTGCCGGGGGTACTTGCGGCACAACTCCTTGCGGATGGCCGGGTAGTGGCGCTCCCAGAAGCCGGCGAGGTCCGTCGTCACCTGCACGGCGCGCATGTTGGGCGCGAGCAGGTGTAGCACCAGCGGCACGCGGCCCGCGCAGACGCTGGGGCCCTGGGCCATGCCGAAGAAGTCCTGCAGGCGGGACTCCACCCAGGGCGGCTTGCCCGGCTCGTAGTACACCTTCACGCCTCGGCCGCCGGGCAGGGTGACGCGCTCGGGGGCGTGGTTGGACAGCAGCCGCGCCTGTTCGGAGGTAAGGCGGGAGTAGAGCGCGTCCAGCAGGGACACGCCCTCCAGGTCCGCGAAGCTGCGGGCTCCGGAGCACAGCGAGGCGAGCGAGTCGCGCAGGAAGGCGTCATCCACGGTGGGAAAACCGGCCTCGGGGAAGGCCCCCGCCAGCAGCGCCACGCGGGTGCGCCACTGGGTGAGAGCCTCGGGATCGGCGAAGCGGCCGGGGCCCGCGGCGAGCGCGGCCTCCACCAGCACCCGGGCGGCCTCTTCGGAAGGGGGCGCGGGGGTGCGGGTCTCTTCCAGCACGAGGTTGCCGTAGGCCAGCCGGGTGATGCGCTCGACGCGCCGGGAGTCGGCGTTCCACTGGAGGGCATCCACCTCCTCCAGGGCGTCCGGGTAGAGGTCCAGCAGCCACTCGGGCTCCACGGCGCTGGCCAGGCGCACCATGGCGCCGCGACCGGGGCGCTCTTCGGCGTCCACGGCGACCATCAGCTCGGCGTCCTGCACGACGCTCAGCTCGGAGAGGGCGGCGGTACCTCCCCCGAAGAGGAGTAGCTCCGGGGCGCGAGGTCGGCGCCGCTTCGCCACGCGGTCGGGATAGCCGGCGAGCACGCTGAGCATCAGCGCCTCTTCCACCGCCTCGGGACGGTCCGGACGCCGGCCCGAGTCTCGGACGACGCGCCGGAGTTGTCGCTGCACCCGGTCCACGGACTGCACGGCGCCGGGCTCCAGGGAGAGCGAGTGGAGGCGCCCGTTGGCGAAGTCCGCGCGCTCGGCCTCGCGGAAGCGCTCCAGGAGCTCCAGCAGATCCGAGGGTCCGCTGACGACGGCGGACGAGCGCCCCGAGCCTCCGAGGTTGGCACGGGCCTCGCGGCGGATGTCCCGCTCGCCCATGAGCGCGGCGAGCGCGGCCGAGTCGGCGCCCACGCCGCGGCGCTCGCCTTCCACGATGATGCGCGCCTGGCGAGGGTGGACGGGGAAGCGCAGCAGCCGGTTGCCGATGTCCGTGACGCGGCCCTGAGCATCCACCGCGCCCAGTCGACGCAGCAGCGTCTCGGCGGCCTCGAGGGAGGCAGCGGGAGGCGGCTCGAAGAAGGGAAAGGAGGTCAGATCCCGCACGCCCGAGGCACGCAGGGAGAGCACGGTCTCCGCCAGGTCCACGCGGCGGATCTCCGGGGCGTCCTGCTCGGGCCGGCCCTCGAAGTCGTGCTGGGTGTAGAGCCGCAGACAGTGGCCTGAGCGGGTGCGGCCCGCGCGACCGGCACGCTGGGTGGCGGAGGCTCGGCTGACCTTGGACAGCTTGAGCGTGGGCAGGCCGGACCAGGGCGAGTGCGAGGCCACGCGGGCCAGTCCGGCATCGATGACCACGGCAACGCCATCGATGGTGACGGAGGTCTCCGCGACATTGGTGGAGAGGATGATCTTCCGGCGCGAACTGCGGCGCACGGCGCGGTCCTGCTCAGCGGGAGGCAGGTCGCCGTGCAGCGGGAGGACATCCACGCCGTGGCGCTCGGCGAACTCGGCGCAGGCGTCCCGGGCGCGGCGAATCTCCCCGGCGCCCGGGAGGAAGACGAGGATGTCCCCATCCATGCCAGCGGCGAAGACGCGCTTGATGGCGGAAACCACCTGGGCATCGAGGTACCGGTCATCCGCGGCGGGCAGGTACTCCAGGCTGACGTCGAAGCGGCGGCCCTCGGAGCGCAGGCCGGGACAGTTGCCCAGGTAGGCGCGGATGGGCTCGGCCTCGAGGGTGGCGGACATGACGACGATCTTCAGGTCCGGCCGAGGGCCCTCCTGGAGCCGGCGGAGCATCGCGAGCGACACATCCGCCGCGAGGTGCCGCTCGTGGAACTCGTCGAGGACGACGATCCCCACATCGCGCAGCTCCGGGTCGGACAGCAGGCGCCGGCCCAGCACGCCCTCGGTGACGAAGGACAGCCGCGTCTTGGGGCCTCGGACGTCCTCGAAGCGAACCTGATAGCCAACGGTCTCGCCGACCCGTTCGCCCAGCTCCTCCGACACCCGCTGTGCCGCGAGCCGGGTGGGGAGTCGCCGGGGCTGGAGGACGATGATCTCCTTGCCCTGACCGAGCTTCGCCTCCAGCAACGCCCGGGGAACGCGCGTCGTCTTTCCCGCGCCCGGGGGGGCCTCCAGCACGAGCGACCGCGCGCCGCGCAGCGTGGAGACGATCTCCGGCAGGAGCGGATCGATGGGGAGGGCGACTTCGGGCATGGCCATCTCTCTAACGAACAGGAGCCTTCAAGTCGCTCAGGGAGTCTCCTCGGAGGGAGGCTTGGGCTCGGCCTTCTTGCGGCCACGGCGAGCGGGCTTGGGCTCCACGGGGGTGGCGGCGGCGGGAGCCTCGGGGGCCGGGGGCTCGGGCTCCGCGGGGGCCTCGGCGGCGGGCGGGGGCTCAGGTGGCGCGACGGGAGCCGGGGGCTCGACGGAAGGCTCCTCGACATCGAGGTCCATGTCCTCACCCGCGAGCTCGGGAGCACTCTCGGACATTGTCTCTTCGGCCCCGAACGGGAGCCCGCGGCCAGCGCGCCGCTTGGGCTTGGCTGCGAGCCCGGTGGAGTCGAAGGCGCCCGGGACAGGGACGAGCGCGGCCTCGGCGAGCAGCCGGGACTGGCGCACGGCGACATCCAGCCGATTTCCGACGGAGGTCAGCTCCGTGCGCAGCGGCGCGGCCTGGGAGTCGGAGAGGCTCGCGGGGACGAGGCTGGCCTGCCAGGCGGCGTAGGTCTTCGCGACCTGATCCACGACGGGGCGGACGAAGGCGAAGTCATCCTGCGCGAAGATGCGGGTGACGTAGCTGGACTTGAGGCGCCGCTCATACGCGGAGGCGAACTCGTCCACGGTCTCCTGGGGAGCGCGGCGGAGCTGGGGGAACTTGAGGTGGGGGAAGAGCGCCTCGATGACGGGGGCGCGGCTGCTGGCACAGAAGGTGATGCCAGCGTGCAGCTTCTCCAGGGCATCGACCCACAGGTTCTGCTGCTGGAACGAGAACTCCTCGCGGGCCTCTTCGAGCTCGGGCAGGTCCTTGGCGCGCTCGAGGAGGGCGGGCGCGGGGGCGAGGGCGTCGCGGACGAGTTGCAGGGCCGTGGCCATCCACGCCTTTTCGGGCTCTAGGGCCTCGCGCTCCGCGATGACGTCACTGGCGGTGGTGAGACGGGCCTCGAACGCCTCGGCGAAACGGATGAGATCGTAGGCTTCCAGCGTGGACAGCGACATGCGGTGGGAACTCCTCGGGAGGGCGGGGGAGATACCACACCCGGAGGGGGCCTCGGGTCAGGCGTGCGAGGCTTGCTAGCGATCGTGCAGGAGGGCTTCCAGGGCCCCACGCTCGGTGAAGTTCGGGAAGGCGAAGTCGGCGCCGGAGTCGAGGAGCGCCTGGGGAGTGAAGTTGCCTGTCCCCACGCCGATGCAGAGAGCGCCGATGCCCTTGGCCGCCGCGACATCCTTGGGAGTGTCCCCGATGACGACCACGCGGCACTCCTCCAGGGGAGCGCCCAGCAACTGCGCGCCACAGCGGGCGCCGTGGCGGATGAGTTCGACGCGATCCTCGTGGTCGCAGCCGAAACCACCGAAGGCGAACTGCTCGTAGATGCCCACGCGCTCCAGCTTCACGCGCGCGCCCTGGCGAACGTTGCCGGTGCCAAGGCCCACGGCGACGCCGGTCCGAGAGCGAGCCTCGTTGACGGCCTCGCGCATGCCGGCGTGGACGAAGTATTCGCGGTCAGCGGCGCGCTGAACCTCGGAATCGAGCAGCGAGAGGTAGCAGGCGATGATGGAGTCGATGGCCTCGGCGCTGACCTCCGCGCCGATGATGCTCAGGGCCTTGCGGACGATGGCCCGATCAGTCATCCCGGACAGGCTGAACGACTCACAGGCATCGAGGCGGCCGTAGAGCTTCTCGAAGGCGCGAGAGATGGCGCGGCGACCCGCGCCTCCAGTGGTGACGAGGGTCCCGTCGATATCGAAGAGGAGCACGGTCGGGCGCATGGCCCCCATCTAACGGAAGGCCTGTCCCGAAGCGAGTCCGAAGGCAGGGCAGGAGCCGTGCGCCCGCTACCCCTTCAGGGCTCGACGAAGGTTAGTCCTTGCTGGAGGGCCTCGCGGACCAGCGGCGCCTCCTCGACGGGCAGGCGCTCTTCCAGCGCGTGCTGGACTTCAGCGCCTCCCAGGCGTCCGAGCGCCCGGGCTGCGGCCATGCGGACATGCGCGTCACGATCCTCGAGGAGCGGCAGCAAGGTGGAGACAGCCTCTGTGCCGACGCGCAGGCCGAGCGCGGTCACGGCGCTGGCACGAAGAGGCGCCTGCGCCCGAGCGTCCTGAACGAGGGCGCGCAGCCGGTCGGTGGCCTGCGGATGGTCCACGGCGGCCATGGAGGAGACGGCCTGGGCCCGTTGAGACACAGGCGCCTTCGGATCGGAGGCCATCTCTTCAAGGACGCCGAGAGCCGCCGGCCCGAGGGGCTTCCACCGGCTCTCATAAGGAGGAAACGCATCGGGCCGCTCGAGCAGCGAAGCCACCTCAGTGCGCAGCGCCCCAGCGGGCGAAGGAGAACCCCTCGCTCCGGAAGGGGGCTCCGCGGGAGCGGCCTGGAGCGTGCTCCCCGCGCCGAGCAGGAGCACGGCGGCAAGAGTCACGGCCCCCCGCTTGAGGGCGAGAAGGCCCGGGCGGGCGGCCCCGAGGGAGGCGGTCGGCATGGGCATGCGAGGCTCCTTGAATCGGGGCCTGGGTTATACGCCGTCCTGCGCTGGGGCTCGACGGAGCCCGGAGACTTTCGCTGAAAGTGGATAGTTGAAGCGCGCGGGCGGGCCGTTATGGTCCATGCCGCCATGGCCGGACGCGTCTTCTTCTTCCTGCAGCACGCCACGTATGAGCCCGCGTTCCAGGCGGCGTCGATGGGCATCACCGCGGCGGCGATGGGAGACGAGGTGTACTTCGTCTTCGCCTTCGATGCGCTGCGCCAGCTGGTGCGCGGCACCTTCGGGTTGCCGCACAGTGAGAAGGAGCGGGCCGAGAGCGCGCGAGCCGAGGGGCTCGGGGTGCCGACACCAGCACGGATGCTCGAGGAGGCACGGGCGCTGGGCGCGAAGCTCATCGCCTGCGACACCACGGTGCGCATCTGCGGCTTTGTCCCACAGGAGCTGGAAGGCACTCTGGACGAGGTGATGGGCCTGGCCTCGATGTGGCGCATGACGGCGGGCGCACGCACGCTTGCCCTCTGAGCGCTGCTCCCGTACTGCAACTTGACAGTGACACCTAAATGGGATGCTTGAGGCGCGGGACGTTGTAGCCTCGGCGCCGAGCGGCAAGTTACGCTCTCGGGACCGTTGTGCCTGGAAGCAACCTGAATGCGCGGGGGCCGGTCCCCGCACGAGGAAGAACGCACTCTATGCGCGCCAAGCTGACCCTTCTGAGCGCCTTCGTCGTTGGCATCGTCGGAGGCGCGATCGCGTCTGGCTGCCAGACGTACGACTTCGAGCCGGTGGAACCGCTCGCGATCGCTCAGACGACCGTGGGCGATGTGATCAAGGCCCGTTCGCAGAAGCCCAACATGATGGTGCTTCTGGACACGTCGGGCTCCATGACGTTGCCGGTGGACACGTCGCTCGCGGCGTGCCAGCTGCCGAGCGGAGGCGGAGTCTGCGGCAACACGCCCAGCACGCCCTGCCCGGTGAACACGTGCCCCACGCGTTGGACCGAGCTGCAGGCGGCGATGTCCCGGTTCCTCGACGACAGCGGCTCGGCGGTCCGTTTGGGCCTGACGACCTACCCGGGCGCGGCGCAGCCGAACAGCCTCCGGTGTGAGTCCTCGAGCGAGGTCCGTATCTCCGTCCCGCAGGTGGATGACGCGGATACGGCGTCCTTGCAGAGCGCGGCGGATCAGATCCAGGCGGTGATCCAGGGCATTCCCAACTCGGGACCGAACCAGCCGTCGGGCGGTACGCCGACGAGCTTGAGCCTCAACTTCGTGGGAGGCGTCGGGACACTGCAGACCACGGAGCGCCAGGACTTCGTGCTCCTGTTGACCGACGGTCTGCCCAACTGCAACCCGAGCAACCCCAACGGAGGCGGTGATGTCGCCGCCTGCCGCTGCACCATCAACCGGTGCCAGGGCGACTACACGCAGCTGGGGTGCCTCGACAAGGATGCCTCGGTGACGGCGGTCACCGAGCTTGGGAAGAAGGGCATCCAGACCATCGTGATCGGCTTCGGTGCCGAGACGGCCTCGGGTGCGGGTCCTGAGACGCTCAACGCCATGGCACAGGCGGGTGGCTTCGCGCGCAAGTGTACCGACGAGAACCCGAACGCCTGTGGCGCGGGGGACACGTGTGATCCGGTCACGAAGCTGTGTGGCCGCGCCTTCTACCAGGCGGCGAACCAGGCGGAGCTGTCCCAGGCGCTGGATGCCATCATCAACCTGGTGGGTAACCGGAACATCTGCCTGCTGGAGCTGGCGCCGGCCCAGCGTCCCACGGACGACAGCCTGATTGTCGTCTATGTGAACGATGTGCCCACGCCTGGGGGCTCGGATACCTGGACGCTGACGGACGAGGGTGTCCTGTTCCAGGGCTCTACGTGCGAGCGCATCCGGGCGTCGACCGACGCCAACCCGATCAAGGTCGAGGCCCGGGCGGTGCAGCGCAAGTAGTCTGGAGTGGCTTTACCCGGGGCGGGGCGGCGACTAAGAGGGGTAACGCCGCCTCCGCCCATGAAGATCACGATCCTCTCGCGCTCCGCTTCCATTCCGTCCACTCGGCGTCTGGTCGAGGCTGGGCGAGAGCGGGGGCACCAGGTGCGCGTGCTGAACCCGGGCCGGGTGGAGATGCACCTGGATGGGCGCAGCGCGAACCTTTACTACAAGCGCAAGAAGCTGCCGCCGTGTGACGTGGTGATCCCGCGCATCGCCCAGTCCATCAACAGCTATGGGCTGGCGGTGGTGAACCAGTTCGGCATCCGCGGCGTGCCGCTGATGAACACGGCGCAGGCCATCGCGCAGTCGCGCAACAAGATGCGCTCGCTGCAACTGCTGTCGGCCCAAGGCATCGATATTCCGGCCACGGTGATGGCGCGCGAGGCGGCGGACCTCAAGGCGATGGTGGGGCTGGTGGGCGGGGTGCCGGTGCTGGTGAAGCTCCTGCAGGGGCAGGAGAAGCACGGGGTGATGGTGTGCGAGAGCCTCCAGTCGCTGGAGGCGGCGCTGGAGGCCGTGCTGGGGCTGGGGCACAACCTCGTGGTGCAGCAGTACGTGAAGCACACCGGCAAGGACGTGCGGGTGCTGGTGGTAGGAGGGCGTGCGGTGGCGGCGGTCTGGCGCCGGCCGAGGGTGGGGCGGCTGTCTCACACGCTGACGCAGGGCGCGAGGCTGGAGGCTGCCGAGCTGACGGAGGCCTGGCGTGGGGTAGCGGAGCGGACGGCGCGGCTGGTGGGGCTCGAGGTCGCGGCGGTGGACATGCTGGACGTGAAGGGGAAGCCCAAGGTCTTCGAGGTGAACAGCTCTCCGGCCCTGCCAGACATGGAGGCCGCCACGGGGATGGATCTCGCCACGCCGCTCATCGAGCGGGCGGAGGCGCTGGTGAACGGCGCGCCTCGAATCGATCAGCCGCCTGCCGAGGGGGTTGAAGGGGCCGTTGGGACAACCGAGCGTGAGCCGGGCTCGACCCGTCGCAAGGTCCCAGGGCGAGCTTCCCGGAAGGTGTCGTCTGGAGGGAGATGAAGAGAAAAGTCTCCCAGCGCGTCGGAAGGGTGGCTATACGCTTGCCCGGTCAACGAGGAGAACGTCCCATGCTGCACTTGCGTCGTCTTGGTCCCATCGCTGCCCTGTGGGTGGCCGTCGCTTGTACCCAGGCTCGCGCCGGGGACGAGGTGGATCCCGCTTCGCTCTATGAGGTCAGCACCGAGGGTAGCTCCACGAAGGTGAAGGCGGGAGAGAAGGGCGTCTTCGTGCTCGCCATCAAGAGCAAGGGCGGCGCGCACGTGTCGGACGAGGCCCCGCTGAAGCTGCAGGTGAAGGGCACACAGCTGGCGCCGGCCAAGGCGGATCTGACCCGGACGGACTCGGTGGCGAAGAAGGCCGAGGGGCAGGCGTTCGTGGATCCGCGCTTCGAGGTGCCCTTCACGGCGGAGGCCGCTGGCCAGGGGACGGTGGACGCGAAGCTCACCTTCTTCATCTGCACGGAGAAGATCTGCGCCCGCCAGCAGAAGACCGTCTCCGTTCCAGTCGAGGTCCAGTAGGCCCTATGCGTGACCGTCCGCCCCGGAGCAGCGAGCCGCGCGAGCGAGAGCAGCGCTACGTCTACGGAGTGAACCCCGTGCTGGAGGCTCTGCGGGCACGCTCGGACGAGGTGGAGCGCCTCTACATCACCGAAGGGCAGCTCGGCTCTCGAGCAGCGGCGGAGATCCTCAGTCGGGCCCGGGATGCGGGCATTCGGGTGGAGCGGGTGGTGCGCGAGCGCTTGGCGACACTCGCGGACGGCGGGGTGCATCAGGGAGTAGTGGCGGAGCTTCGGGGCTTCCGATACGCCGAACTGCCCGACGTCCTTGAAGCGGCCCAGGCGAGCGGGAGGCCGCCCCTGCTGGTGGTGCTGGACGGCATCCAGGACCCGCACAACTTTGGAGCCATCATCCGTTCGGCGCATGCGCTGGGCGCCCACGGCGTCGTCATCGGCAAGGACCGGGCGGTCCAGGTGACCGGGGTGGTAGCCAAGGCCTCGGCGGGGGCGGTGGAGCACTGTCCGATCGTCCGGGTGGTGAACATCTCGCGCGCCCTGGAAGAACTCAAGGAAGCAGGCCTGTGGACGGCCGCAGCGGACCCCGAAGGGAATGAGCCCATGTGGAAGGCTCGCCTGGACGGTCCGCTGGCGCTCGTGGTGGGTGCCGAGGGAGCAGGGGTTCGAGAAGGGGTGCTCAAGCACTGCGACTTCCGCCTGCGGATTCCCATGACGGGTCAGGTCGGTTCTCTGAATGCGTCCGTTTCGGCGGCGATTCTGCTATACGAGGTTGCCCGCCAACGGGGCGGGGGATTGTCGTCGGGTGGCCGCTCAAGGGATCAATCTCCTTGACTTTAGGCGGTCAGGGTCTCTAAAAGGGCCCGCCTTTCGACGCCGGAAACCGGGTGGCCGACGGTGACCGGAGGGGTGGTAGGGGTAGGGTGGGGCAGCCGGAGTAACGCCGGTGTAGCTCAGTCGGTAGAGCAACTGATTTGTAATCAGTAGGTCGCGGGTTCAAGTCCCGCCGCCGGCCAAGGGACGGGGCCGCGGATGAGGGCCCGGACGGAAGAAAAGAAGTAGCGGGGCAGTAAGAAGTAGGCAGTCGTGGTTAGAGGAAAGCTTACGGAGGGATACCCAAGCGGCCAAAGGGAGCAGACTGTAAATCTGCCGGCTCTACGCCTTCGATGGTTCGAATCCATCTCCCTCCATCGGTCAACGCGGGAATAGCTCAGTTGGTAGAGCGTCAGCCTTCCAAGCTGAATGTCGTGGGTTCGAGTCCCATTTCCCGCTCCAACCCGTTGTTGTGCAGTTCCAAGCCCTGATAGCTCAGTTGGCAGAGCGCATCCTTGGTAAGGATGAGGTCACCAGTTCAATCCTGGTTCAGGGCTCCATTTCTCTCTAGAGGAGTGTCATGGCTAAGGAGAAGTTCGAGCGAAACAAGCCCCACGTGAACATCGGTACGATTGGACACGTGGACCACGGCAAGACGTCGCTGACCGCCGCCATCACCAAGGTGCTGGCCAAGACGGGCGGCGCCACGTTCCTGGCCTATGACCAGATCGACAAGGCCCCCGAGGAGCGTGAGCGCGGCATCACCATCTCCACGGCCCACGTGGAGTACCAGACCAAGAACCGCCACTACGCCCACGTCGACTGCCCGGGCCACGCCGACTACGTGAAGAACATGATCACGGGCGCGGCGCAGATGGACGGCGCCATCCTGGTGGTGTCCGCGGCTGACGGCCCGATGCCCCAGACGCGCGAGCACATCCTGCTGGCGCGGCAGGTGGGCGTGCCCTACATCGTCGTCTTCCTGAACAAGGTGGACATGCTGGACGACCCGGAGCTGCGCGAGCTGGTGGAGATGGAGGTTCGCGACCTGCTCAAGAAGTACGACTTCCCGGGCGACCAGATCCCCATCATCCCCGGCAGCGCGCTCAAGGCGCTGGAGGGTGACGCCGGCGAGATTGGCGAGGGAGCCATCCTCAAGCTGATGGAGGCGGTGGACAGCTACATCCCCACCCCGCAGCGCGCCACCGACAAGCCCTTCCTGATGCCGGTGGAGGACGTGTTCTCCATCGCCGGCCGTGGCACCGTGGCCACTGGCCGCGTGGAGCGCGGCAAGATCAAGGTGGGCGAGGAAGTTGAAATTGTCGGTATCCGCCCGACGCAGAAGACGGTCATCACCGGTGTGGAAATGTTCCGCAAGCTGCTGGACGAGGGCATGGCGGGAGACAACATCGGGGCGCTGCTGCGCGGTCTGAAGCGTGAGGACCTGGAGCGCGGGCAGGTGCTGGCCAAGCCGGGCAGCATCATGCCGCACACCAAGTTCAAGGCGCAGGTGTACGTGCTGACGAAGGAAGAGGGAGGCCGTCACACGCCGTTCTTCAAGGGCTACCGTCCCCAGTTCTACTTCCGCACCACGGACGTGACGGGCACGGTGAAGCTGCCGGAGAACGTGGAGATGGTGATGCCGGGCGACAACATCGCCATCGAGGTGGAGCTCATTACTCCGGTGGCCATGGAGAAGGAGCTGCGCTTCGCTATCCGTGAGGGTGGTCGCACGGTGGGCGCCGGCGTCGTTGCCGAGGTCATCGCCTAGTCAGGCGGTTTTCAGGGTTCCACACAGGCACCCAGGTGCCGGGGGGAGGGTCGAGAGACGACCTTCCCCTCTTGCCGTATGAAGAGTTCAGGTCATGCCGAAGGGTAATCGCAGCATCATCTCGCTCGAGTGCACCACGTGCAAGGAGCGGAACTACACGACGACGAAGAACAAGCGGAAGAGCCAGGACAAGCTCGAGCTGAGCAAGTTCTGTCCTCGGTGCCGCAAGCACACGGACCATAAGGAAGGTAAGGTCTAGTCGTAGGTTTCTAGGCCAGTAGCTCCAACGGTAGAGCAGCGGTCTCCAAAACCGCGTGTTGGGGGTTCGAATCCCTCCTGGCCTGCCAGTTCATCGAGAGCGGGGCCCCCGGTGCCCAAAGGTACCGGGGGTCCCTGCCTTTTCCGCAATACCTCGTGAGGCATCATGGCGACCGCATCTGAGGCCAGCCAGCAGGCGAACCGCTCGGCGATGGACCCGAAGCGGCTGGTAGTCATCTTTCTGCTCCTGGCGGGCATCGTCACCGCGCTCTTCTTCGAGCACGTCCTTGGGTTGATCTGGGCTCGCTTCGGCTGGAGCGACCCGGTCCTCATCGAGGGCTCTAGCTGGCGGGTCTCTTCCCTGGTGGGCTACGTGCTGACCGTGGGGTTGGCCATCGCCACCTGGTTCCACCCCAAGAGCCACGCCCTGGCCATCGACATCGCCAGCGAGCTGATGAAGGTGACCTGGCCCTCCTGGCCGGAGACCCGGACGTCGACCGTGGCCGTGGTCATCGCCTCGGTCGTGGCGGCGGTCATCCTCTTTTTCATCGATACCATCGCCTACAACCTGATGGTGGAGTGGCTGCCTGCTGTGTGGGGGAAGCTGTAATGGCGATGAAATGGTACGTCGTCCACACCTACTCGAACTTCGAGAACCAGGCGAAGAAGAGCCTGGAAGAGAAGATCCGCCTCGAGGGCCTGCAGGACCAGTTCGGGGAGATCCTCATCCCGATGGAGCAGGTCGTCGAGATGGTGAAGGGCGAGAAGAAGACGTCCAAGCGTAAGTTCTTCCCGGGCTACATCTTCGTCCAGATGGAGCTCAACGATCGTACCTGGCACCTGGTGAAGAACACCCCGAAGATCACCGGTTTCCCGGGCGCCGCGCAGAACCAGCAGCCCACCCCCATCTCGGATGCCGAGGTGGCTCGGCTGACCTCGCAGATCTCCGAGGGTACCCTCAAGCCGAAGCCCAAGGTGCAGTTCGAGGAGGGCGATACCGTCCGCGTCATCGACGGGCCCTTCGCGAACTTCAACGGCACGGTGGAAGAGGTCAACCCGGAGAAAGGCCGCGTGAAGGTGCTCGTGAGCATCTTCGGACGTGCCACTCCCGTGGAACTCGATTTCATGCAGGTGGAGAAGACCACCGGCTAACCCCCTTCCGCGGTGAGTAGCCGCGGAACCCCAGGTGGGAGGGCCGTCGTCAACGGCCCGCTTGGACCACCTCCTCGAAAGGCAGCCGTCAGCCGATGAAGAAGGTCACAGGACAGGTCAAACTGCAGATTCCCGCCGGTAAGGCGAACCCCGCTCCGCCGATCGGCCCCGCGCTCGGTCAGCAGGGCGTGAACATCATGGAGTTCTGCAAGCAGTTCAACGCGAAGACGCAGGCGGAGGCCAAGGAAGGCCTCATCATCCCGGTCATCATCACCGTGTACCAGGACCGCTCCTTCACGTTCATCCTCAAGACGCCTCCGGCGGCCATCCTCATCAAGAAGGCGGCCGGCCTGCACACCGAGAAGAAGAAGGGCTCGGGCGCCAAGAAGCCGGGCAAGGAGAAGGTGGGGCAGATCACCCGCAAGCAGCTCGAGGAGATCGCCAAGAAGAAGATCCAGGACACCACTGCGGCCTCGCTCGAGGCGGCGATGAACACCATCGCCGGCACTGCGCGTTCCATGGGTATCGACGTCGTCGGCTAAGCCGCCGCCCCCTTCGAAAAGGATTTCTGTCATGCCGAAGATTGCCAAGAAGTTCGCCGCGGCCTCCGCGCTCGTGGATCGCAACAAGCGCTACACCATCGCCGAGGGCTTCCAGCTCCTGAAGAAGACGGTGGATGCGCGCGCAACCAAGTTCGACCAGACCGTCGACGTCGCCATCAACCTGGGCGTGGACCCGAAGCACGCGGACCAGATGGTCCGTGGCGCCGTGGTGCTCCCGCACGGCACCGGCGCCATTGTGCGCGTCGCCGTGTTCGCCAAGGGCGAGAAGGCCACCGAGGCCGAGGGTGCTGGCGCGGACGTGGTGGGCGGGGATGATCTCGCCAAGCGCATCGAGGGTGGTTTCCTCGATTTCGACACCGTCATCGCCACCCCGGACATGATGGGCGTGGTCGGTCGCCTCGGTAAGGTGCTCGGTCCCCGTGGCCTCATGCCCAACCCCAAGGTGGGCACGGTCACCATGGACGTGAAGAAGGCCATCTCTGATGCCAAGGGCGGTAAGGTTGACTTCCGCGCCGAAAAGGCCGGCATCGTCCACGTGAAGATGGGCAAGTCCTCCTTCACGGCCGACAAGCTTGAGGCCAACTTCAACACCCTGGTGGACCTCATCATGAAGCTCAAGCCGGCCACCGCCAAGGGCGTCTACCTGAAGGGCGTCGCCGTCTCCACCACCATGGGGCCCGGCATCAAGATCGACACCACCGAGATCCTCGCCCGGCACCGCTAGCCAGGCAGGCGGCCGCTCATGGGTGGGCTTTTTGGGCCCGTCTGTCAGCGGCCGAACATTCTGTCGGTCGAAAAGACTGGATCTTTGCTGAAGCCGGGGGTATAGGCCCCCGGCTTTTGCAATTCGGGCGCCACGTCGTTAGACGGGGTTCCCAACCCTGGTCCATGACAGCAGGGACCGAGAAGGCGGCGCGTCACCCGTTGGCAACCGGGCAACCGGTCGGGAGCGCGGTGTCCTCCTCGGTTCAAACGACCGCGAGGTCAGCCCTGCCGAGACTTGGAGGTGCGGTGTGGTGCCTCTCGAAGGCTCCTCTCGCTCTGCCACTTGGCCCAGGCATCAAGCCCGCCACACGGTGGGCCTCGTAAGGAGGTGAGTCAAGGTGCAGAAGAGCGAGAAGGAAGAAATGATCAAGGAACTCAGCGAAAAGTTCCAGCGGGCTCAGACCGCGATCGTCGCTGAGTTTTCCAAGTTGGACGTGGAGACCGTGACCAAGCTTCGCCGGAAGTTCCGCGAGGGCAAGGTCGAGTACAAGGTCATCAAGAACACCCTCGCCAAGCGGGCGGCCAAGGGAACGTCGGTGGAGGTTATCTCCGGCGATTTCACGGGCCCGGTGGCGTTGGCCATCAGCTACGAAGACGTCGCGGCCCCGGCGAAGATCCTCACCGAGTTCATCAAGGACTTGGAGACGATCAAGATCCGGAGCGCGGTCGTTCAGGGCCGGAAGGTCGATGTCGAGGGCGTGAAGGCTCTGGCGAAGATGCCGGGTCTGCCGGAACTGCGTGCTCAGCTGCTGGGGATGTTGACCCAGCCGGCCGGCATGTTCGTCCGGACGCTGGCGGCTCCCGGTGCGCAGCTGGCGCGGGTCCTCCAGGCGAACGTCGACAAGGGCGAGTCCAAGTAAACGAATCGAGAAGCATTACCACTGTCAACCTCCGGCCTTTTCTCCCCTCAGGGGCCATGGCCGGTTAGATGAACCAAGAAGGAAGATTTCAAAATGGCTGCAGACATCAACGCGCTGATTGACCAGCTCTCCCAGCTCACCGTCATGGAGGCGGCGAACCTGGTGAAGGAGCTTGAGAAGAAGTGGGGCGTTTCCGCCGCTGCCGTCGCCGTCGCCGCTGGCCCGGCCGCTGGTGGCGCCGCCGCCGCTCCTGTCGAGGAGAAGACGGAGTTCACGATCGTTCTGGCCAACGCCGGCGCGAACAAGATCAACGTCATCAAGGAGATCCGCGCCATCACCGGCCTGGGCCTGAAGGAGGCCAAGGACCTGGTCGAGGGCGCTCCCAAGACGGTCAAGGAAGGCGTCAACAAGGACGACGCCAAGAAGATCAAGGACCAGCTCACCGCGGCTGGCGCCACCGTCGAGGTCAAGTAGTTCCCTCAGGCAGCGCCTGGTACCGAGAAATTCCAGGCGCTACCTGACCGGATGAGCAGGCCGGCGCTCCCTGAGAGGGGACGCCGGCTTTGCCCATTTGACGATTCCAAATTTCTCGACGCCGCCGCGCGTTACTGAAGTTTGCCCCGCCCGAGCAGCCCCGTCTCCGGAGAACGAATGCCGACGCAGATCCAGAACAACTTCCGCGTGCGGAAGACCTTCGCCAAGATCGCGAAGATCATCGACATTCCCAATCTTATCAACATCCAGAAGCAGTCCTACGAGAAGTTCCTCCAGGCCGACATCGCCCCGGAGAAGCGCGAGGACATCGGCCTTCAGGGTGTCTTCAAGTCGGTGTTTCCGATCCGCGACTTCAACGAGACGTCCTCGCTGGAGTTCGTCAGCTACCACCTGGAGAAGCCCAAGTACGACGTGGATGAGTGCCACCAGCGTGGCATGACCTACTCGGCGCCCATCAAGGTCGTCGTCCGCCTGGTCGTGTGGGACAAGGACGAGGAGACCGGCGCCCAGTCCATCCGCGACGTGAAGGAGCAGGAGGTCTACTTCGGCGAAATCCCGCTGATGACCCAGAACGGCACCTTCATCATCAACGGTACGGAGCGCGTGGTGGTGAGCCAGCTGCACCGCAGCCCTGGCGCCTTCTTCGACCACGACAAGGGCAAGAGCCACTCGTCGGGCAAGCTGCTCTACAACGCTCGCATCATCCCGTACCGCGGCTCGTGGATCGACTTCGAGTTCGACCACAAGGACGTGCTGTACGTGCGCATCGACCGGCGCCGCAAGCTGCCGGCCACGGTGCTCATCCGCGCCCTGGGCGCCGTGCAGGACACCGCCAAGAAGAACCCGCTGACGTTCGGGGGCTCCACCGAGGAGATCCTCAACTACTACTACGCCACCGAGACCATCTATCTCACCAGCAGCACTGACTTCGAGAAGTCGGTGGAGCTGGAGCTGCTGCCCGGTCAGCGCGCCACGCGCGACATCAAGACCAAGACGGGCGAGCTGATCGTCAAGAAGAACCGCAAGTTCACCCGCGCCGCCATCAAGAAGCTCGAGGCGGCGAAGATGAAGACGCTGCCCATCGACGCGGACGAGCTCTTCACCAAGGTGTCCGCCTACGACGTGGTGGACGAGAACACCGGCGAGGTCATCCTCGAGTGCAATGAGGAGGTCAGCCAGGACAAGGTGGACGATCTCCTCAAGCGCAACATCAAGGAGTTCAAGGTCCTGTTCATCGACAACCTCAACGTGGGTCCGTACCTGCGTGAGACGCTGATGATGGACAAGATCGAGACCCCTGAGCAGGCGATCATGGAGATCTACCGTCGTCTGCGCCCGGGTGATCCCCCGACGCCGGAGACGGCCACCAACCTGTTCAGCAACCTGTTCTTCAACCCCGAGCGCTACGACCTGTCCAAGGTCGGCCGCCTCAAGCTGAACTTCAAGTTCAGCCTCGAGGAGCCTCTCGACGGGCAGATCCTCACCAAGCGCGACATCCTCGAGGTCATCCGCTACCTGGTGGACCTCAAGAACGGCAAGGGGACGATCGACGACATCGACCACCTCGGCAACCGGCGCGTGCGCGCGGTGGGCGAGCTGCTCGAGAACCAGTACCGCATCGGTCTGGTCCGCATGGAGCGCGCGATCAAGGAGCGCATGAGCCTCCAGGAGATCGAGACGCTCATGCCGCACGACCTGATCAACGCCAAGCCTGTCACGGCGGTGATCAAGGAGTTCTTCGGGTCCAGCCAGCTGTCGCAGTTCATGGACCAGACGAACCCTCTGTCCGAGGTGACCCACAAGCGTCGCCTGTCCGCCCTTGGGCCCGGCGGCCTCACCCGCGAGCGCGCGGGCTTCGAAGTGCGCGACGTGCATCCGACGCACTACGGCCGCATCTGCCCCATCGAGACGCCGGAAGGCCCGAACATCGGCCTCATCGCGTCGCTGTCCACCTACGCCCGCGTCAACGAGTTCGGCTTCGTCGAGACTCCGTACCGTAAGGTGGAGGCTGGCTCGGTGACCGCCGACGTGGCGTTCTACTCGGCCCTCGAGGAGGAGAAGCACACCATCGGTCAGGCCAACGCGGAGACGGACAAGAAGGGCAAGTTCATCAACGCCCTCGTGTCCTCTCGCCGCGGTGGTGAGTTCGTCCAGGCGAAGGCCGAGGACGTGGACCTGATGGACGTGTCGCCGAACCAGCTCGTGTCGGTGGCCGCCTCGCTCATCCCGTTCCTTGAGAACGACGACGCCAACCGCGCCCTCATGGGCTCGAACATGCAGCGTCAGGCCGTGCCGCTGCTGCGCACCGCGGCTCCGCTCGTGGGCACCGGTATCGAGGCCATCGTGGCCCGCGACTCCGGCGTTACCTGCGTGGCCCGTCGCGATGGCATCGTGGAGTCCGTGGACGCCAGCCGCATCGTGGTCAAGGCGGAGACGCCCGCGGCCCTGAGCGACGTGTCGTCCGAGGTCGACATCTACAACCTGCTCAAGTACCAGCGCTCCAACCAGAACACGTGCCTCAACCAGAAGCCCATCGTTCGCAAGGGCGACCGGGTGAAGAAGGGTGACGTGATCGCCGACGGTCCCGCGACCGAGACGGGCGAGCTGGCGCTGGGCCAGAACGTGGTCGTCGCGTTCATGCCCTGGCAGGGTTACAACTTCGAGGACTCCATCCTCATCAGCGAGCGCATCCTCAAGGAGGACATCTTCACGTCCATCCACATCGAGGAGTTCGAGTGCATCGCGCGCGACACCAAGCTGGGCAAGGAGGAGATCACCCGCGACATCCCGAACGTGGGTGAGGAGGCCCTCAAGGACCTCGACGAGAGCGGCATCATCCGCATCGGTGCCGAGGTGAAGCCCGGCGACGTGCTGGTCGGCAAGATCACTCCGAAGGGCGAGACCCAGCTCTCTCCCGAGGAGAAGCTGCTGCGCGCCATCTTCGGTGAGAAGGCCGGCGATGTTCGCGACAGCTCCCTGCGCGTGCCCCCCGGCGTGGTCGGCACCGTCATCAACGCCAAGGTGTTCAGCCGCAAGGGCGTGGAGAAGGACGAGCGCGCCAAGCAGATCGAGTCGGCCGAGGAGGCCAAGCTCCTCAAGGACCAGAACGACGAGATCAAGGTCCTCCAGGACAGCGCCTTCAACCGCATCCGCGCGCTGCTCCGGACCAAGGAGGCCCAGGGCAAGCTCGTGGACGACAAGGGCAAGATCCTCCTGAAGAAGGGGGACATCCTCAACGACGAGCTGCTCGCGACCATCCCGTACAAGTACTGGTCGGAGATCTCCGTCGGTGACCCGCTCGACGGCCGCATCCGCGACATCCTCAAGAACCTCGAGGAGACCAAGGAGGCCGTGAAGCTGGCCTTCGGCGAGAAGATCGCTCGCATCAAGAAGGGCGATGAGCTCCCGCCGGGCGTCATCAAGATGGTGAAGGTGTACGTCGCCATCAAGCGCAAGCTGGCCGTGGGTGACAAGATGGCCGGTCGCCACGGCAACAAGGGTGTGGTGTCCCGCATCCTCCCCGAGGAGGACCTGCCGTACCTGGAGGATGGCCGTCCGGTGGACATCGTCCTCAACCCGCTCGGCGTTCCCAGCCGCATGAACATCGGGCAGATCCTCGAGACGCACCTGGGCTGGGCCGCCAAGGGCGTGGGCGAGCAGCTGCAGCGCTACATCGACGAGAACTACTCGGGCGAGAACCTCAAGAAGCAGCTGAAGGTCGTCTACGACGACAAGGCCTTCGGCGACTTCGTGGACACGCTGCCCGACGACGAGGTGAAGATCCTCTGCCAGCGGCTGAAGAAGGGCATCCATGTCGCCACGCCGGTGTTCGACGGCGCGCGCGAGACGGAGATCCACTCGCTCTTCGACGAGGCGCGGCTGCCTCGCACCGGCCAGATGGTGCTCTTCGATGGCCGCACCGGTGAGCCGTTCGACCAGAACGTCACCGTGGGCGTCATGTACATCCTGAAGCTGCACCACCTGGTGGACGAGAAGATCCACGCGCGGTCCATCGGGCCCTACTCCCTGGTCACGCAGCAGCCCCTGGGCGGCAAGGCCCAGTTCGGCGGTCAGCGTCTGGGAGAGATGGAAGTCTGGGCGATGGAGGCCTACGGCGCCGCGTACACGCTGCAGGAGTTCCTCACGGTCAAGTCGGACGACGTGGTGGGCCGCACGCGCATGTACGAGGCGATCGTCAAGGGCGACAACGTCCTGGAGTCCGGTCTGCCCGAGTCCTTCAACGTGCTTCTCAAGGAGCTCCAGTCGCTGGCCCTGGACGTGGAGCTGCTGGAGAGCGCGCCGCCCGAGCGTCAGCGCTCGTTCGGCGGGGACTTCGGTGGCGGTGACGGCGAGGATCGCAAGACGGGGACCGAGGCGTAGGCGATACGCGGAGTAACTCAGGCGCCGCCCAGCCGGCTGCTCGCTCCCAAGAGGGGCGGGCAGCCTGAGCCGAGCGGCGGCGCAGTCCCGCAACGGAAGGGCGCTTCGGCGCTCAGAGAGATTTCGGAGGCAACGTGAAGGACATTTTCAACTTCTTCGAGAAGCCCAAGGACCCGCTGTCGTTCAACGCCATCCGCATCGCGTTGGCGTCGCCGGACAAGATCCGTCAGTGGTCCCACGGTGAGGTGAAGAAGCCGGAGACCATCAACTACCGCACCTTCAAGCCGGAGCGGGACGGCCTGTTCTGCGCCCGCATCTTCGGGCCGGTGAAGGACTACGAGTGCAACTGCGGCAAGTACAAGCGCATGAAGCACCGTGGCGTGGTGTGCGAGAAGTGCGGCGTGGAGGTGATTCAGTCCAAGGTGCGCCGTGAGCGCCTGGGCCACATCACCCTGGCCACGCCCGTGGCCCACATCTGGTTCCTCAAGTCGCTGCCGAGCCGAATCGGTAACCTGCTCGACATCACCCTGAAGGAGCTGGAGAAGGTCCTCTACTGCGAGAGCTACATCGTCCTCGATCCGAAGGCGACGCCGCTGATGAAGGGCGAGCTCATCTCGGAGGAGAAGATGCACCGGCTCTTCCAGGAGCACGGTGAGGACTCGTTCACCGCCGGCATGGGCGGCGAGGCCGTCCGCGAGCTGCTCAAGTCCATCGAGGTGGAGAAGCTCTCGGAGGACCTGCGCCGTGACATGCGCGAGACCAACAGCGAGGCCAAGCGGAAGAAGTACGCCAAGCGCCTGAAGGTCGCCGAGGCCTTCCGCTCCTCGGGCAACAAGCCCGAGTGGATGATGCTGGACGTCATCCCCGTCATCCCGCCCGACCTGCGCCCGCTGGTTCCGCTGGATGGTGGTCGCTTCGCCACGTCCGACCTGAACGACCTGTACCGCCGCGTCATCAACCGCAACAACCGTCTCAAGCGGCTGCAGGAGCTCAACGCTCCGGACATCATCATCCGCAACGAGAAGCGCATGCTCCAGGAGGCTGTCGACGCGCTGTTCGACAACGGCCGCCGCGGCAAGACCATCACCGGCCCCAACAAGCGGCCGCTGAAGTCGCTGTCCGACATGCTCAAGGGCAAGCAGGGCCGGTTCCGCCAGAACCTGCTCGGCAAGCGCGTGGACTACTCGGGTCGTTCCGTGATCGTCGTGGGCCCGGAGCTCAAGCTCCACCAGTGCGGCCTGCCGAAGATCATGGCGCTCGAGCTCTTCAAGCCGTTCATCTACAACAAGCTCGAAGAGAAGGGCTACGTCACCACCATCAAGAGCGCCAAGAAGATGGTGGAGAAGGAGCGTCCCGAGGTGTGGGACATCCTCGAGGACGTGATCCGCGAGCACCCGGTGCTCCTCAACCGCGCCCCCACGCTGCACCGCCTCGGCATGCAGGCCTTCGAGCCCGTCCTCATCGAGGGCAAGGCCATCCAGCTGCACCCGCTGGTGTGCGCCGCCTTCAACGCGGACTTCGACGGCGACCAGATGGCCGTTCACGTGCCCCTGTCCATCGAGGCTCAGATGGAGGCGCGCGTGCTGATGATGTCCACCAACAACATCCTCAGCCCCGCGCACGGCAAGCCCATCATCGTCCCCACGCAGGACATGGTGCTCGGCATCTACTACATGACGCGCGCCCGAGAGTTCGCCCACGGCGAAGGCCGCGTGTTCGCCTCTCCCGAGGAGGTGCGCGCCGCGTACGACCACCACGAGGTGCATCTGCAGGCGAAGGTCGTCTGCCGCATCGACGGCAAGCGCAAGGAGACCACGGTGGGCCGCGTCCTGCTGTGGGACATCGTCCCGCGCAAGGTCGGCTTCGACGCCATCAACAAGGTGCTCGACAAGAAGTCGCTCGGCTCGCTGATCGATCTCTGCTACCGCCTCACCGGCGAGAAGGAGACGGTGCTGCTGGCCGACCGCATCCGCAGCCTCGGCTACACCAACGCGACCCGCGCCGGCATCTCCATCGCGCTCAAGGACATGGTCATTCCTGCCAAGAAGCAGGAGTTCCTGGACTTCGCGCGCAAGGAGGTCGCCGAGATCGAGAACCAGTACCTCGAGGGCCTCATCACCGACGGTGAGCGCTACAACAAGGTCATCGATATCTGGGCGGAGATCACCGAGAAGGTCGCCGGCGAGATGATGCAGCAGATCTCGCAGGAAGAGGCCTCGGGTGAGGGCAAGGACGGCAAGCGCGAGACGCGCAAGCAGCCCTCCTTCAACCCCATCTACATCATGGCCGACTCCGGCGCCCGCGGCTCCGCCCAGCAGATTCGTCAGCTGGCCGGTATGCGTGGCCTCATGGCCAAGCCCTCGGGTGAAATCATCGAGACGCCCATCACGGCCAACTTCCGTGAAGGCCTCTCGGTGCTCCAGTACTTCATCTCGACGCACGGCGCTCGTAAGGGTCTGGCGGACACGGCGCTCAAGACGGCCAACTCCGGTTACCTCACCCGCCGTCTCGTGGACGTGGCGCAGGACGCCATCATCAACGAGTACGACTGCGGCACCATGGACGGTCTCTTCATCGGCGCCCTGGTGGAGGGCGGCGAGATCATCGAGCCGCTCGGTGAGCGCATCCTCGGCCGCGTGGCCCTGGACGACATCCTCGATCCCGTCACGGGCGAGGTGCTGGTGCGCGCCAACGAGGAGATCGACGAGGACCGCGTCCGCCGCATCGAGAACAGCGGTCTGGACAAGGTGAAGATCCGCTCGGTGCTCACCTGCCAGGCCAAGCGCGGCATCTGCGTGGAGTGCTACGGCCGTGATCTGGCCCGTGGCCGCAAGGTGTCCATCGGCGAGGCCGTGGGCGTCATCGCGGCGCAGTCCATCGGCGAGCCGGGTACTCAGCTCACGATGCGCACCTTCCACATCGGTGGTGCGGCGACGCGGCGCGCGGAGCAGTCCAGCCTCGAGAACCGGTATGCCGGTACGGTGAAGTTCTCCGGCCTCATCACGGTGCAGAAGACGGATGGCACCCTGGTGGCGATGAACCGCAACGGTGAGCTCGTTGTCGTCGACGACAGCGGCCGCGAGCGCGAGCGCTACCAGGTCATCTACGGCGCCCGCATCCTCGTCAAGGAGGGCCAGCGCATCGAGGCGGCCACCCTCCTGGCCGAGTGGGATCCGTTCGCCATCCCGCTGCTCACCGAGGTGGGCGGTGTCGTGCGCTACGAGGACATCATCGAAGGCGTCACGATGAGCGAGGCCCTCGACGAGGTGACCGGCCTCAGCCGTAAGACGGTCATCGAGTCGAAGGATCCCGAGGCCCGTCCGCGCATCACCATCCGTGATGCGCAGGGCAACGTGAAGGATCTGCCCAGCTCCAGGAACCCGGCGAGCTACTTCCTGCCCCAGGGCTCGATCATCACCGTCAACGATGGTGACGAGATCCACCCGGGCGAGGTCATCGCCAAGGTGCCCCGCGAGACCACGAAGACCAAGGACATCACGGGCGGTCTGCCCCGCGTGGCCGAGCTCTTCGAGGCCCGCAAGCCGAAGGACGCGGCGGCCATCGCCGAGATCGACGGCGTGGTGTCGTTCGGCAAGGACACCAAGGGCAAGCGCAAGCTCATCATCACCCCCGAGGTGAACAATGAGGCGCGCACCGACCTGGCCAAGGAGTACCTGATCTCCAAGGGCAAGAACATCAGCGTCCACTCGGGTGACCGCGTGAAGGCCGGTGAGGCGCTCATGGACGGCGCCGCCAACCCGCACGACATCCTCAAGGTGCTCGGCGAGAAGGAGCTCGCTCGCTACCTGGTGGACGAGGTGCAGGAGGTCTACCGACTCCAGGGCGTGAAGATCAACGACAAGCACATCGAGACGATCGTCCGGCAGATGCTGCGCCGGGTGCGCGTCACCGAGGTGGGCGACACCAACTTCCTGGTCGACGAGCAGGTCGAGAAGTGGGTGTTCGAGGAGGAGAACGAGAAGGTCATGGCCGAGGGCAAGCGCCCGGCCGTGGGCGAGCCGCTGCTGCTCGGCATCACCAAGGCCTCGCTCTCCACCGAGTCGTTCATCTCGGCGTCCTCCTTCCAGGAGACCACCAAGGTGCTCACCGAGGCCGCCATCAACGGCAAGGTGGACTACCTGCGCGGCCTCAAGGAGAACGTCATCATGGGCCGCCTCATCCCCGCCGGTACGGGTCTGCCCAACTACCGCCACCTCGACATCGAGGTGGAGAGCCCCACCGACGAGGTCAACGAGATGGAGGCCGCCCTGGCCGCCACCCACGGCGACTCGGCGCCCATGCAGTCCTCGCCGCGCTCCGGTGGCAGCCAGACCACGGACGCCGCCTAAGCGTCCGCTCGGCCTGAGCGCCTGAAGTTCCGCCGCCGCCCTGGCACCTCGCTGGGGCGGCGGTTGTCTTTTGGACACTTCGGGGGTGTCCCCCGGTTGACGTTGATGATGCGCCGCGTTATCTGTGACGCGTTACGTCAAACGCAGCGCAAACGGGGAGGACGCATATGGCAGCCAACGGCAAGTCGCGGAACCTGGAGTCTTTCGTGAAGCAGCAGCTCGAGGGCGCGCAGAAGCGCTTCGGGGACCTGGAGCAGGAGGCCGGCAAGGTGTTCCGGACGCTGAAGGCCCGGAGCAAGGGCCAGGCACGGGAGGTGGAGAAGCTCCTGGGCCAGATCAACTCCGACGCGCTGCTGGAGAACCCGAAGGTGAAGGAGTTCGGCCGCAAGGCGACGCAGGTGAGCACCGACCTGCGCAAGCGCCTGGATGGGCTGCAGACGAAGGCCGTCGAGGCGGTGGGCGTGGCCAGCCAGGCGCAGGTGAAGGAGCTCAACCGCGAGCTGTCCCGCCTGTCCAAGAAGCTCGACCAGCTCCTGCCTGCCTCGGTGAAGAAGGTCACCTCCCGGGGCTCCCGAGTGTCGGCTTCGTGACGCACTGAGTCTTGCGTGGGTCAACGGAGGGAAGGGTAGGGAGGACACTGCCGTTCCCTTCGACCCCGGGGTGTGCTTACTTCCAGCCCATCTTTTCCCTAGTCCCGGGCTTTTCAGGCCTGGGCACACTCCCGGAGTGACCGAATGGACAAGCCAGAGGCCCCCCGAGAGAAGCACCCCGTCGCTGAAACTTTCGAGCGGGTATGGAGTCAGGCCCTGGGGGCCGTGACCACCGCGGAGGAAGAGGTACAGCGCACCCTCCAGCGCGTGGCCTCCGCCGCCGGTTGGAGCCAGGAAGAAGTGAAGCGCCAGGCGCGGGAGTTCACCGAGCGGCTGGTGGGGCACCGTAAGGAACTGGAGCGCGGCGTGGAGGAGGCGGTTCGCGGCGCCGTGGCCCGGCTGAAGGTCCCCAAGCGGGAGGAACTCCAGGACTTCGAGGCGCGCTTGGGGCGGTTGGCCGAGCGCATCGAAGCGCTGGGGCAGAAGAAGTGACGGTCCCCCCTGTGGGAGCCTCGGGCAGCAAGTGGCTGGCCCGGCTCCACAGCGTGAGTTCCGGGTGCGCGAAGCTGCCGCTGATCGCGGGCATGGCGCTCGTGTTGTCGGCACGCATCGTCCCCGTGGTGAGCGCACCGGCGCCCACCCCCGTAGTGCCGCAGGTCGCCCTCGCGGAGCCTACCTCGCACGACGCGGCCCTCATCGACGCGGTGCTCGCCAAGCGGGCGCCCGATCTCGGTCTCACCCTGCGTCGCCAGCTCGGCCAGGCCATCGCCGAGGAGGCCCGCAGCACCGGGTATGACCCGCTGCTGATCCTGGCCATCATCGATGTGGAGTCGGACTTCGCGGAGGAGGCGGTCTCCGTGAAGGGCGCCCGGGGGCTGATGCAGATCAAGCCCAGTACGCTCCACTTCCTGGCCGAGAAGCAGGGCCTGCGCCTGTCCCGGGAGGAGGTGGCGGCGGATCCCGCCCTCTGCGTCCGGCTGGGCATCCGGTACCTGCGCACGCTCCAGGAGCGTTTTGGAGGCGACCTGGAGTTCGCCCTCATGGCCTACAACGCCGGCCCCACCCGCATCCGCAAGGCCATCAAGGAGGGCGAGTTGGAGGCCTTCCGGCGCTACCCGAGGCTCGTCCGGAGGGACTTCCGGCGGTTCCGCGAAGGGGAGGGGCTGGGCGGAGACTGGGCCCTCGCCCAAAGGGAAGGCAACGGAGAGCCCTCCCAGCCCTGAACAAAACGTGAATGTCCCTGCCGCGTGCGCGTTCACATTCGTGTACGCGCGCCTTGTCCGGTCCCGCAGGGTGCGCTAATGGGGCTGCAAGTTCCTGGGACCGTTGAGGATTTCCCAGGAGTGAAGCGCATGCACCGCTCGATCTTGACCGCCGCTCTCGTCTCCCTCGCGGCCTTGATGGCGCCCGCCTCGGCCTTCGCAGGATCCGTGTACCTCAACGGCGTCCGCATCGACGGGGTCACCAACCAGAAGTTCGAGAAGGCCACCGTCCGCATCGACGACAAGGGCGATGTCTACATCGATGCTCCTGGCTACGCGGTTCGCGTGATGACCGCGCCGCCCACGCCCGCGGCTCCGGCCACCCCCGTGCCCGTTGCTCCGGCACCGCCTCCGCCCGCCGCTGCTCCCGCCGCGCCGGCCCAAGCTCCGGCCGCCGCGCCGGCTCCGGTGGCTCCGGCGCCTGCGCCCGCTCCCGATGAGCCCGCGCGCCTGACCCGGCGCTACTGGCTGGTGACCGAGCAGCCGTCCCCGGGCATGGCCGGGTATGACATCGACGTCTACATCAATTCCCAGTGGGTCCGGAAACTCAAGAATAGCGAGGGGCAGGTCGTCACCGAGGTCACCCGCTACCTGCAGCCGGGCAAGAACGCCGTGCTGATGAGCGCCCGAAAGGTGGTGGCCGGAGAGCAGAAGAGTTATTCGCCTCAGCACTACTTCAAGGTCATCATCGGTGAGGGCAACGTGGGTGGGAACAACGTGATGATCGACAACCCGATCATCCGCTTCCAGCGCACGGCCGCGGACACGCAGGATGTGTCCGAGGAGTTCACGCTCACCACGCGGTAGCGCCCGAGGAGGCGGTCGGCACCTTGTTCAATATCGATGAAAGATATCGCGGGTTGCCCGCGAGCCGCGAACAGGTCATCGCGCTCCACACGTCGCTGAACTCGCCGCACCTGTTCATCCCCGGCAAGCCGGCCGGGCCCGCGCAGGCCTTCATCCTCGGGCTTCGGGGCTCGACGGGCTTCGCGACCTTCATCTACCTGTACCTGTCCGAGGCCGCCGACTGTGCGGTGTACGTGTCCGGCAAGCGCAACACGAGCTTCGAGGAGTATCTGGCGGAGGAGGGCGAGGCGCTCGCCTTCGTCGAGTCCATGGGCTTCATGATGGACAACTCGAACTGGCGCGCGCTGGCGCAGCCCACGCAGGAAGAGCTGCTGAAGACCCTGCCCGTCTTCTTCCGTGACCCCCGGCAGGTGCCCGCCGTGCAGAAGCGCGTCGAGGAGAAGCGCAACGCGGCCACCACCCTGGGCCGCTTCCTCGCCGCCTTCTGAATCTTCTCCCACCGAGTTCCTCCATGCTCCGCGTCTCCTTCGCCTGGCCCCTCGCGCTCGCGCTCCTCCTCTCCGGCTGCAAGCACATCCCCACGGAGAAGGAGCGGCAGAGCGCCGATATCCACTACAACCTGGGCATCCAGGCGCAGCAGGCCGGAAACATCCAGGAGGCCCTGAGCGAGTACCAGAAGGCGGTCACGCTGGACCCCGAGAACGCCGATGCGCGCAACGCGCTGGGGCTCGTGCTGCACGAGTCCTTCCGGCGGCCGGTGGAGGCCATCGAGCACTACGAGAAGGCGCTCGAGCTGCGGCCGAACTTCTCCGAGGCTCGGACGAACCTGGCCAACGTCCACCTGGCCCAGGGGCGGTATGACGAGGCCATCAAGCTCTACGAGCAGGCGCTCAACGACATGCTCTACCCCACGCCGTTCATCGCGCAGGGCAACATGGGGTGGGCCTACTACAAGAAGGGCGACACGGCGAAGGCGCTGGAGAACATCCGCGCCGCGGTGACGCTCAATCCCGGCTTCTGCCTCGGGTACAAGAACCTGGGCCTCATCCACGACCAGACGGGCAACACCGAGGAGGCGTGCCGCCAGTTCACCCGCTACCGCGAGGCGTGCCCGGACGTGGCGGATGCCCACATGCACGAGGCCGTGTGCCTGGCCAAGACGGGCCAGGTGGACGCCGCGCGCGAGCACTTCACCACGTGCGAGACCAAGGCGACCCAGCCCGTACTGAAGGACGAGTGCCGCCGCCTGCGCGAGCACCTGTAGTTCCGGAGCGGCCGTGGACTACGTCGATTTCGGCAAGTACCTCGTCCAGCAGCGTGAGCTCCGGGGCATGTCGCGCGACGACATCTCCCGCGCGACGAAGATCCCCCCCAGCCTCATCGTGGCGCTGGAGGAGGGGCAGGTGGAGCGGCTGCCGGCCCGGATCTTCGTGGTGAACTATGTCCGCGCGTACGCGCACGTCATCGGGCTGGCTCCCGAGGAGGCCGTGCTGCGCTACGAGGAGGTGGACCGGGCCACCCCGTCTCCGAGCCCCGCCGCACTCGAGAAGGAGCGGCGCAAGCGCGCGTGGGTGGGCCTGACGGTGATGCTGCTCGTCACCGCGCTGGGGGTGTACGCGTTTCTGGTCGTGACCGGGAAGCTTCCGCGCCCCTTCGCGGGTTGAAAGAGACCATGGAGCGGTTCGACGACGACGCGCTGGTGCTCTCCACCCTGGACTATGGGGAGGCGGACCGGCTGGTGACGCTCCTCACGCGCGAGCACGGCAAGCTCACCGCGTTCGCCGCGGGGGCACGCAAGAGCAAGCGGCGCTTCGCCGGCGCGCTGGAGCCGTTCATGCGCCTGCGGGTGCAGCTCGTCGAGACGCGCGGCAGCACCGTGCGGCTGGACTCCACCGACATCCAGGCTGGCTACTACACGGCCCGGCAGGACCTCTCCCTCATCGCTCGGGCCCTGTACGCCGTGGAGTTGTGCCGCGAGCTGACTCGCGAGCATGAGCCCCACCCGGAGCTGTTCGTCCTGCTGGAGCAGTACCTTGCCCGCCTGGATGCCAAGGAGGCAGGCCCTACCTCGCTGCTCGCTTTCGAGCTGAACGCGCTGGCCCTCGCGGGCCTCATGCCTCGCTTCGATGCGTGCGCGCTGTGTGGCGGGGCGCCGGGAGAACGGCCGCGCTTCGATCAGGCCCACGGCGGCGCTGTGTGTGAGCCGTGCAGCGGTCGGGCCCGGGACTCGGTGGCGGTGCCTCCGGAGCTGCTGTCGGGCCTGCGCGCGTTGCAGGAGGGCCAGCGCACTCCGCTGCCGCCCGAGCTGCGGGCCCGCGCGCGCGGCATCCTCAATGTCTTCATCTCGCACCACCTTGGCCGGCGCCTCAAGAGCGTGGACTTCATGGCCCAGGTGGGGCTGGACTGAGCAGCGCGGCGGAGGAGGACTCCATGGCGGACGCGGCACCGGTGCTCGACATGGTGTGCATGGGCGAGACGCTGGTGGACTTCCTCCCCACCGAGGCCGGCCGGCGCGTGCGTGAGGTGTCCGCGTGGGCTCCCGCCATCGGCGGTTCGCTGGCCAATGTGTCCGTGGGGGTGGCCCGGCTTGGTGCGCGCTCAGGGCTGGTGACGGTGGTGGGCGAGGATGAGTTCGGCCACTTCCTCCGCGAGCGCCTGGCCGCCGAGGGCGTGGACGTAAGCCACCTGCGACAGGTGAGCGAGGCGCGCACCGGCCTGGTCTTCATCTCGCTGGATGCGCGTGGGGAGCGGAGCTTCACCTACTTTCGGACGCGCTCGGCGGAGTTCCTGCTCGGTGAGCGGGATGTGGACGCGGCCTTCCTCGCGCGGACGCGAGTGCTGCACTGGGGCTCCAATTCGCTGCACCTGCCCGAGGCGCGCGTGGCGGTGCAGCGGGCGGCGGAGCAGGTGCGTGAGGCGGGCGGCATCGTCAGCTGCGATCCCAATCTGCGACTCCACGCCTGGGCGGACCGGAGCGAGCCCAAGGGCATCCTCGAGCGGCTGCTGCCGCTGTGCTCTGTGGTGAAGCTGTCCGAGGAGGAGATGCCCTTCGTCACCGGCACGACGGATGTGCGTGGGGCCCTGGAGTACCTGCGCGATCTCGGTGTGTTGCTGCCGGTGGTGACGCTCGGAGAGAAGGGCGCGGCCTTGCTCTGGCACGGCGAGGAGGTGCGCGTGCCGGCACCTCAGGTTCGCGTGTTGGACACCACGGGCGCTGGGGACGGTTTCGTCGCGAGCTTCCTGTACGGGCTCACGCGGCGCTACGCGGACGCTCAGGCGCTGCGCGCGGCGACGCGGGAGTCCCTGGAGGAGCTGGCCACCTTCTCGTGCGTGGTGGGCTCGCGTGTCGTGGAGCGGCTCGGCGCGGTGGCGGGACTGCCTCGCGCCGATGAGGTGCTCGAGCACATGCCCGCGGATCTGCGGCCTCGCTGAGTCGGAGGGCAGGAGCGGCGGGATGGTGCGTGCCGCTCCCAGCTTCGGGGCTCAGGGCAGCTCGGTGGCAGGGCAGAAGCCCGACTGCGGCGCACAGGCTCGGAGGTAGACGTGCGGCTGGCGCTGCGCATCCGAGCAGTAGAAGCGGGTGCCCGTCTCGTTCTCCACCTGGAAGCCTCGGCACGAGAAGGTCTCCCCTGGCGCTTGGGTGTCCGGGGGGCAGGAGCCGCCTTCTCCCGTGGTGCAGGAGTAGATGACGTCGCCACAGCTGAAGCCCGAGGGACAGTCCGCGTCGCCGGCGCAATGCACTCCACAGAAGTTCCGGGTCTGGCCCTCGCTGATGAAGGTGAGGCACGAGGCGTTGCCGCCGCAGACGCTGGAGTTCGCCGTGCAGTCCAGGCAGTCCGCGCGCCCCGTGCGCGGGGCACACACGCCGGAGGACGGAGCGCAGAACAGGTTCACCTCGCAGCTCGCGTTGACGCGGCAGAAGTCGATGCACTGGCCTCCTTCACAGGCCTGCTTGTCCGAGCAGTCCCCATCGCGGCGGCAGCCCGGGCGGCAGCGCGCCATCAGCGGATCGCAGAACTGCCCGAAGGCGCAGTGCTCGTCGATCGTGCAGGGCCCGCTGGGAATGCAGCGGTCCGTGGTGATGTCGCAGAAGGTGTTGCCGGGGCAGTCGGCGTTCGTCGTGCAGTTGCCGAGCGCCTGGCAGAAGCCAAAGCTGTTGCAGTACTGGCCCGACCTGCAGCCCGAGTCGTCCCGGCACAGACAGGCGCCCGAAACGGCGTCACAGAAGCTGCCCGCCCCACATGCCGCATCGCTGATGCAGACGCAGCGCTCCCGGGCGTCGTCCTTGCGGTAACCCGTCGGGCAGCACGAATCTCCGTTGCACACGCACGCCTTCACGTTGGCGCTGTAGGTGTGGTCCGGCGGGCAGCAGGAGGTCTTCGCGCAGACACAGTCGCCGCGCTCGGGATCGAACCGGTGGTCCACCGGGCAGCACTCGTCCGAGTCGCACACGCACTGCTCGGCTTCCGGATCGAACTTGAAGCCCTGCGGGCAGCAGTTGTCCGCGCTGCAGCGGCACGCTCCCGCCTGGGTGTCGAACGTGTAGCCCGCGGGGCAGCAGTCCTGCTCGCCGCACTCGCAGCGGTTCTCCGGGCCGTTCCACACGTGGCCCACCGGACAGCAGGAGTCATCCCGGCAGACGCAGGACTCGCTGCCCTCGGAGTATTCGTGGCCTTCGGGACAGCAGGCGCTGTCGCGGCAGACGCACACGCCCACCTCGCAGGCCATGCCTTCCGGACAGGCCTGGTCGGTGAGGCACTCGCACGTGTCGCCGTTGGCCGTGTAGCCCACGGGGCACTCGGGCGAGAGGGCCGTCCGCGCGCACGCCGACAGTCCCAGCACGGCCAGGAGCGTCAGCAGGAGGAGGGCAGGGGAGCGGTTCACGGGACCTCAGGGAAGGGCGATGGCGTACTCGAAGCGCAGGACCGCGCCCGGAGGAGGAACGTAGTTGCCCAGGAAGGTGACGCTCTGTGTCTCCTCCCGGTACTGCCACCCGTTCACCACGTCCCGGGGCACCAGGGTGCCGTTGACGCGCACGGTGAGGGTGGCGGGATCCGGCTTCAGTGACAGCGGGAACACCCGGCGCAGGGTGTTGAGGGCCGCGGCGATCTTCACCAGCGTGTTCTCGAAGGAGATATCGCAGATGGAGCCGATGATTCCGCCCGTCCGCGTGGCCACGGCGCTGTAGCGGAAGGCGGGATCGGCCCGGCCGCCGAAGTAGTTCTCCTCACCCGGCGGGAAGCAGCCATCCGGCGTGGTGCCGCCGATGATCGACAGCGAGGACAGGTTCTCGTTGCCCGGCCCCTTCAGGCTGCGCAGGAAGCGCGTGTAGTAGGTCGGCTCGCCGTAGGAGTTGTCGTCCTCGTCGGTGACGACGATGACCGCCAGCGCCGCGTTGGGTCGCAGGAAGCCCGCGTTGGGACCGCCGCGGTTGGGCTCGCTCAGCGCCAGCTCCATCATCCGCAGCCCCAGCTCCAGCCGCGCGCGCGAGCCGGTGGGGAAGGTGGTGTTCTGGATGAAGACGCCGCGCGGGTTCGGCGTCGCGTTGGTGATGATCTTCGTGGTGCCGCGCAGCACTCCCCGATCATTGAAGTTCGTGGAGATGACGCCGATCTGGAAGCGGACCTGGAGCGCCAGCAGCTCCTCCAGGAAGCGCGCGAAGTTGTCAGTGAGCGTCTGCCGCTGGTTGGCCATCGAGCCGGAGTCGTCCACCACCCAGAGGATGTCGACGATGCCGTCCGACTGGCGCTGCACGTCCACCTGCACCGCGGGGATCGCCGGCGGATCGCGCACCTCGACGCGCTGGGTGACAGAGCGGTCCACCGTGGGCGGCAACAGCTCCACCGGCGACACCCGCGGCGGGGCCACCACGGGCACGGCCTCGCCACGCCCGGACTCTCCGCTCACGCTGTCACAGCCGAGCGCCACCACCAGCGCCATCAGCAGGCCGACACGAAGCTTCATGGCGCCGAGAATGTCGTAAGCCCCTCCGGCGCCGCAAGTTCATGGACACTCGGATCCGAGGGCGGTGTGACACAAAAGTCGCGGTTCGGTTTGCGGGTTCCACCCATGCCGGGCATCATCCGCGCCCACGGTGCCGCGACAAGGCCGGTTCACGGCGGCGCCGCAGAGCCGGTTCATGAGACCCCTCCACGCACTTCTGTTGTGTCTCGTCGCCGCCGGATGCCAGTGCGGCCCCGACGCGTTGCCCACGCCCGTCACGCTCCGCATCCGCAACACGACCTCCCAGGCTGTCTTCGTGGATGCCACCGACGACACGCTGGGGCTGCGCGTCCAGCGCCACGTGGGCGATGCGTGGTTCAGCTTCGTGGAGGCTCCGCCGTGCCCGTGTCTGGCGTGCGACGTCATCTGTGACGACGCGTGCAACTGCCAGGATGCCGAGCCGATCCGCCGGGTGCAGAAGATCCCCGCGGGCGCGACCGTCGAGCGCACCTGGAGCGGGTTCGTGCAGGTGGATCAGACGGCCTCGTGCCGCGACCCCGCCGGAGAGCTGCAGGGCTGCCTGGAGCAGGAAGTCCCTCCCCTCGATGAGACGT
Source organism: Hyalangium ruber (assembly GCF_034259325.1). Classification (NCBI taxonomy): domain Bacteria; kingdom Pseudomonadati; phylum Myxococcota; class Myxococcia; order Myxococcales; family Archangiaceae; genus Hyalangium; species Hyalangium rubrum. Next base: position 294,107 of record NZ_JAXIVS010000012.1, on the reverse strand, counting down.
TCCGGCTGCAGCTCTGCTACGCGACGTCGGTGCCGGGCCTCGGCCCCAATGAGGGCCTGACGCCCGTGCCCGGAACGCTCCCCGAGGATGGGACGGTCTGCGTGCTGCAACAGTTCGCGGTGGCGGATGGCGTGGTGGAGGTTGGGCCGACGCCTCCTCCGCCCTGCTCGCGAGACTCGGAGTGTGCCTCGGCCGGTACGGTGTGCCTGGCCGGCGTGTGTACCAATACGTGCCCCGCGCATGGGTTCCCTGCCGTGGGAGGCTCCTGGCAGGTGCGCGTCCTGGAGCCCGAGGAGCAGGGCGTTCCGGGCTTCTTCGCCACCAGCACGGGCACCGGTGGGCGGCGCATCTTCACCGGTACCGGCACCCTGACGTCCGTGCGCTACTCCAACGGCACCATGACGCTCCAACTCGCCCGCGCGGCCGCACCCGCCGGGGAGCACAAGGCCATCGTCTCCATCGCGCTCCCCTCGGAGGCAGCGGTCACCCTCCGGGTGGGCGAGCAGCTGGCCGTGCGGGTGGTGGATGCCTCGACCTCCTCCCTGCCAGAGAACCGCGCGCTCACACTGCGCGCCTCAACCGGCATGCTGCTGCTGGCGGCGGACCCGGGGCAGCTCGGTGCGGTGCTGGCCGCCGAGGACACCCAACCCTTCACGGTGGTTTCGCTGCCGCGCACGGTCGGCTGCGAGGACACCCAATGCGGCAAGCGTTCCTTCCTGCGGACCGAGTTCCGCGCTGGCGCCGCCGTGGTGGCGCTCGATCCCGGAGAGTCCGAGGAGGTGGTGGCGGCCAGCGCTACCTGGTCCCTCATCAGCCTCTCCAACAGCGCCTACCGCTCGACCTCCTGCTCGCTCAAGAGCCTGATGCCCTACGTGGTCTTCAACCAGCGCGTGGCCCAGGGCCCCTGAGACGCTTTTGCGCCTGGGGGCGTGACCGGCGCCAGAGGCGCCGCTAGCATGCGGCCCCACCCATGCCCAGACAGGCAGAGGCCAGCGGGGTTGATCCCTACCGTGGCCGGAAAATCGGCAAGTACGAGATCCTCACGCGACACTCCGTCGGGGGCATGGCGGAGCTGTTCCTGGCCTTCACCTCGGGCCCCGGAGGCTTCCGCAAGTTCGTTGCCCTCAAGCAGATCCTGCCGGACGTCAAGACCGACGAGTTCGTCCGGATGTTCCTCGATGAGGCGCGCATCACCGCCGCCTTCTCGCACGCGAACATCGGCCAGGTGTTCGAGCTGGGCGAGGAGGACGGCGAGCTGTACCTCGCCATGGAGTTCCTCCCGGGCCAGAACCTCGAGCAGGTCATGGTCGCCTCCAGCTACGGGAACCCAGTACCCGTCGGGTTCGCCGCTAGAGTGGTCCGCGACGTCTGTCTGGGCCTGCACTACGCCCACCACTTCACCGCGCCCTCCGGCCGCAAGGTGGCGGTGGTGCATCGAGACCTGGCGCCCCGCAATGTGATGGTCACCTACGACGGTGTCGTGAAGGTGATCGACTTCGGCATCGCCAAGGCCAGGGGCCGGCTCAACCGCACCGCGGTGGGAATGGTGAAGGGGACCAGCGGGTACATGTCCCCCGAGCAGGTGCGCAACCAGGAGCTCGACGGACGCAGCGATTTGTTCTGCGCGGGCGTGCTGCTGCACGAGCTGCTGAGCGGCCAGCGGCTGTACAACACCATGGACGAGGACGCGATGATGCGTCAGATCGCCCACTCCGACGCTCCCTCGCCGCGTACCTTCAACCCCGAGGTTTCCGAGGCCCTGGAGTCTGTGGTGATGCGCGCCCTGGCCAGGGACCCGGCGCGGCGCTTCTCCACGGGACGCGAGATGGCCAAGGCCATCGAGCAGGCCATGGGCTCGGAGCTCTTCGATGAGGAGGCGGTCGCCGCGCTGATGCAGTCGCTCTTCGCGGAGAAGCGACAGAAGACGCTGGCGCTCCTGGACTACGAGGAGGAGAGCATCTCGCGGGAGAACCCCATCCCCGCCAGGCACACCCTGGAGGATCCCAGCGACATCGAGCCCACGAACCCGATGCCCGCGCTGCCCTTCCAGGAGACGCTGCCTCCTCGCTCCGCCGCTCCGCGCCAGGCGGTTCCGGGCGCTCGTCCCTTCCCACGAAAGCAGGGCGCGGCGGGCGAGCCGTCCAGCCCCGTGAGGGCACGGCCTCCCTCGGGTCGACAGATGCCCGAGGCTCCCTCTCGAAGGCCTCCCACACCCGACGAGGAGGCCGAGGCCACCCAGGTATCTCCCCCCGCCGCGGTGAAGGCGGCACGCCCTGAGCCCGAGGGCCGACGACCCGCGAGAATGGGCGTGTTCACCCTCGGCCCCTCGGAGCCTCCCACGCCCTCGAAGTCCGAGGAGCGAGAGGACTCGGAGGTGTCCGAGGTCTCCCGCGTCTCGAGGGTCTCTCAGGCCCTGCAGTCCATGGATCGCCCCACGCGCCGGGGGATGTGGCTCATCCTCGTCGTCGTCCTCGCGGGCATCGTCATTCTCTTCCTGCCCGAGGCACTGAAGAGCCGGCTGGGCGCGCTGTTCAGCTCCGCCGGTTCCTGGATGTCCGATCGGCTCTCCGCGACCTCCGAGTCCCAGGCGGAGCCCTCCGCGCCCAGCCCCATGCCCGCCACGGGAGTCGCCGCGCCCTCTCAGGATGCCTACGAGCCGCCGCCGCCGGGGGAGGGCAGCGCCGCCCCGGAGGAGCCCGCGCCCGAGCAGGCACCGGTGAATGCCGCGACGCCGGCGCCTTCCGAGGAGAAGCCTCCCAAGCCCCGGAAGGCCGAGCCGTCCACGCCTCCCACCACCGCGCCGGCCGCGACGAAACCCCCGCCCGCCGCCGCGAAGAAGCCGGCGCCCCCCGCTGCCGTCAAGAAGCCAGAGGAGACGGAGGCAACGGAGGAGACCGGGGAGCTCGAGGAGAGCGCCGAGGCCCCCGAGGAGGCCGCCGCCCCGCCGCCGCCTGCCCCGAAGCCCTCCAAGGCCCCGGCGATTCAAGGGAAACCCGAGGTTCCCGCCAAGAAGCCCGTCGAGGAGGAGGTGCTGGAGCCCGCGGAGCCCTCCGTCGGTCCAGCGGAGGTGGATCCTTCCATCCAGCCGCTGGAGCTCTCTCCTCCGACTTCTCCCGAAGGCGAGCCGTAGCCTGCCGGCCAGCCCCGGATGCGATCACCCCCGTGACGGGTGGGAGAAGCGCGGGTAGCATGGGCGCCGCGCATGGCGATTCAGGCAGGAGCTCCGGTCGACGATCCCGATCGTGGGCGTCGTATCGGGAAGTACCAGATCCTCACACGGCTCTCCGTCGGGGGCATGGCGGAGCTGTTCCTGGCCTTCACCTCGGGGCCGGGAGGCTTCCGTAAGTACGTCGCGCTCAAGCAGATCCTGCCGGACGTCAAGACCGACGAGTTCGTGAAGATGTTCCTCGATGAGGCGCGCATCACCGCCGCCTTCTCGCACGCGAACATCGGCCAGGTGTTCGATCTCGGCGAGGAGGACGGCGAGCTGTACCTCGCCATGGAGTTCCTCGCCGGCCAGAACATCGAGCAGCTCATGAAGGCCGGCATCAAGCGGCAGGACCCGCTGCCCCCGGGCTTCTCCGCCCGAGTGATTCGCGACGTGTGCCTGGGCCTGAACTACGCCCACCACTTCGTTGATCCGACGGGCCGCGCCGTCGCGGTGGTGCATCGCGACATGTCGCCGCGCAATGTCATGGTCACCTACGACGGCGGCGTGAAGGTGATCGACTTCGGCATCGCCAAGGCCAAGGGGCGCCTGGGCCGCACGGCGGTGGGCATGGTGAAGGGGACGGGCGGGTACATGTCCCCCGAGCAGGTCCGGGGCCACGAGCTCGACGGGCGCACCGACCTGTTCTCCGCGGGCGTGCTGCTGCACGAGATGCTCTGCAACCAGCGGCTGTTCAGCGCCGCCGGTGACGCCGCGATGATGATGCAGATCGTGGAAGGGGCGATCCCCCCCCCGCGTACCCTCAACGCCCAGGTGCCCGAGGCGCTCGAGGCCGTGGTGATGCGCGCCCTGACGCGCGACCGCGCCAAGCGCTTCGCCACCGGGCGCGAGATGGCCAAGGCCATCGAGCAGGCCATGGGCGAGGAGCTCTTCGACGAAGAGCGGATGGGCGCGCTCATGGCGGAGCTCTTCGCGGACAAGCGCCAGAAGACCCGCGCGCTGCTCGAGTACGCCAACCGCGACGACGCGCGCATCAGCGAGGCCGCCGGCGCCCTCCAGGACGAGCCCGTTGATTCCGTTCAGACGGCGCAGCTGAGGACGCCTTCGACGCCGTCCAAGCCTCCGCGCTCCGCACCGGGCTCGGCGGGCCACTCTCGTCCGCCCGCATCGGGCCCCCGCCCGCGCAAGCCCGGAAGCGATCCGGCCCAGGCGGCCACGCCCACCACGCCTCAGGGAGGACGGCCGCGCATGCCCGCTCGGGCCGCCGAGCCGGAGGAAGCCGAGAACGTCCAGACCACGCGGCCGTACCAGTCGCGGGCCCCTCGCTCCGCGCCGAGGCGCCCCAGCGAGTCCGTGCCAGTGGTGCGCCCCTCAACGGACCGCTCGCGCACGCCCGTGGAGACGCCGGCCGCCGTGAGCCGCCCGCGCACGCCCGCGGAGACGCCGGCCGCCGTGGCCAAGCCGTCCGAGGAGAAGTCGGGCTGGGCCGGGAAGCTGATCCTGCTCGCCGTCGTGGCGGGGGTTGGCGGGTTGCTCTACCTCGAGCCGGTACGGGCCATGTTCAAGCCCGGATACGACTCCGCGGTGAAGTGGGTGAAGACGGAGCTGGATCTGGAGCCACCGCCGCCGCCCGAGCAGAAGCCCTGGCCTCCCCAGGAGCCTCCGCCCAATCCGCTGGCGGCCAAGCCGCCCGAGCCCACCCCGGAGCCCGAGCAGCCCGAACCCACCGCAACGGAGACGCCGGAGGCGGTGGCGGAGCCCTCGGAGCCGGTCGATCTCAAGACGCCGGAGAAGCTCAGCGGCACGGGCGGCTCCAAGACCGGCGCTTCGACGCCGAAGACGGGCTCCTCCAAGACGAAGCCTCCGCCGGTAGCGAAGGCCGAGCCTGGAAAGCCGGGCACGGGGACCCAGGCGCCCGCGTCGGGCAAGACCCTGGAGGCCGCGCTGGCGGCCGCGCCGGAGACCACCCTGCAGGTGGACCCCTCGGGGGAGGCGGAGGTGCTCGACACCAGCAGCCCCCGGGCCATGAAGAAGGCCAACATCGGCCTGCTGACCCTGCGCACGGTGCCCTCGGCGGCGGTGTTCGACGGCCAGGTCAAGCTGGGCACCACCCCCCTGGAGAAGGTCCCCCTCACGGCGGGCACCTACAAGCTGCGCATCATCGATTCGGAGGGCGCCAGCCGGCTCTTCTCGGCGCCTGTCGGGGTGGCGAAGGACAACAAGTACACGATTCGAGTTTCGGACTTGCCGATGTACCCGGAGTGACCGTCGTCCTTGACGGTCCGGGACCCCCTCACTAGGGTCCGCGCGTTTTCCTTCGCCCTTCCGAAGGACGCTCCGACATGTACTTCCAGGACCTGATCCTCACGCTCCAGAATCACTGGGCCCGCCAAGGCTGCATCATCGCCCAGCCGTACGATCTCGAAGTCGGTGCGGGCACCATGGCCCCCACCACCTTCCTGCGCGCCCTGGGGCCCGAGCCCTGGAACGTGGCCTACGTGCAGCCCTCGCGGCGCCCGGCCGACGGCCGCTTCGGCGAGAACCCCAACCGCCTGTTCCAGCACCACCAGTTCCAGGTCATCCTCAAGCCCGCGCCGAAGAACGTGCAGGAGCTCTACCTGGAGTCCATGCGCCTGGTCGGCATCGATCCGAATGCCCACGATCTGCGCTTCGTGGAGGACGATTGGGAGTCGCCCACCCTGGGCGCCTGGGGCCTGGGCTGGGAGGTGTGGTGTGACGGGCAGGAAGTCACCCAGTTCACCTACTTCCAGCAGTGCGGCGGCTTCGAGTGCCGCCCCGTGGCCGCGGAGCTCACCTACGGGCTCGAGCGTCTCTGCACGTACCTGCAGAACGTGGAGAGCGTCTTCGACCTCGAGTGGGTCAAGGGCGTGAAGTACCGCGAGGTCTTCCACCCCAACGAGGTGGAGATGAGCAAGTACGCCCTCCACGAGTCGGATCCGCAGATGCTCTTCGCGCTGTTCGACGCGTACGAGAAGGAGTGCAAGCGGCTCATCGAGCGCCAGCTGCCGCTGCCCGCGTATGACTACGCGCTCAAGTGCTCTCACGCCTTCAACCTGCTGGACGCCCGGGGCGCCATCTCGGTGACGGAGCGCGCCAACTTCATCAAGCGCGTGCGTGACAACGCGCGCTTGTGCGCGGAAGGCTACCTGCAGATGCGCGAGCGGCTGGGCTATCCGCTGCTGAAGACGCCCTGGACGGTGGGGGAGCAGCCCCCGGTGCTCGAGGGCAAGCCGGCCAGCGACTACTGGAACCACGTGAAGCTCAACAAGCCGGTGGAGAAGGCGGAGAAGGGGGAGGTGGCCCGTGGCGCGTGATCTGCTGCTGGAGGTGGGCGCCGAGGAGATCCCGGCTTCGTTCATCGTCCCCGCGCTGGACGACCTCAAGCGCGTGCTCACCGACAAGATGGGGGAGGCGCGCCTGAAGCACGGCGAGGTGCGTACGTTCGGCACGCCTCGGCGCCTGGCGGTGTGGGTGAAGGACGTGGCGGACGCAGGCGAGGACGTGACGAGCGACAAGCTCGGCCCGAGCGTGAAGGCGGCCTTCGACAAGGAGGGCAAGCCCACGGTGGCGGCCACCAAGTTCGCCGAATCGCTCAAGCTGCCCGTGAGCGAGCTGGGGCGCACCCAGACGGCCAAGGGCGAGTACCTGTCCGCCAAGGTGCAGGAGAAGGGCCGCCCAGCCGCGGAGATCCTCGCCGAGGCGATGCACGCGGCGGTACACGGCATCAACTTCCGCAAGTCCATGCGCTGGGGCGACGTGGACATGGCCTTCGCGCGGCCGGTGCAGTGGCTGGTGGCGCTGCTGGGCTCGGACGTGCTGCCGGTGGTGTTCGGCGACGTGAAGAGCGGCCGTATCACGCACGGCCACCGCTTCCTGGCGCCCGGCGCCATCGAGCTGGCCCGCCCGGCGGACTACGAGGCGGCGCTGGAGAAGGCGCACGTGGTGCCGGACATCGCCAAGCGGCGCGCGATGCTGCTGGAGAAGGTGGGCGCGGCGGCCAAGAGCACGGGCGGCCAGCTGCTGCAGGACGAGTCGCTGGTGGATCAGGTGACCAACCTGGTGGAGCTGCCCAGCCCCGTGGTGGGCTCCTTCGATGAGAAGCACCTGGACCTGCCGCCCGAGGTGCTGGTGCAGGAGATGAAGAGCCACCAGCGCTACTTCTCGCTCACGGACGCCAAGGGCAAGCTGCTGCCGAAGTTCATCGCCGTGTCCAACACGCCGGTGCGCGACGAGACGCTGTCCCTGCGCGGCTATGAGCGCGTGCTGCGCTCGCGCCTGGCCGACGGGCGCTTCTTCTTCGACGAGGACCGCAAGACGCCGCTGGTGGAGCGGGTGCCGAAGCTCGCCCGCGTGGTGTGGCAGGGCCAGCTCGGCAGCTACGCGGAGAAGGTGGACCGCTTCCGCGCCCTGGCCGTGTTCCTGGCCGAGCGCACGGGCAAGGCGGAGCACCGCTCCACCATCGAGCAGGCGGCCACGCTGGCCAAGGCGGACCTCGTCACCGGCATGGTGGGCGAGTTCCCCGAGCTGCAGGGCGTGATGGGACGCGAGTACGCCCGCGCCGCCGGAGAGCCGGAGGCGGTGGCCGTGGCCATCTTCGAGCACTACCTGCCGCGCAACGCCAGCGACGCGCTGCCTACCCAGGATCCGGGCGCCTTCATCGGCCTGGCGGACCGCCTGGACACCCTGTGCGGCATCTTCGCCATCGGCAAGGGCCCCACGGGCGCGGCGGACCCGTTCGGCTTGCGCCGCGCGTGCCTGGCCGTCATCAACATCGTCTTCGAGCGCGGCTACCGCTTCTCGCTGTCGGCGGCGGTGGACGAGGCGCTCAAGCTGCTGGAGCCGAAGATCGCCAACCTCAAGCGCAAGCCCGGCGAGGCTTCGCCGCGCGAGCAGGTGCTGGAGTTCTTCCGGGGCCGGCTCAAGGCGCTCTGGTCGGAGGGCTACCGGACGGACGTCGTCGAAGCGGTGCTCTCGGTGGGCTTCGATGACCTGGTGGCGGCGCGCAAGCGGCTGGAGGCGCTGAGCACCATCGTCGGCCGCGCGGACTTCACCCCGCTGGCGGTGGCCTTCAAGCGCGTGGTGAACATCGTCGAGAAGCAGGGCAAGGACGTGGCCAAGGGGCAGACCAACCCGGAGAAGTTCCGGGACGACCCCGAGCGCAACCTCCACACCGCCTTCACCCAGGCCCGCGGCAAGGTGACCGAGTACCTCAAGGCGGACGACTTCTCCGGTGCCCTCAAGGAGATCACCGGGTTGAAGCCGGCCGTGGACACCTTCTTCGACAAGGTGACGGTGATGGCCGACGACAAGGAACTGCGCGAGAACCGCGTCCGGTTCCTCGTGGAGATTGGCGCCCTGTTCAATCAGGTGGCCGACTTCTCGAAGATTCAGGCAGAAGCGGCCAGCTAGGGGAGAGCGGGCGGGCTGGCGGGTGGGAAATATCCGTAGCCCTTTGTAGTTGCCCGGGGCAGGGGTGGTTCCTACACTCCGCCCCCCTCTGATGCGCCCCCTTATCCTTATCGCCGCGCTGGTCTGGGCGGGGTGTGCCGCGGACACTGAGCCGCAGCCACCCCCGTCCAACCGTTTCGTCTACCCCACCGGGATCGTCCACCGGGACGTGCCCGGTGCGCCCGAAGGCTCGAACGGCGCGCTGTACGTGGCCAGCGCCAACTTCGACAAGTGCTTCGATACGGGCGCGGTCACGGCGCTCGACCTCGATGCGCTGGGCTTGCCCGCGCTCGGCCAGGCGTCGGAGGAGCCCCTCCACATCACCGATCTCAAGGTGAGCTCGGACGCCTACGTGCAGATCGAGAGCTTCGCGGGCGAGATGGACCTGTGGACGCCGGCGGATGGCAGCGCCCCTCGGCTCTTCGTGCCCACCCGCGCCGAGAACAACTACCTGCACGCCATCGACATCGAGGGCGCCACGGGGCTCAAGTGCGCGCAGGGCGGCGAGGCGCGCAACTGCATCCTGGGCGCGCTGTCCCTCACCCAGAACGTGGCGGGCTCCACGGAAGGCGTGCCGCGCGCGCCGTCCCCCCTGGGGGTGAGCGTGGCGGTGGACGCCGAGAACAAGCCCGAGGTGTGGGTGACGCACGTGGAAGCCGCGGATTCGCCGCTGGGCAGCGCCGGCTCCTTCCGCACCTACGTGGTGCGCGTGCCGGGAGACGAGCTGGACGTCAGCTCCGAGGACTTCTTGCCGCTGACGGGCGCGGGGCTGGCGATCGGCGGCGCGCACGCGACGGCCATCGGCTCGCGCTACGCCTACGTCTCGGGCCGCAGCTACGTGGCCAATGAGGTGACGCAGTCGGCCAGCTTCCTGCTGCGGTTGATCGACCGCGACGACACCTCGCGCGTGCTGGAGACCGACCTGCGCTCCATCTACTTCACCCTGGAGGCCCGGGACCTGGCGCTCGGCACCAGCCCGGGAGAGGGCAAGGAGCGCCTCTACATCGCGGCGCGCGCGCCCGACACGCTGCTGGTGGTGGACATCGAGAGCGCCCAGGGCCTGCGGCCGCGCGTCTCCGTGGTGGACTCGGTGCCGCTGCCGGATGGCGCCACCTCCGTGCAGGTCATCCCCCGACCGGGCCTGGCGGACCTGGTGGCGGTGACGTGTACGACCGCCGGGGTGGTGGCCCTCTACGACGCGGCCCTGGGGCAGATCATCTCCCAGGTGGACGACGTGGGCCTGCAGCCCTTCGGCATCACCGTCGACACGCGCGCCAACGCCGCCCGCCTCTACGTCAGCAACTTTGGCGACGGTCGCGTCGCCGTGATCGACATTCCCGACCTGGGCACCGCGCAGGACGCGCGGCTGGTTGCCCACCTGGGGGCACGCCAGGGGCGCGACGAGCGCCGAGGGACCTCTACTTGCTCCCAGGAGGGCGAGCCTTGAAGCGAATCATCCTGAGTCTCGCCCTGGGTGTGGCACTGCTGGGCGCCTGCTCGGACTCGCAGACGTTCCAGACGGCCGCGGGGCTGTCGGGCACCTATGATCTGACCATCGTGGGCTCGTACGTCTTCGTCACCTCGACGGACCGAGACGAGCTGCGGGTGCTGGATCTCGGCGCCGATCCCCGGGACTTCGTCCGCGCGCCCAACCCGCTCGAGCCGCTGGCCATCCCCGTGCTGGACCGGCCCACCTATCTGGCGCGGGACGTGGCCTACGACGCGGAAGGCAAGGAGGTCTACGGCCCCTACATCTATGCGCGCAGCGATGGGGCGCGGGAGATCTCCATCGTGGCCGCCGCCCCCGAGTACCTCAGGGAGGCCAACCGGGTGTCGGCCCAGGTGAAGGCGCAGACGGGCAGGGGCTTCGTCACCGCCTTCGCGGCCCGAGGGCCCCAGGATGGGCGCGCGGAGAGCATCCTCTATTACGCCACCCAGAGCGCCACCGAGGTCACCCTCTACCGGCAGCTGGTGCGCGGCCCGGATGCCATCACCAAGGGCTCCCCGCTGCCGGATGCCGCCCAGGAGGTGCTGTCGCTTCCGGGAGAGACGGTGGCCGCGTTGCTCGTGCTGCCGCCCTCGGCGGAGTTTGGCCCGGAGCCGCTGGTCCTCGCCACGCGGGGCATCCAGGGCACGGCGGGCCGGACGTTCCGGATGGATGCGGCCAACCCGGCCCAGCCCGCGGTGAGCCTGGCCTTCAGCGCGCCGGTGCGCCTGCTGGCCACGCACTCCCAGGTGGCGGACACGTACTTCGGGGCCAACCCGGACAACACCGTCGATGACGCCACGGACGCGCGAGAGGTGGAGGCCGCCTGCGGCGTCGACACCACGCTGCCCGTGAAGCGGACGCTGAGGGCAGGGGAGTATGTCTTCGGCGTGCTCGATGAGAGCGCCTGCGGCGGCGGGACGGGGTGTACGGGCGTGCTCGCGGTGGAGTCCTCCACGGGCGCCGTGGCCATCGACTCCACCAACAACCCCATGCTCCCCATCCGGGCGGGAGGAGGGCTGCCCACGGGGATGGCGCTCGTTGCCCAGTCCCAGGTGCAGATCCGCTGCAAGGAGGTGCGCCAGGTCCAGCAGCGGCCCCTGGTGGCGATCGTCCCCACCTCCAGCGGGCAGATCACCATCTTCGACGCGACGAAGCTGCGCCCCTTCGACTTCAACACCGAGGGCCCCCTGCGCTCGGGCTCCGCGGTGGTGGATGCCGCGGGGACGGCGAAGACGCTGACCCGCAGCGTGGACGCCTATGTCGAGGTGGCCCTGGCGAACGGGGCTTCCCGCAACGACACCTTCCGCATCGTGTACCAGGGCCCGCTGCCGCCCCCCCGGGATCGCATCACCAACCGGGCGGAGAGCTGCTCCGACACCGGGTGCGCCTTCAAGGTCGGCTCCGAGACCGAGGCCCGCTTCCTGCTCATCGATGACCTCATCACCCTGGAGGGCGGCACGGCGACGTGCGAGCTGCCGGTGGTCTCCAAGACGCTCAACGCGGAGACTCCGCCCCAGGTGGTGCTGGGCACCGGGCCGGTGCCGGAGAACTGCGCCGACTTCCAGCGCTTCTCGCTCCGGGCGGGCCCCACCACCCCGACGCCGTTCGCCGTGTACAGCGACACCACGGGCTTCGAGACGCGCATGGCGCTGGGGGAGACCGTCACGCTGGCGGGCGACTACCTGTTCCACCCGCCGGACTTCAACCCCGCGCTGCCGCCCTTCCGGGCCCAGATCAAGCTGGCCAACGTGGAGGACACCGCCGCGGCCCCCCTGCTGCGGGGGGACCAGTACAGCGTCTCCACCACCTCCAGCTTCGAGCCCCACATCTTCGAGGTCGAGATCAGCAGCCTGGCGGGCGGCCTGTCGGACTTCCGGCTACCTGGCCCCGTGGCACACACCCGGGTAGGAGGAACGGATTTCGCTTATATTGCCTACCCCTCGGCAGATGCCATCCTGCAAATGAACCTGCCCTCCATGGAGGACAACACCCCCAACCTCCAGGGACTCATCCCCTATAGGTAAACCCGTATAGGTAACTGGGCGCGGCGGGAGTCCTCTGCTATCGTTTCCTACCTCAAGCTTCCGCGAGTCGAGACCGATGATTGACCAGAACTCCCGCCCCGCTCGCAAGGTCGGCATTGCCGACCACCTGTGGGAGACGTTCGAAGAGATGGCCCAGCAGATGGGCTCGGACCGTGACGCGCTGATCAACCAGGCGCTGTTCATGTTCGCCCGCCTCAATGGCTTCCTCGAGGTGGGCAAGTCCGCCCGGGCCGAAGCCTCGGCACCGCTCAACGTGGTGCCGTCCAACACGCCGCCGCCGGCCTCGTCGCGCCCCTCGGCCGCCTCGCCCGCGGTGGGCAAGAACGGACCGCCGGTGCTCGCCGCTGCCCCGGCGCCCGTCAAGCCCGCGCCCATGCGCGACGAGCCGCCGTCGCGCCAGCCGCCGCGCCCGGTGGACGATCGCCCCTCGGCCAATGCGCTGGACAATGATCCGGTGCGCCGCGAGGTCGCCGAGCGCGTGCTGGAGACGGCCGCCGAGCTCGAGCGCCTCATCAAGGGCAAGAACGAGCCGCCTCAGCCGGTGGACGACGACGCCGTGGACGAGGAGGAGGCTCCGCCCGAGCCGCCCGAGGACTCCGGCCTGGAGGACATGGGCGACGAGCCGCAGGACCAGGACGAAGAGCCCATGGAGGACGAGGAGCCCGCCGACGAGGAGGAGGGCGCCGCGCTCTACCTCATCAGCGAGGCGGGTGATCAGCAGAAGATCGCCAACGATCGCTTCGTCATCGGCCGCGGCAAGCACTGCGACTTCGTCATCAACTCCGGCAAGGTGTCCCGCGAGCACGCGGTGATCCTCCGCGAGGGCTCCGACTACTTCATCGAGGACCTGGGCTCGTCCAACGGCACCTGGTTCAACAAGCAGCGCATCAAGCGCCGCAAGGTCGAGGACGGGGACGAGTACTTCATCTGCAGCGAGAAGATCCGCCTCGCCGTTCGCTGAAGATTCCGGTGCCTTCCTGGGCCTCCGGATGTTCGCCAATTGACGGAATGCAGGGCTCCCTGATTTAGTCTGGGAGCCTGTCCGCCGGTCGGACAGGCGACGGATGACGCCTGTTCAGATCGCGCTGTGGACAGTTCTGGGAGTGGCCCTGGTGATCTCGGTGGTGACGGATGTGTTGCGCCACCGGATCCTCGATGTCGTCACCTATCCCCTGATGGTGGTCGGGCTCGGAACGCGCCTGGCGGTGGAGGGCGTGGGTGGCATCGAGACAGGGTTGATCAGCGGGCTGGTGTCGGGGTTGGGGTTGGCGGCGCTGCTGTTGCCCGGAGCGCTGCGCGGGAAGATGGGCTGGGGCGACGTGAAGTTGATGGGCGGGGTGGGGGCGGTGCTTGGCTTTCCAGCGGTGATGGCGGCAGGTGCCTTCATCTCGCTGGCGGGGGCCTTCCAGGCGGTGGTGACGCTGATCTGGAAGGGCGAGGTCTGGGACACGCTTGCCGCCGCGGGACGGCGCTGGGCGATCAAGGCCCGCTTGCTGCGCGAGGACTCAACACCCGCCGCGCAGCGGCACATCCCCTACGGGGTGGCCATCGCCCTGGGAACTTTCTGGGCCATGTGGTGGCAGCAGACAAACTCGGGTTAGCTCGGATTCGACGCGCAGAGGGGACTTGCACGATGTTCACACGCATCACGCACCACGCCGTAGCGCTGGGCTTTGTCCTGGCCCTACTCGTGGGCAGCTCCGCGGTTGCTCAGGACGGAAGCACCATCGCCCTCGGCGTAGGCACGCAGAAGGTCGTCACCATTCCCGGCATCACCCGCATCGCTCTGGGTGATCCCGGCATCGCCGAGGTGAAGACCATCGGCAACAACCAGGTCCTCATCATCGGCCAGGCCGAGGGTAAGACGACGCTGCTCATCTGGAAGAGTTCGGGCCAGCGCGTCAGCTACCTCATCGCCGTGCGCCGGCAGGACCCCAACGAGATCATCGCCGAGATCAAGAAGCTGCTCGGCGAGATCGAAGGCGTGTCCGTCCGCATGGTGGGTGACCGCATCTACCTGGACGGTCAGGCGTACACCACGCAGGACGCCGACCGGATCGAACAGGTGGTGTCGCTGTACCCCAACGTGAAGAGCTTCGTGAAGATCGCGCCCAACGCCAAGAAGCTGGTGGCGCAGAACCTGAACGCGGCCTTCCAGAAGGCGGGCCTGCGCAACGTGCAGGCCAACGTGGTGGGCTCCACCATCTTCCTGGAGGGCTCGGTGGAGAGCCAGCAGGACCTGCAGAAGGCGGAGCTGATCACCAAGGCCATCGGCGAGAAGGTGGAGAACCTGCTGGTGGTCGGCATCAAGCGGATGATCCTCTCCGAGGTGCAGTTCGTCGAAATCCGCCGCAACGCGCGGGACCGCTACGGCATCCGCTACCCCACGGACATCACCGGCAGCGTGTCGGCCATCGCCAACATCTCCCAGGAGCTGTTCCCGGGCACGTTCGGCTCGGGCACCTCGGGCATGAGCATCAACGCCAGCGCGGACACCTCGATCGGCTTCCAGATCAACGACGGTTACGGCCGACTGCTCGCGCAGCCCAAGCTGGTGTGCGCCAGCGGTGAGAAGGCCGAGTTCCTCGCCGGCGGCCAGGTGCCGATCCCGCTCATCACCAACAACCAGTTCTCGGTGGAGTTCAAGCCCTACGGCGTCATCCTCAACCTGCGCCCCACCGCGGACCGCAACGGCAACATCCAGACGGAGATCGAGGCGGAGGCCTCGGAAATCGACACCTCTGTGGCGGTGTCCTTCGGTGGTTCGGCCTCGGTGCCGGGCTTCCGTACCCGCAAGGTGAAGACGAACGTGACCGTGCGCCACGGCGAGACGATCGTCCTGTCGGGCGTGTTCAGCCACGATGAGCAGAAGGCCGTGTCGAAGATCCCCGGCCTGGGTCACATCCCCGTCGTGGGCGAGCTCTTCAAGAGCCGCGCGTTCGACTCGACCAAGCGCGAGCTGGTCATCTTCGTCACCCCGCGCATCGTCAACCCGGACTCGGACAAGATCCGTACGATCATCGAGGACGTGAAGAGCCGCTACAAGCAGGCCCGCAGCGAGGTCAACTTCAACATCTTCGACTGAGCGCGCACGCTCGCCTGCTGTCTAAAGGGCCGGCCTCGTCTCCCGATGGGAGGTGGGGGCCGGCCCTTCACTTTTAGCTCTGCCAAAACCACGCCACCCTCTTTGAGGGAGCGGAGGCGCTTGGTAGCATCCGCGGCATGTTTCTAGTCACGCTCGCCGAGAAGGGTGGCGGCACGGAGCAGATCGAGTTCGAGAAGAACGAGATCACCATTGGCCGTCTCGCCGGGAACGACATCGTTCTGGGCAAGGGCAATGTCTCCAAGTACCACTCCCGCATCGTCTCCAAGGACGGCAAGGTCATCATCGTGGACATGAAGTCCACGAACGGCACCTTCGTGAACGGCAAGAAGATCGCCGCTCCGCAGGTGCTCAAGCCCACCGATAAGATCTACATCGGTGACTACATCATCAACGTGGAGCCCCTGCCGGAGGGGGAAGCACGCGGGGATGAGGCGGACGGCGAGGAGGAGGCGCCTCCCGAGGAAGAGCAGTACGACGAAGGGTATGACGAGGGTGGCGAGGAGGGCTTCGAGGACGAGGAGCCCTACGAGGATGAGCCCGCGCCTGCTCCCGTGCCCGCGCGCGCCGCGCCGCCTCCGGCCGCGCCCGAGCAGAAGAAGCACATGCCCGCCTCGCTCGCGGCGGCGCTGCAGAAGAACAAGCGCAAGGTGGATCCGCGCATCGAGCGCTACACGCGCTTGCAGAAGGAGATCCACGACCGGCTCATCGAGTACCTCGACCTGCGCCGCATGGACATGGACCGGCTCGGCGACGAGGAGTTGTGGCGCCGCACCGAGAAGGCCATCCGCGACATCATCGACCAGATGGACGCGGACCAGGAGCTCCCGGAGGACGTGGACCGGGAAGAGCTGCTCACCGACGTCATCAACGAGGCGCTGGGCCTGGGGCCCCTCGAGGCGTTCCTCGCGTCGGAAGAGATCAGCGAGATCATGGTGAACCACGCCAACCAGATCTACATCGAGCAGCGTGGCCAGCTGACCCTGTCGGAGAAGACGTTCTCCTCCAACCAGGCGGTGCTGGGCGTCATCGAGCGCATCGTGGCTCCGATTGGCCGCCGCATCGACGAGTCCAGCCCGCTGGTGGACGCGCGCCTCAAGGACGGCAGCCGTGTGAACGCCATCATCCCGCCGCTGGCGCTCAAGGGCCCGTGCATCACCATCCGCAAGTTCAAGAAGGACGCGCTGAAGATCCAGGATCTGATCAAGTACAAGACCGTCACCGCGCAGATGGCCGAGTTCCTGGAGATGTGCGTCAAGGCGCGCAAGAACATCGTCATCTCCGGCGGCACGGGCTCGGGGAAGACGACGACGCTGAACATCATCAGCTCGTTCATCCCCGAGGGTGAGCGCATCATCACCGTGGAGGACGCCGCCGAGCTGCAGCTGCCTCAGGAGCACTGGGTGCAGCTCGAGAGCCGCCCGCCCAACCTCGAAGGCAAGGGCGCCATCACCATCCGCGACCTGGTGAAGAACTGCCTGCGCATGCGGCCCGACCGCATCGTCGTGGGCGAGTGCCGCTCGGGTGAGACGCTGGACATGCTCCAGGCCATGAACACCGGCCACGACGGCTCGCTCACCACGCTGCACGCCAACACGCCGCGTGACGCGATCGCCCGGCTGGAGACGATGGTGCTCATGTCCGGCATGGAGCTGCCGGTGAAGGCCATCCGCGAGCAGATCGCCAGCGCCGTTCACATGATCGTGCAGCAGACGCGCTTCGCGGACGGCACGCGGAAGATCTGCTTCATCACCGAGGTGTCCGGCATGGAGGTCGACATCGTCACCCTCCAGGACATCTTCTATTACAAGCAGGACGGCTTCACGGAGGACCACAAGGTGCGTGGTCGCTTCCTGGCCTCCGGGTTCGTGCCCAAGTTCTATGACGACCTGCAGCGCAAGGGCATCCCGGTGAACATGAGCATCTTCCGCGAGGACTAGAGCCCGCCATGCCCACACTGGTCGTCCGTCACCCAGACGGAAATGAGAGCGAGCACGACCTCTCTGGCGAGCTGAAGATCGGCCGCCAGGAGGGCAATGATCTGGTCCTCACCGCGGGAGGGGTGTCGCGCAAGCACGCCCGCTTCTACGTCGAGGGCGGCAAGGTGCTGGTCGAGGATCTCGGCAGCGCCAATGGCACCTATGTAGACGGTGAGCGCGTCACCGAGGCCACGGTGGTGACGCCGCAGGCGCAGGTGGTGCTCGGCGACTACGAGCTGAAGCTCAAGGCCGGGGCCCGCGCCGCCAGCGGCCCGCGCAAGGCCGCCACGCGCTCCGTGCCGCCCTCCGGCGCGCCCGAACTGGGCTCGGAGGAGGGCGCCCCTCGCTCCACCAAGGCCCTGCCCACCGTGCGGCCCGCCCGTCCTCCGGGCTCGGCGCTGGCCAAGAAAGAGCGCCCCGCTCCGGGTGGGGCTCCCGCGCCCAATCTGGGGCCGGTGCTGCGCGGGCTCACGGGCCCGTGGGCCAACAAGCTCTACCCGATCCGGGGCAAGCTGCTGGTGGGGCGTGCGCCGCCCGCCGCGGTGCTCCTCGAGGACGACTCGCTCAGCCGCAAGCACGCGGAGCTGGAGCGCAACCCTCGCGGCAACATCTTCCTGCGCGATCTGGGCAGCTCCAACGGCACGCTCCTCAACGGCGAGCGCATTGGCCAGGAGCCCGTGGAGCTCGCCGCGGGCGACATCATCCAGTTCGGCATGGTGGAGGTGGTGTTCGAGTCGGGCGAAGAGCAGTCCGAGGGCCCCAAGCGTCGCGGCTCGGCCTCGACGCCCAAGCGGAGCGGGGCCGCGGCGGCCTCGGCGCCGGCGCCGGCGGGAGGCTTGCTCGCCCAGCGCAAGAAGCTGCTGGTGGGCGTCGGTGGCCTGGTCGGGCTGCTGCTGGTGGCGGGCATCGTCAAGGCCGCCACCGGCTCGAGTGGAGGCACGCCGGCGGGTGGGGCAGGGGGCGTGGGCTCTCCGCCTCCGAAGGTCGATACCTCCGAGGCGCTCCAGGAGCTGTTGAGCGAGTGCCGCTCGTTCGCCTCGATGGAGATGGGCAACGAGCCCAACTGGGAGAAGGCCGACGCGGCGTGCGACAAGGCGCTCAACATCGACCCCATCAACGTCGAGGCCAACAGCCTCATCAAGCGCATCAAGGTCGAGAAGGAGGCCTCCACCTACTTCTTCCAGGCCGAGAAGGCCCTGGCGCGCCTCAAGGAGGAAGAGGCGCTCGACATGCTTCAGAAGATCCCCAAGGAGAGCCAGTACTTCCGCCGCGCGAAGATCAAGGTGCGCGACGCGCTGGAGCTGGTGAAGAGCAAGGCGCTGGATGACTGCAAGCGCTACATGCGCGACCAGCAGTGGACCGCCGCCGTGCCCCGGTGCGACCGGTACATGGGCTTCTGGTGCCAGACGGTGCAGCGCGAGGACATCGAGCCGCCCATCGGCTTCACCCTCTCGCTGGAGGGCCGCCTCGGCCGCCGCGAGTGGCGCCCGAAGGACAAGCTCTTCGTCCAGTTCCTCCAGGCCCGCAAGAAGCTGGATCCCACCTCCGAGGCCTGGAAGTGCCCGGAGTCGGAGTTCGGTCCGGACCCGACGGCGATTCCCAAGCCCGAGGATGACGTGAAGCGCATCTTCCGCGAGCGCTACCCCAACAACCTCGTGTACGCCGCGATGCTGGACTACTGGGGTGGCCGCGGCAACGAGGCGCTCGCCACGCTCCAGAAGCTGCGCTCCAACTACGAGCTGGCCCAGTTCCACGGCCAGGCCGACGATCTGATCAAGAAGGTCGGTACCGTGGATCAGCTCTTCAAGAACGGTGAGGCCGCCCTCCAGCTCGAGGACGTGGAGCGCGCCGCCGAGCCCATGGCCGAGGCCCTGGAGGTGGACAAGCAGCTCATGGGTGACCTGTGGGAGCGCACGCCGTCCTTCTATCGGCGCAACATCCAGCAGGACATCGCCTCCAACGCCTTCATCCGCGGCAAGCACTGGGCGGATCGCGAGGACCGGCGCCGAGGCTGCAAGGTGTGGAAGCTCGGCTTCCAGTTCTACAAGGGCAACACGGACCTCAACCGCGTGGTGGGCTTCTGCTCCACCCAGGGCCTGCGGGCGCTGCAGACCGCGGGCGGCTGCAGCGATCTCCAGGCGGCCGAGGACTTCGCCGTGCCGGGCGACGGGCTGGCCGAGAAGATCGTCGCCGCCAAGGAGCAGATGAAGTGTAAGTGAGCCCGAGGCGCCCTTCGGGGCGCCCGGTGCGTACCGTGGACAGGGGAGGGCAGGCGCGCTAAGGCCGGGGCATGGTCCCGAGCTCCTCGGCTTCCGCGCCGGTCCTGACCCTGATCGACGCCTCCGGCTTCATCTTCCGCGCCTACCACGCGATTCCTCCGCTCTCCACGAGCAAGGGGGTGCCCACCAACGCCGCGCTCGGCTTCGCGCGCATGGTGCTCAAGACGCTCAAGGATCTGAAGCCCACGCACATCGCGCTGGCCTTCGACAAGGACAGCCGCGCCGAGCGGCAGAAGATCGATCCCAACTACAAGGCCCACCGCGAGGGTCCGCCCGAGGACCTCGTGCCCCAGTTCGAGCTCATCCGCCGTGTGGCGGACGTGCTCAACCTGCCCATCCTCGAGATGCCCGGCTGGGAGGCCGATGACGTCATCGGCACGCTGGCCACGCGCGCCAAGGCCGAGGGCTTCTGCGTCCAGGTCGTCACCGGGGACAAGGACTTCATCCAGATCGTCGACCAGGACGTGCGCCTGTTCGATCCGATGAAGGACGTACACACCGGCCCGGACGAGGTGAAGGCGCGGCTGGGCATCGAGCCCAAGCAGATGCGCGACTACCTGGCGCTCATCGGCGACGCGGTGGACAACATCCCCAAGGTGCCCGGCATCGGCCCCAAGACGGCGGTGGAGTTGCTCCAGCAGTTCGGCGACGTGAACGGGCTGCTCGCCCGCCTGGACGAGGTGAAGAAGCCGAAGATCCGCGAGGCCCTGTCCACCCACCGTGAGGGGTTGCTCAAGGCCTGGCAACTCGTCGCCTTCAAGACGGACCTGGAGCTGAAGGTCACCATCCCCGAGCTGGCTCGCCGCCCCATCGACACCGCGCGCGCCAAGCAGCTCTTCACCGAGCTGGAGTTCTACCGGCTGGTGAACGAGCTGCCCGAGGACACCGCCGCTCCCAAGCCCGTGGAGCCCGCGGTGCCCATGGCCCCCGCCCAGCTCGTCACCACCGAGCAGGAGCTCCAGGCGCTGGCGGACGCGGCCCGGAAGGATGGGGCGCTCTTCCTGGTGCCGGCCTACGAGGGCATGCCCTTCACCGCGCCGCTGGTGGGTCTGGGGCTCGCGCTGGCGGATGGCCGTACCGCCTACGTGCCCCTGCGCCACCAGGTGCTCGGCTCGACGCAGGTGGCTCCGGCGCGCTTCTCCGCCGTGATGGGCGAGCTGCTCGCGGACCCCCAGGTGAAGAAGGGCGGGCACGATCTCAAGGCGCTCTCCCTGGTGCTCTCCAACGCGGGGATGACGCTCAAGGGCGCCCATGACGACGTGGAGCTGCTCAGCTACCTGCTCAACCCCTCGCGCCGGGAGCACGCGCTGACCGACCTGTCCCGCGAGCGGCTCAACACCGAGCTGGCCGCGTTGCCCGCCGTCACCGAGGGCAAGAAGGGCAGGGCGCTGGCGGACCACAACCCCGAGGAGATCTCCACGGCGTACGCCTCTCGCGCGGACGCGGCGCGCAAGCTCGCCCCCAAGCTCTGGGAGGACCTGGAGGGCGTGGCGCTGGCGAAGCTGGCCCGCGAGCTGGAGCTGCCCCTGCTGCCAGTGCTGGCGCAGATGGAGCGGCGGGGCGTGAAGCTGGACACCGCCGTGCTCCAGACCATCTCCACCAAGGTGGACGCCGAGTGCGAGGGGAAGATCCAGAACATCCACAAGCTCGCGGGGCGCGAGTTCAACGTGGGCTCCAACCCTCAGCTCACCCAGGTGCTCTACACGGACCTGGGGCTGCCCGTGCTCAAGCGCGGCAAGACGGGGCCCTCCACGGACCAGGAGGTGCTGGAGAAGCTCGCCGAGCAGCACCCGCTGCCGGGCGCCATCCTCGAGTACCGCTCGCTGTCCAAGCTCAAGAGCACCTACCTGGACACCCTGCCCACCCTGGTGGCCCGGGACGGCCGCATCCACACCACCTACCACCAGGCGGCTACCGCCACCGGGCGCCTGTCCTCCTCGGATCCCAACCTGCAGAACATCCCCGTGCGCACTGAGCTGGGCCGGGAGATCCGCCGCGCCTTCGTCGCCGAGCCGGGCCACCAGCTCGTCTCCGCCGACTACAGCCAGGTGGAGCTGCGGCTGCTGGCGCACATCGCCGAGGACCCGGTCCTCATCGACGCCTTCGAGCGGGACGAGGACATCCACAGCCGCACGGCGGCGGAGATCTTCGGCGTAACTCCGGACAAGGTGGACCGGGACCAGCGCCGGGTGGCCAAGACGGTGAACTTCGGTATCGCCTACGGCCTGTCACCGCACGGCCTGTCCACGCGCCTGAGCATCCCCGTGGAGGAGGCGCGCGACATCATCGAGCGCTACTTCACCCGCTACGCCGGCATCCGCCGCTACCTGGAGGAGACCGTCGAGCGCGCCCGGAAGACGGGCTACGTGGAGACGATGTTCGGCCGGCGCCGGCTCATGGCGGACCTGCACGCGAAGAACCGGCAGATTGCCCAGGCCGCCGAGCGCGCCGCCATCAACATGCCCATTCAGGGCACCGCCGCGGACCTCATCAAGAAGGCCATGCTCGAGGTGGACGAGGCGCTCACGCGGCAGAAGCTGCGCACGGTGATGCTGCTGCAGGTCCACGACGAATTGCTCTTCGAGGCTCCGGACGAAGAAGTGGAGACCGTGAAGGAGCTGGCGCGCCGCTGCATGTCCTCGGTGGCCACCCTCAAGGTGCCGCTCAAGGTGGACGTGGGCGCGGGCAAGACGTGGGCGGACGCCCACTGAACGACGGACCCCCAAAAAGTCACAGGAGGGAGCGTCTACCCCCGAAGACGCTCCCTCCCGAGTTCCCCCTCCCTGCAACTGCATCCCCAGACTGCGACAACACGGCCGACCCGTCCGGCCGACAAGAGGCGCGCGGACCCCCATCCACGCGTTTCCCGTGCGGCCCCTTCGTGCGCTCACCCACCCCCGTAGGGAGCACACCCCGTTTCGCGCCGCCTGGGCTCCCCATAGCCCGGCAGCACGCCCCCATCCTCCGCCGGCCCTCGGACGCTCCCTTGCGGCAGCATCAAGCCGGACGGGTCGGCACTCCCGTTAGTGGAGCGCGGCTCGTGCAGCCTCGGCGCCCGGGCGAGCCCGGGCCTCCGTCGGCCGCTCGAAGCACTCCACCACCAATCCTCCGAAGGGAACGCGCGGCCCCTCGGCCGACGCATCCACCATGCGCTGCAACAGCGCCACCGCCGAATCCACCGCCTCGTCCAGGGCGCGGTTCACCACCGCGCGCTCCGGATCCCCACCCCCCAGCACCTCCACCGCATCCACCAGGCAGCGCCGCAGCACCGCGAACTCGTCATAGAGGGCCCGCGCCCCGCGCTCCGGAGACAGGCGCAGCACCGCCCGCGTGCGGCTCCAGGGGCTCGTCTCGTCCCCGCCGATGCTCAGCCCCAGCTCGCGGATGAACGGCTCCACCAACCCATCCAGCAGGCTCGGCGGCGGGTGCATCTGCGAGCTGCCCATGCACCGCACCCGCCTCCACGCGGCGGCCAACCGGTCCGGCTGCTGGGTGAAGACCCGCGCCACTCCTACTGCCCGCCTGCTTCGTTCCGTCATTTCCGCCGTCCTCCGCATCGCGAGCCCAGACAAAGCAAGTCGCTGGCCAACGCGCTCGGAGTCGTAAAACTCAAGAAATACAGACCCTTGGACAGATCCACTGCCCAGGAGGGGGGGCGTGGAGCCGTAATTTCTCCGGTAGAGGTTCCGAAAGGATGGACGTGGGAAGGGCTTTTCCTACCGTCCACGCCCCTGACGGTGGGTCAGTGGAGGGTGGGCTTGGGAGGCCGCGTCCCGTCCGCCGCGAAGTCCTCGGGGAACTCGCGAGGCTCTTCCCGGCGGGGCACCTCGGCCCACTCGGGCGGGGAGGTGTCCTGCGGCGGCGGCGGTGGCAGGCCCTGCTGCGCGGCCTCGGCGGCCAGCACCCGGAGCGCGGCGGCCTCAGCGGCATCCTCGGCGGCCTCTTCGGCGGCCATGGCCTCCAGGCGGGCGGAGTGCTGGTGACGGCGGCGGATGTAGGCCACCACGCACAGGGCGGGGGCCAGCAGCCACACCAACTGCATGCTCGTGGTGAGCGGCAGCCAGCCGAAGCGCGTGGACAGGCCCTCGCTCCAGGCCGTCTCCTCCACCGAGAGAGAGGAGTGGAAAGCCTTGCCGAACGCCGTCTCGAAGCGCTCGCCCGCGGACACCCCGTCCAGCAGCTCCCCCATGGCTCCCGGGCCGTGGCGCCCGGCCAGGTACGCCACGAAGTCGGCGCTCTGGGCGTAGGCGATCTCCACGTCCGCGCGCATGTCCGGCCAGCCGTCGGCCAGATCCTCGAAGTGGAAGACGTGATCCTGCGCCACCGCGCGGAAGAGGGCCGCGTAGTGGGTGACGGCGATGCGCTCGCCGGTCAGGTGCTGGGCCATGCCCTCCTGGAACCAGCGGGGCCAGGTGCGGCCCAGTTGCCCGAGCGCCACGTGGGCCAGCTCGTGCCGCAGGGTGATGGGGCCCTCTGGCCCCTTGAGGCTCAGCGCGTCCAGCAGGACGATGCCGTGCGTGGGGTAGGCCAGCGCCACGGCCCAGCGCGGCGGGCGGCCTCCGGGCAGGGCCAGTGCCTCGTACTCCTCGCGCCCCACGCCAATGCGGATCTCCGTGATGCCGGGCCAGTCGCGCCCGAGCACCTTCACGAAGGACTCGCGCACCGTCTCGATCTCCTGGGCCAGGGCCCGGGCCGAGCCCTCGGCGCGCTTCGTATAAAGGATGCGGAAGCGCGGGGTGGTGACTTCCCCCGCCACGGTGTCCGGCAGCGCCCGGGGCACCAGGGCCGGCTCCTCCTGACCATGGGTGCTCGCGCCCCCCTCCTGGGCAAGAGCCAGGGGCGCGGCCAGGAGCACGGACAGGAGCAAAAGCAGGCGCATGACGAGACTCACGGTCCCGTAGACATAACAGCCTCGACCTGTGCGGCATCAACTCCTTGGATGACCACACGCTTGCGACGCGACGCGTCACCGGCGACCAGGGTCACCTGTCGTCGGGGGACTCCCAGGAGCTTGCTCAGGAACTCCACCAGGGCCGCGTTGGCCTCTCCGTCCACCGGGGGCGCGGCGAGCTGGATCTTCAAGAGCCCATCGTGCTCGCCCACCACGCGGGTGTGTGAGGCGCGGGGCTGCACGAGCACCGCCACCTCCACACCGCCCGGCACGGGCTTGAGCCAGGGCGGCGCCACGGACTACTCGCCGTTGGTGGCCTTCTTCTGGGAGAGGAAGGACACGTTGTCTTCGATGCGGGCGTAGTCGCGGTCGGCGAAGCTGGGGGTGCTGAAGGTCTCCAGCAGCTTGCGGTGGGCGTCTACGACCGAGCGCACCTGGGACTCGAACTGGGTGCGCTGGCGCTTGAGCTCGTTGATGTCCTCGACGACTTGCACGAGCTTCTGGTGGGCGCCGTGGACGATCTTCTCCGCCTGGTGCTCGGCGTCGGCGATGATGATCTCCGCCTCCTTCTTGGCGGCGTCCTTGAGGTCCTCGCTGATCTTCTGCGCGGTGACCATCGTCTCCTGGAGGGTGCGCTCGCGCTCCTGGTACTGCTCGATGCGCAGCTGGGCGCGCTTGAGCTCTTCCTTGAGGGCGATGTTCTCCTTGACGACTTCCTCGAACTCCCCGGCGAGCAGCTCCAGGTAGGCCTCCACCTCGCGGCGGGAGAAGCCTCGGAGGGCGGTTTCGAACCGCTTCTGGCGGATGTCGAGCGGGGTGATCTTCATGGAGGCCGAGTATAGGTCAGCGCTCGGACTTCTCCAGGAACTGCTCTCCCAGCTCCTTGGCGCGGCGGGTGGCGGCCTCCACGGCGTTGATCAACGTGGTGCGCAGCCCGCCTGCCTCCAGGGTATGCAAGCCAGCGATCGCGGTGCCGCCGGGGCTGGTCACCTGGTCCTTGAGGTGGCCGGGGTGGGCGTTGGTCTCAATGAGGAGCTGGGCGCTGCCGAGCACCGTCTGGGCGGCGAGCTTCAGGGCGGTGTAGCGGGGCAGTCCCACCTTCACCCCCGCGTCCGAGAGCGCCTCGATGACGAGGAAGATGTAGGCGGGGCCGCTGCCCGACAGGCCGGTGACGGCGTCCAGCAGGTTCTCGTCCACCACGGTGGTGATGCCCACGGACTGGAAGATGCGGCTGGCGACGGCGAGATCCTCTTCGCTGGCGTGCTCGCCCCGGGACAGGGCGCAAGCGCCCGCGCCCACCAGGGAGGGGGTGTTGGGCATGGTGCGGATGATGCGGGCCCCGGCCCCGAGCCGGCGCTCCAGGGCGGCGATGGGGACGCCGGCGGCCACGGAGATGAGCAGCTTGCTGTGGTCGAGCGCGGGGGCCACCTGGACGAGCAGCTTGTCCATGGCCTGCGGCTTGACGGAGAGCACGACGATGTCGGCCTGGCGCGCGGCGGCCACGTTGTCCAGGGTGGTGCGCACGCCATAGATGCGCTGCATCTCCTCGAGGCGATCGGCGCGCCGGCCGGTGGCGATGATGGACTCGGGGCGCGCGGTTCCGGCGCGCAGCAGGCCCTTGATGAGGGCCTCGGCCATGTTGCCGGTGCCGAGGAAGGCGATGGTGCGATCGAGCATGGAATGAGACTCCGGGGGTTACTGGCGGGGGCCGCCCCAGCGGGCCGCCACATTGAGCGCGGCGGACTGGATGGCCAGGGGTAGACGGGGATCCTTGGACGCGGCCTCGACGGTGGCGCGGGCGCTGGCGGTGCGCTGGTAGAGCAACCCATCCAGGGCCTGGATCTTCAGGGTATCGGGCAGCTTGGGGTGGCGCACCACGGCGGAGAGGATCTCCTCGGCGCGGGGGTGCTGGAAGAGGGCCACGGCGCGCAGGGCGGCGGCCTGGACGCGCGGGTTCGGGTCCCACAGCAGCGTGGCGAGCGGGTTGAGGGCGCGCGGGTCACCCAGGAGCGCCAGGTCCTCGATGGCCATGGCGCGGATTTCCTCGGGAGTGGGCTCGGAGGCCCACAGCAGGCCTCGCAGGAGCGCGGCATCCGGGCCCACGGGAGCGCCAGTGGCGGCGGACTCGGGGGCGCTCTGGGCGAGCGTGGGGGAGGCGGCCAGCAAGAGGCCGGCGAACAGGAGGTAACGCATGGCGTGCCTCGGAAGAGGGGATGGAGGGGTTTTACCAGCCCTCGGACGAGACGGGATCGGCATTCGCCGTCATTTCTACGGGTTATCGCGGATACTTCGGAGCATGGAGAGAACGCGCTCAGCCCTGCTCATGGCCCGCGTATCGCTGTGCATGGCTGGGGCTCTGTCTCTCGTTCTGTCTTCGTGCGCAGCGTCCCTGGAAGGGGGCGCTTCTTCGAGCAGAACTCATTCGGCAGCGCAGGGAGCGGTGGAGGTGAGTGAGCTGCCTGGTGGCGAGCTGCGGCTCTCCTTCGAGCCACTGCCTCCCGATCTGGCACATGGGGCACTGCGGGTGGAAGACGCCCAAGCGGTGCTTGCGGTGCTGGATGAGGCGCTCCAGCAGGCCGCGGCGTCTCCACCAAGGACCATCGTGCTCGCTGCGAAGCGCTGGGGCTCGGCTGCTGGTACACGCTCCGCGTGGGAGGAGCGACTGCGCGCGGAGTTCATCGCCCGATACGGCCCGCCGCTGCTCCCCCTACCAGAGGTGCTGGAGAAGAGTCGGCTCTACATGGCGCTCAAGGTGTCACCGCGCTACATGGGCGCAGGCTTCCGAGGAGCGGCGCAGGAGTTGTTCCAGTCGCCAGTGTTCCGGGCCAGCGTGGCGCTGTCGATCCTGGTGTACTTCGCGGCGTGGACGGTGCCCGAGCCATTCTTCTCGAAGTCCTTTGCCGCTGCGCTGACGGTGAGACTGGCCCTATTGGTGGGGGCGTTGGAGTTGCGGCACGTGGCGCTGGCCTGCCTGCGACTGTATGAGGAGGCCGAGGCCGCCACGACGGTGGAAGAGCTGGAAGCGGTGGCGGAGCGCTTCGGGAGGGCGGTAGGGGGCACGGGGCTGCGGGTGTTGGTGATGGTGGCCAGCTTCGGTGTCGGTAGGGCGCTGCCTCGAGTACCGCCGGGAGGACTCTTGGGAATGATGGGTCCCCCTCGGTACGCGGTGGCTGGAGGGCTGACAATGGGTGCCTCGATGACGGCGCATGCGGTCGCCGACGGCACGCTGGTTGTGGCGGGTGCGGCGATGGGCACGGCGGCCAGCTCGGCACAGGGAGATGCGGGAGCGGCCTGCACCGATGGCACTCAGAAGAAGGACGGCTATCGCTGGCACCACCTGGCCACGGATAAGAACGACACCTCGACGGCGCGAGGAGGCCCCTGGACGCCGCTATTCGAGGAACTCTTCGCCAGAGCGGGGATGGGGCTGGGTGCGGCAGAGAACCGTGTCTATCTCCGAGCGCATCAAGGGCCTCATCCCCAGGCGTACCACGAGGAAGTCTTCCAAAGACTTCAGCAAGCGCTCGCGCTGTGCCGCACCACGGAACAATGCCGCACCCACCTGGTTCGAGAGCTCAGGATGATCGCGCGAGATGTCTGTACACCTGGAACTCGGCTCCATCGACTGCTGACCCAGGCTCGGGCTGAACCTTAGGGGGCACGGGAATGGCGCGATATTTCGAGCTGCGCAGCAACATGCTCATTCCTGGGCGGTGGGTCTTGAAGAGCCCCTTCGACGCGCATGGGCGCGAGGTGGATCCCTGGCAGTTCGTTGAGGGCCGTGCTGTCGAGCTGAAAGAAGTGCCTCGGCTTGAGGTGTCGCTTCCTGGGCGCCCCCTCGACTTCAGCCTCACGGGCCTGGGCGTCATCGTCGTGCATGGCCGCGTCGCTCGGCTCTTCGAGCGCGAGGGGATTGGCGAGGCGCAGTTCCTGCCCGCCAAGGTGGAAGTTCACCCGGAGCCCTACTTCATCCTCAATCCCCTGCGCGTCATCCGCTGCATCGATGAGGCGCGCTGCGAGGAGGTGCAGCGCTTCACACCCGAAGATGGTCAGCCGGAGAAGGTGGGCCAGTACCGGGTCGTCGCCGGCCTGCGCATCGACCCCACGAAGGTGGAAGGGGCCCGCATCTTTCGCCCCTGGGGCTGGACGGTGGCCCTCATCGTCTCCGAGAACCTGAAGCAGGCCATGGAGCAGGAGGGCCTCACCGGCACCCGGTTCATTGAGGTCTAAGGCGCCGCCGCTACCGCTCGACTGACATTTTCTTGACGGGATCGCCGATCGTGAGAGGGTGTCGGTGCTACAGGCGTGTTGCGCCTACAGGAGAGCGAAGCGGCCATGAGCGCGGCAGCGGTGAACTGGCAGACCCTGGAGAACGTCGAGGTGGAGTGTACCCACTGCCATGTCCGGATGACCCTGCACGAGGGCACCGGGCGGCGGGTGAAGTACTTCCGCTGTGGTTCCTGCCACCGGTGGGTGTCCAGCACCTATACGGACATCTTCCGCACCGACGCCAAGGTGCGCACCCACCCCGCCAAGGACACCTCCGCCGAGGACGCCAACTTCATCCAGGTGAAGGACCGGCTGGAGCGCTGGCTGTCCGCCCTGGAGGAGCAGGACCCGTACCACGTGCTGGGCGTCTCCCCGCTGGACTCGCCGGACGCAGTGCGCACCCGCTACCGCGAGCTGGCCATGGAGCGCCACCCGGACCGCGGCGGCTCGGCCGAGAAGATGCGCGAGCTGAATGACGCGTACGAGCGCATCCTCCGCCACCGTCAGCGCAAGCGCGAGGAGGCCGCCGCCCAGCGCAGGCTCACCGAGGACTCGGTCATGTCGTCGGCCCTCCCGGCGCGCAGCAGGTAGAGCCAGAACAGCCCCCCGAGCGTCAGCCCCAGCGACACCTTGAGCCAGGTGGGGAAGAGGTTGCCGGGGGAGATGTAGCCCTCCACCACGCCGATGCAGGCCAGGAACGGTGCGCAGCCGAGCACCAGCTTCACCGCCGCCTTGCCGCGCACCGTGAGCGCTTGTGCGCGAGGCAGCTCGCCCGGGTCGATCAGCGCCTGCCCGAGGATGAGCCCCGCGCCGCCGGCGATGACGATGATGGACAGCTCCACCGGCCCGTGCGCGGAGACGAAGTCCAGCAGCCCCAGGCCCATGCCCTGGTGGACACAGTGCGCGGCGGTGGCGCCGATCATCACCCCGTTGTTGACCAGGGTGAACACCGTGCCCAGGCCGAAGACGATGCCCGAGGCGAAGGCGAAGATGATGACGGTGAGGTTGTTGGTGGCGATGCCCGAGGCCACCGCGTTGGGCGGAGCCACCGAGAGCAGGTCATCGGTCCACATCCGCCCCTCGGCCACGTAGTTGCGCACGCCCTCGGGCACCAGCAGCTCCGCGCCGCGCGGCTCCAGGAGCACCACCAGCGAGCCCAGCAGCAGGCCGAGGATGAAGAAGGCCGCGCTCACCGCGACGAAGCGCCCCTCGGCGCGCAGGGTGGCGGGGAAGTCGCGCCGGAAGAAGTCGCGCACGGCGACCCAGCGCTCCCGGGGAGGCTGGTAGATGGCGCCGTAGGCCTGGCCACAGAGCTGGTTCAGGAAGCGGTGCGCGTCCGTGCCCGGATAGAACGTCTGCGCGTGCGCCAGGTCCGCCGAGGCGCGGCGGTACAGCGTGTCCAGCGTGCGCAGCTCGGCCAGGCGCAGGGTGCCGGCGCGCTGGCGGGAGAGCAGCGCCTGGAGGGCCTCCCAGTCCGGGCGGCGCCGTGCCACGAAGGCGGGCAGGGGCGCGGCCACCTCAGTGTACCGCCTGCGCGCGGGCCCGCAGGAAGCCCTCGATGGACTCGGGGGAGGCGAGCACCGCGGCGCGCTCTCCCTCCGCCAGACCACCGAAGCGCTCCACCATGCGCGTGCCCAGTCGCAGCCGCGCCTCGGGCAGCAGCCAGGGGGCGCGCTCCAGGAAGGCGAGGATCAGCTCCACGTCCTCGGAGCTCAGGCGCCCCTGTCCATGGGTACCCGCCACGGGAACGGCCGAGGCCTGCGCGGACGCGGTGTACTTGTCCAGGTCGAAGCGCTCCTCGCGCACCAGCAGTGTGCCGGCGACGAGGTCACCCAGCCGGCGGTGCTGCTGGGTGAAGAGCATGCTGATGCAGCCGGTGGCGTAGAGCAGGGGCAGGAAGTCCACCGCGCGCAGCAGGTTGCGCACCGCGCTCTCGTACACACCCACCGGCGAGCCGTCCGCGCGCACCACGCGGATGCCCACCAGTCGCTTGCCCAGCGTCTGCCCGTTGAAGAACACCTCGGCGAGCGTCCAGTACATCCACTGGGTGGCGAAGACGCCCACCACCAGCAGCGTGCGCATCAGCCCGGACAGCCCTCGGAACAGACCGACCATGTCCGAGACGAGCAGCGACAGGACGAAGTAGGCGCTCACCCAGAAGAAGAACAGGAGCGTCGCGTCGATGAGCCAGGCGAGGCACCGGTAGCCGATGCCGGCCACGGGCAGGGAGAGCGACACGCGCTCGGGCGTGGCGACGTCGAGGCTGGGAGATGAGGCGGAGACCATTCCGCCCCCCAGCATACGCCGTCCCCGCCCGTCGGGAACCGAGGTTCAGTGAGGCAGCAGCCGCTGGTACAGCGTCTCGTGGTCGGAAATCATCCGGGTGACGTTGAGCTCCCGGGCCACGAAGGAGCGCGCCCGCGCCCCACGAAGGGCCGCTTGCTTGGGGTCCTCCAGCGCCTGCACCAGCGCCTCCGCCAGCGCCTCCGGGGACTTCGGAGGCACGAGCCACCCGCGCTCTCCCTGGGCCAGCAGTTCGGGGAAGCCACCAACCGCCGTGGCCACCACGGGCAGTCCCGTCGCCATGGCCTCGAGCAGGGCCAGCGAGCGGCCCGTCGTCGTCCCACAGCGGACCGCCACCCGAGCCCGAGCGAGCACGGCGGGCACGTCCACCCGGTAGCCAAGGAAGTGAACCCCGGAGGACAGCCCCAGCTCCCGGGCCTGCTGCTCCAGCATGGGGCGGCGAGGCCCCTCGCCCACGAAGAAGGCCTGCACCGCTGGGAAGCGCTGGCGGACCTGGACGAGGGCGTGGAGCAGATCCTCCTCGCGGCTCGACGGATCCACCATGCCCCCCACATGAACGAGCACGGGGGCCGCGAGGACGGGGGGCAGGGGCCGCTGGAGCCCGGCCCGAGCGGCCAGCTCGAAGCGTTCGAGGTCGAACCCGGCGGGGATGACACTGATCCGATGGTCAGGCATTCCCTCTTCGGCGACGAGCTGGTGGCGCGTGGCTTCGGTGTCCGCCACGACGTGGCGGGCGTGCCGGGTGAGCCACCGGAGTGCCGCGCGCCGGGTCCGGTCCTGGTCGGGGCCGGGCACCGGGCTCATCCGGTCCATCACCACCACGCAGCCCACCCGGAGCGCCGCCGGCATGGCGACGAGCGCCGAGGGCGTGTCATGGACATGCAACACATCCACCCGCGTCGCGCGCAGCCACGCCTCGAAGGTATCGGCCGCGGGCTCGCCCTTGACCCGCTGAGCCCGGTGCTGCCGGAACTCCAGGGGCATGACGCCCAGCCGCTCCACGGTCTCGCGCAGGGGCCCCTCGTTCTCGAGCACGGCCAGGAGCTGTCGGTGGTGCCGGGGCAGCCCTCGCAGCAGCGCCACCATTTGATCGCCCACCCCGCTGGCCCACAGCCCTTGCGCGAAGTGGGTGATGCGCAGCGGCCGCGCCGGCAAGGGGAGGGCCAGCTCCCGAGACTGTGTCAGGAGGTGGAACCCGGTCGGGCGCGGGCTGTTCTCAGATGGCCAGCGCATGACGAGACGCCTCGGTGAACATCAATGCCTCCTTGAGGCACAGTGGAGCGGCAAGCTAGGGAGTGACCCTCCGACTCAGACATCGCCCCGAGGGAAGATCGGCCTGTCCTTCAGCGAACAAGGTCCATGCCTTGACGTCGTGTACCCCTGGACTCAGGGCCGAGGAGTGGCCACTTGACAGTCCGGCTCGGCATGAGTCGCAAGTTGCCCAGCAAGAGTGGTAATTTACTCTCAAGCTGGCGATGCCGAGCCAGTGAGTCGAAAAAAATAATCCGTCACTAGCCATGACAGAGCGGGGGGCTTTCCATGGCAATGAATCAAGTGGCTGTACGTGTGTCTATTCTCGAAGGGCCTTGGTCCGCGTACCAGGGACTCGTGGACGGACTCCGAGGTGAGGGGCTTCAAGTCTCATCCGTGTCGCGCGATGTGCGCACGCTTCTCGACAGCTTGGGGACAGATCCTCCCCAGGTGGCCATTCTGGATGTCGAGGCCGAGAGCGATGCCACGGTCGGGTGCTCGGTGAACGAAGGACTCAACCTGCTGCGCGAGGCACGCAAGCGCCGGCTGGAGGTCCGAATGCTGATGCTGTCGGCGGTCAGCGCCCCGGAGATCATCTCGCAGTGCTTCGAGGAGGGTGCCTCGGGCTACCTCTTCCGAGCGGGGCTGAACACCGGCGCGGTGGTGTCCGCGGTCCAAGGGCTGGTGCGTGGAGAGCGCCTGTTCCCGGTGCAATTGCTGCGCAACGATCTGGAGCACCCGCCCGTGGCGGTACAGCCCTCCAGCGTCCTGAACTCGCTCACGCAGCGCGAGCGGGAGGTGCTGGCCTACGTGGCTGGCGGCGCGGACAACCTGAAGATCGCCGCGCACCTGCAGATCGCAGAGCGCACGGTGAAGTCCCACGTGACGCAGCTCTACCGCAAGCTGGGCGCTGAGAACCGGACCCAGTTAGCGCTGCGCGCCTGTCACCTGGGCGTGCGTCCGCCGGCAGACCTCTGACCGGCCCACCCTCTCCTGAAAGGGAGGGGGAGCAAAAGAGGTGCCCACAGGGCCTCCGCGCACCGTCGCGGGGGCCCCAGGGGCTCCGTCTGCCCTTATGCTGGGAGTTCCTTCCACGCAGAGGGCTCTCATCTTGGTTCGCTATCTTCTCGTTGCCGCCTGTCTGCTCGGAGTGGGTTGCGCCTCGGCGCCCAAGCCGGCGCCTACGTCCACCTCGGAACCCGCGCCGGGTCCCGAGCGCCCCGTCGTGTCCGCGCGACAGGAGGACTCCGGGCGCCGCCCGTACCTCACGCCCGCGCAGGTGATGAAGTGGATGGAGGACTCGAAGGTCCAGTACCGCCTGGACCCGAAGGACTCACCGCCCGGAGGCTGGGCCGAGGAGCTGTGGCCCCTGCGGGTCGAGCCGCTCGCGGCGCCACGCGTGGCGGTGGACGACGGGCAGCGGGTGCTCCAGGAGTGGCCCGGCAATCCGAAGGCGGAGGCGTTCGTCCTCCAGGCCGAGGAGCACTACCGGGCGCGTCGCTACGCCGAGGCGGCCCGGCTCTACGAGCAGGCGCTCACCGAGTGCCCGGATTGCTACCTGGCCCGGGCCTACCTGGGAGACGCCACGCTCTTCGGTGGGGATGCCGCGGGGGCGCTCGTCCACTACCAGAAGGCGGCGGAGACCAACCCTCACGACTACCGGCTCTACTACTTCCAGGGCAGCGCACTCGCGCGGCTGGGCCGGATGGACGAGGCCGTGGAGGCGTGGATCTGGTCGCTCGTCCTGTTCCCTCGCAACCCCGTGCTGCGGCAGTTCTTCCAGCAGCACCCGGAGCTGGGGCTGGTGGTGCTGGACGACGTGCTCGCGCCCCGGGGCTTCGCGCGCAAGGAGGGCGAGGAGGTGATCGTCGAGTTCGATCCGGACTACGGCGCCGCCTGGCTCGCCTTCGCCAATTGCAAGGCGCTCTGGCTCGGGGAGCCGACGCACCGCCAGGAGATGACGGGTACCACCGAGCGGCACTTCTCCTCGGTGGAGGAGACCGAGTGCCTGGCCTCGACGGCGGTGGTGCATGAGGGGCAGAAGAATCAGAGTGAGGAGGGGCCCACGGACGCCTCGCTGGATCGGCTCACGGCCGTCATCCGCGATGGGATGATCACCGAGCTGGTCCTCTTCGAGCTGGCCGCGCGAGTCCACCCCCAGTACACCCTCACGCTCGCCGATGAGGACCGCCAGCGGCTGCGGGAGTACGTGGTCCGGCACGTGCTCCTGCCCGTGGGCCGGCGTTGAGGACTCCCGCGAGGGCTACAGCCCCAGCTTCTGGCGCAGCTCCGCGAAGGCCTGCCCCGAGGCGGAGACGCGCAGCTTCTCGTCGAGGGGCAGCTCAGCCAGCGTCCGCGTGTCTCCCTTTGGGATGAAGACGGGATCCCAGTGGAACCCCCCGGTGCCGCGAGGCTCGGGCGCCAGCTCTCCCTCGACCTCCTTGAGGATGATGACGCGCCGGCGACCGTCGCAGTAGCAGAGGGCGCTGCGCGCGCGGCTCGTGCGCGGCTGCCCGGTGGGGACGAGCGTGCAGAGCCGGTTGCCCAGCGCCATCCACGTCGGCTTGACGAGCGCGCCGGGGATGCCGTTGAGGAAGTCGATGCACAGCGCGCCGTGCTCGACGATGACGGGCATGCGGGTGGAACGGTAGGCATCGGCGGCCTTGGCCAGCACCACCCGCTCCAGATCGGTGTCAAGGATCTCGATGATCGGATGGCGCAGGATGCGCAGCCGCTGGCTGCCGGAGAAGAGGTGCTGGACCTCGCGGATCTTCTCCTCGTTCGTCGAGTTGTAATACCAGGTGGTCGCCATCAGGGGCTCCCGGGGGACTGGATGCGCTGGAGCAGGTCGGTGACGCTGGCGTTCTTGTCCTCGGGATCGAGCAGGATCATGTCGATGTTCCACTGCTCCAGCAACTCGGGCTGGATGGGGCCCGCGCCGAAGGCGGCGAAGTAGCAGCGCCGCGCGTGCGGGCGCCGGCCGAGGGGCTGGCCCTGGAGGCGCAGCTGGTGCATCCGGTACCAGATGTAGCGGATGTTGGTGTCGCTGAAGCTGTAGCCCAGGAACAGGAAGCTGTTGCTGAGCAGGTCGGCGCGCAGGCGCTGATCCACGGGCGCCTCCAGCGCCATCCGCCGGAAGTAGGAGCTCTCGGTGAGGACGATCGTCTCCGGGTGGGTGAGGGTGCCGTGGAACTTGATCACCTCGCAGGTGCCGGGCTCGCGCCGGCCCTGGAAGTCCTCGAAGGAGGCCAGCACGGCGACCTTCTTCTTCGCGTCGCGCAGGGCCCCCTCCACGTGCGAGTCGTAGTTGGTGGTGTAGACGGTGCGCCAGTCGAGGCCCGCCAGGGCCTGGTGCGTGCTGGAGGCCCGTCGCGCGCGGACGGCTTCCTCCGAGTCGAAGCGCCGCGTCATCTCGTAGACCAGGTGCTGGAAGTTGTTGTGGTCGGAGATCTGGAAGTACTCGGCGAGCTGCTCGTAGCGCCCGTGCAGGTGGAACAGGTCCGTCTCGAAGTCGAGGCGCTCGGCCATCCAGCCGACCAGCTCGCTCCAGTCCGGCAGCCGCAGCGGCTTGGAGAAGCCCGCTCCCAGGAAGGGGACGAGCCGCCCGTCCTTGTACTCCTGATGCAGGTGGGGACCGGCTTCGGCGGCGGACAGGACGGCCATCATTCCTCCAGGCGAGCCAACAGCCTACCTGTCAGAGGGGGGAGTCGGAGGCGGAAGTGTGCCAAGCTCACCGCGCTTTTTCTGGGTCTCCTCTTCACCGAGGTGCGACATGCGACGACTTCTCCTGGGGGTGGGCGCGTGCCTGCTCGTGGCCGCCTCGAGTGGGTGCAGTGAGCCCACGGAGCCTGCTCCCGAGCCCGTGCAGCCCGCCACCTACCACCGCGACATCGCTCCCCTGGTTCAGGAGAAGTGCGGCGGCTGCCATGTCCAGGACGGCATCGCGCCGTTCTCGCTGCAGAGCTACGCGGAGGTCTTCCCGATGCGCCGCGCCGTCGAGGCGGCGGTGAAGTCGCGCAGCATGCCGCCGTGGATGGCGGCGGAGGGCTGCACGGACTATCTCCATGATCGCTCCCTGTCGGACGAGCAGATCGCGCTGATCTCACGCTGGGTGGAGGAGGGCGGCGCGGAGGGTGACCCCGCGGATGCGCCTCCTGCCCTCACGGGGCCGGGGCAGAGCGGGCTGGCGCGCGTGGACCTGGAGCTGGCGATGCCCGTGGAGTACACGCCGACGCAGAGCCCGGACGAGTACCGCTGCTTCATCCTCGACTGGCCCGAGCAAGAGGTGCGCTACGTCAGCGGGTTCAAGGGCAACCCGGGGCGGGATGCGATCGTCCACCACGTCATCGCCTTCCTGGCCAAGCCCTCTCAAGTCGCCACCTTCCAGGCGCTGGACGACGCGGAGCCGGGGCCCGGCTACACCTGCTTCGGAGGCCCCGGAGGGAACGCACGCAACGCCACCTGGCTGGGCTCCTGGGTGCCGGGCAACAACGGGACGAACTACCCGGCGGGCACGGGCATCCGCGTGGAGCCGGGCTCCAAGGTCGTCCTGCAGATCCACTACAACCTGAGCAGCGCGGTGTCGGCCGTGGACCGGACCACCATCGCCATGAGCCTGGAGTCCTCGGTGCAGAAGGTCGCCATCATGCAGCCGTGGGCCAACCCGCTCTGGCTGGATCCGCGAGGGGGCGGCATGCCCATCCCCGCGGGGCAGAGCGACGTGCGGCACCGCTTCTCGTTCGACATGTCGCCCGTGCTGTCGAACGTGACGGGCGGCGTCTTCCGAAACAGCGAGCCCTTCACCGTGCATGGCGCCGCGATGCACATGCACACCCTGGGGAGCTGGGGGCGGCTGGAGATCGAGCGGAAGGCGGGCGCCGCCGAGTGCATGCTCGACATCCCCCGCTGGGACTTCCACTGGCAGGGCAACTACGCGTTCACCCAGCCCAAGGTGGTCAATCCGGGAGATCGCATGGCCCTGGAGTGCCACTGGGACAACAGCCAGCTCGGAGCCAAGGACGTGAACTGGGGCGAGGGCACGGAAGACGAGATGTGCCTCGGGGTGTTCTACATGACGCAATAGGTCCCGCCCCATGCCAGCGACGACGACACCCGGGGCCGCGGTGGAGTGGATGGCTCCTCCCTCGGCCCTGTCCGACCGGATCGACTTCCTCCTCTGGCAGCCACGGGGCACGGCGGAGGCGCGGGAGCATGCCGTGGCGCCGGACGCCAATGTGGATCTGCTCCTGGAGCTGTCGGACTCGAGCTGTCGTGCCTGGCTCCATGGGCCGGTGACGCGGCTGACGCACTTCCGCACTCGCGCGGAGTGTGGCTACTGCGTCGTGCATTTCCACCCCGGAGCGGTGCCGGCACTGGTGGACGCCAGCGCCGCGGAGCTGGTGGATGCCTCCGTGGAAGTGCGGCGCGTGGGGCGCCTGTCCGTCGATGAGCTGGGAGAGCGGCTGAGCCAGGCGGGCTCGGGGGCGCGGCGCCAGGAGCTCCTCGGGGAGGCGCTGGGGAGCATGCGGTGGCCGCTGCTCGACACCTTCGATCGGGCATGGCGGCACATGGTGGCGCGCGGGGAGATGCCGACCGTGGCCGAGCTGGCGGGCGTGCTGCACCTCAGCCCGCGCACCCTCGAGCGAGCCTTCCAGGAGCGGTTGGGACTCTCGCCGAGGATGTTCAAGCGCATCTTCCGACTGCAACGCGCGCTCGAGGCGCTGCGCTCGGAGCCCGTGCGCTCGCTGGCCGAGGTGGCCCTGGCGAGCGGGTATGCCGACCACGCGCACCTGACCCGGGAGTTCCGCTCCCTCGTGGGGCAGACGCCGAGCCAGCTCCGAGGGTGAGCCTCGCGCGTCGCATCCGTTCAAGCGCTGGGTGGGAGCCCTCGATACGCTTTGGGGCATGACGACGCGCAAACTTCAGGTCGTGGAGTGCCAGGGGACGCCCCGGCAGATTGGACAGCAGTGGGGGGAGGGGTGCCGGGCAAGCTTCCGGACCTCTGTGGACTTCCTCTTCCAGGGGCTTGCCTCCGGACCCTTCCAGGCCTCGCGCGAGGACGTGCTGCGCACGGCGATGAAGCTCGAGGGGAACGTGCGCGCCTTCGATCCGGACGCGCTGGAGCTCATCCGAGGACAGGCGGAGGGCGCGGGCATCGCGTACGAGGAGGCGTTCGCGCTCCAGTCCATGCTCGAGGTGTCCGTCAACTACCTGCAGATCGGCGGCATGTGTACGTCCTTCGCGGTCTCGGGCAAGGCCACCTCGGATGGGCAGGCCCTCGTGGGCCAGAACGTGGACTGGCATCCGGACGCCACCGTCGATCTGATCCGCGTGCGATACCCGGATGGCCGGACGCTGCTGTCGCTCTGCCTGTCCTGCTCGCCGTACTACCACCTGAGCAGCGAGGGGCTGGCGAGCTGCGCCAACCTGACCCTCGTGGCACCCCAGCCGTGCCGCTCGATCGTTCCGCTCGGGGTCTACCTTCCCCGCGCCCTGCGCCAGCCGGGATTGCACGCCGCGCTGGAGCTGCTGGCCGGGGTGGCCCGAGGCTTTGGCGCGTACCTGCTGGGGGATTCGCACGGCCGGGTTCTCGGCTTCGAGAGCACCTATGACGACGAGGCCGTCCTCGAACCGGAGCGGGATGTCCTCGTCCACGCCAACCACTACCAGGCCGAGCGGCTGCGGGCGCTCGATCTCACCCACCAGTTCGTCCCGTGTACCCACGGGCGTGCCACGCGGATGCGAGCGCTGATCGACGCCGAGCACGGGCGGCTGACTCCCGAGCGGCTGATGGGGTTCCTCGCCGACCATGGCAACCCCGAGGGTCGCCTGTGCCGCCATGACGAGCCCGCGGCTCCGGGGGCGATGCCCATGGCCACGAAGGCCGCGGTGGTGATGGCGCCCGCCCGAAAGACGATGTGGGTGGCGGCCGGGCCCGCCTGCCGGGAGTCCTTCGCGGAATACCGGCTGTGAGCCGAGGGAGCCAGAGGGCCTCCCGGTTCAGCACATGGGCGCGAACACCGGCCAGATGAGCAGCAGGCCGTTCTCGTCGCTGATAGGCACCCAGCCGATCGGAGCCAGCGGGTCATCCAGGGAGATGAGCTCGCCGAGCTGCAGGAAGTTCCCGTGCGTGCTCAGGATGCGCGGCTCGTACACCACCTCGCCGTTCCGGCGCGCGGGCTGGAGCGGGGAGAGGGGATGGGCGCGCGACTCAGGCCTCGGCGCCCCGAACAGGCGCGTCTTCCCTTCCGGCGACAGGAAGAAGAGCTCGACGCCCATCCAGGCCCACTCCTTCGAGTCGAACGAGCGGAACTCCACCCGGGGGTCCTCTCCGAACTCCTCGCCCAGGTGGACCCAGGCGCGCTCGTTCGTGCGGACGTCGATGACGACATGGAGGTAGTCGCCGCGCTTCTCGAGCACGGGGAACTTCCGGAGCGACTGGAGGTCATAGTCCCAGCCGCTGACCGGACCGAGCTCCTTGAGCGCGCTCTCGCCATCGGGCTCGAAGCCCTCGCCCTTGGCGACGAAGAGGGGCACGTCTCCGGTGGGCTGCTGATCCGGACCGGTCATCGAGGAGATGAAGGCGATGCCGATGATATTGCGGAGGGACTCGTCGGAGATCTCCTCGCGGGATTGGTAGAACGTCTCGTTGGGGGCATCCGCTCGGGCCGAGGAGGCCGTGAGCAGGACGAGGGCGAACAGGCAGGAGAGGAAGGGGATGCGAAAGTGGCTCATGCCCCCCGCTCATTGCAGCCCGCGGACCAACCCCGAGCGGCCGTGTAACCCTCCGGGAACACTGGGACTTCACACGGGCCTGTGGCCCGCTGGCCACATCAGGAGGTGCGGATCATCAGCGCGCCCAGCACGGACTGGGAGACGGCGTGGGCGTCCGGCAGCAGCTCGTCCGGCATCCAGTAGTGGAGCGCTCGGCCGTTCGCCTCGACCTTCGAGCGGGTGAAGCCCATGCCTCGGGCTTCGGCGCGCTCGGGCGCCTGGGGCAGGCAGCCCTTGCACAGGCACGGCAGCGGCGACTCGGGATCGTGGGCCGTGAGGTTGGTGGGGCCGGGCGGGACGAACGCCTCTCCACCCGAGGGGAGGAGCAGGGCGATGTCCTCGGCCGCCAGCGCGCGCGGCGTCTGGAGCGACATGCCCAGGGCTCCCTTCGCCGCGGTGATGCCCTTGCCTGACTCGAAGCGGAGGCGGGGAATGAGGGCGGTGATGTCGGTGATGGGGACGCGGTTGGGGCGGGAGCGCCACTCCTCGTCCTTGAACGTCAGCCCTTCGAGCACGGCCACCAGCCAGAGCGCCTCCGCTGGGGGACGCACGGTGACGAGGAAGAGCCGCCCTCCGGACTTCAGCGGCTCGAGGTGGCGGCTGGCGCTGCGGTAGCGGTCGAGCGTCAGGACGTCTCCTGGCTTGCTGCCGGGCGCCTCCTTCTCGAACACGGCCTTGCTGATGATGGCCAGCATGTCGGGCATGTCCGCGATTCTATCAGGGAGCGTAGAGTTTGCGGCGCATGACTCCCTGGGACCCGGCCACCGTGCGGCTGTTCGATGAAGCCGTCGAGGTGCGGCGTGACGCCGTGGACGCCGTCGACATGTCCGCGCTCCCGGGCCGCTATGCGCTGCGTCAGGCGTTGCTCGCGGACGAGGATGCCGAGGTCCGCGCCTCCGCCGCGCGTCGGTTGGGAGAGGCTAGGGACCGACGCTTCACCTCTGCCCTGATCGAGGCCTTGGGGGATCCGATGCCCTCGGTCCGGGATCGCGCCTGGCGCGCGCTGGCCCGATTGGGCGCACGGGAGCTGGTGCCCCATACGGACCAGGCCAGCCGGGAAGAGCCGG
Source organism: Hyalangium ruber (assembly GCF_034259325.1). Lineage (NCBI taxonomy): Bacteria > Pseudomonadati > Myxococcota > Myxococcia > Myxococcales > Archangiaceae > Hyalangium > Hyalangium rubrum. The sequence continues at coordinate 253,019 of NZ_JAXIVS010000012.1, read as the reverse complement.
TGTGGTGGGTGCGGCGTGCCGCGGTCCGGGCCGCGGCCTCGGTGGCGGGCAGTGGGGCGCTGGAGCTGCTCCTGCGAACGCTGGAGGACCCGTTCTGGCGGGTGCGGAACGCGGCGGTGCAGGCGCTGGTGTGGCTGGGGGAAGGAGACGCCGAAGTGCGGCAGCGGGTGCGCGCGGCGGGTGCGGGGCAGGCGCCGGGGGCGGTCCGGGCGGCTGCGGCGTATCTGGAAGGCGTGTGGGGGACGGACGCTCCATCGCCCGGGAGCGTCGCCCTGCCGGAGCCCACGCAACCTCCTATAGAGGATGGGCTGGAGGATGAGGATCCCGCCGTGGTGACCGCGAGGCTGGAGCGGATGCCGGCCTCGGAGATTCCTCCAGTCAAGCTGGTGGAGTGGCTGGGCAACCCGCACGAGGCGCTCCGGAGTCTGGCGCGTCGCCGCCTGCTCGAGCGGAGGGACCCGGAGGCCATCCGGCTCGCGATGCGCTGGCTGGATGAGCCGCGCGTCCCCCATGCCGCGGCGGAGGTCAGCTCCCTGCTCGGTCGGATGGACCTGGAGGAACTGCCCCTCGCGGCTCGCATCCTGGGAGAGCCTCCGAGACCCGGCGCGGTGGCCTGGGCGTCGTGGGTCGCCGTGCGCCGGGATCAGGGCGAGTTGCTGGAGCGCGTGCGTGCGCTGGCCCGGCACGAAGAGCCCGCCGTGCGCCGTGCCGCGCTCTCGGGCCTCGTTCATGAGCCCGCGAGCCGGGAGCAGGTGCTTGCCGCCCTCGGGGATCCGGACGCTTCGGTGCGAGAAGAGGTGCTCGCCGCCTGGGAGCGTCGCCCGCCGGCCCCCTCCGCCATCATGGCGTTTGCCCGTGCCCTGGTGGCCTTCGCGCCTCGCGCCCGCTCCGTCCGCGAGCGCCGGGCGGTGGTCGAGGCCGCGGGGGTTGTCGGGGACGAAGCCTTGCTCGTACGGGCCTCGGCGGATGAAGAGGTGTCGGTCCGCGCGGTGGCCTTGTCGGAGCGGGCGGTGCGAGGCAGCCTGTCGCCTGAGGAGCGACTTGAGGCGCTCGCGCACGAGGATCCCTGGATCCGCACTGCGGTGCTGGATGTGCCCTCCGCGCGCAACGCGTGCGAGAGCGATCCGGATCCGTCCGTGCGCCGTGCGGCCCTCGAGCTGCTGGTCTCCCAGAGCGCGAGGCTCTCCGAGGAAGAGACCCGAGGTGTCGCGCTCGCTGTCTCCCGTTCCCCGGATCCTTGGATGCGAGCCCGCGCGGCGGAGCTGCTCCGCGCGGAGGGGACGCGAGAAGAGCTGGAGGCGTTGCTGCGCCTTTCGATGGACTCGGCTCCCATGGTCCGAGCCGCCACCGCCACGGTCCTGGAGGCGTGTGACACGCTCGACGCGCTCCTGACCGAGCTGCTGCGCGGGGACGCGAGGGTAGGGGACGCCGATGTCCGGGCCTCCGCCTACACCTGGCTGCTGCGCGGCGCGGACGCCGAGGCCTTCGAGCACCTGTGCGCCGCGCTACGAGGCTCCACCGAGCCGGAGCGCGTGGTGGCACACCTGGAGGCGATGACGCTGGTCTTCCCGGATGACGTCATCGCCACCGCCCCCGACATCGAGCGTCGCCGTCCGGTGCGGACCCGAAAGGAGCAAGGGGCCTCGAAGCGAGCACCGCCCCAGGCTCCGATGCGGCCCTCCTGGCGCCCGCTGGGAAACACGGGGCTGAGCCTCTCGCCGCTCGTGCTCTCGGGCGCCAATGGCCTCTCACCCGCCTCGCTCACCGAGGCCCACGAGGCCGGCGTGAACGCGTTCTTCTGGGAGCCCGACTACGCCCCACTCACGCGCTTCCTGCGCTCGAGCCGCAGCCGCAGGCCGGGGATGGTGCTCGTGGGCGGCACGTACCACTCGGGGCCCGAGGCGATCCGGCGGGACGTGGAGTCGGCGCTGCGCCAACTGCGCACCGACTGGCTGGATGTCTTCCTGCTCTACTGGGTGCGCTCACCCCACCGGTTGAACCCGGAGGACTTCGAGGCGCTCGAGCGGCTGCGCGCCGAAGGAAAGCTGCGCGCCTTTGGCTTCTCCACCCACCTGCGCGACGTGGCGCGGGAGGCGCTGCGAGAGCGCCCCTGGCCCGTGGTGATGACCCGCCACAGCGCGGCGCACCCGGGCGCCGAAGCGGCCCTCTTCCCCGAGGCGCTCGCGCGAGGCACGGGCGTGCTGACCTTCACCGCCACCTGCTACGGCCGGCTGCTCCAGCCTACGCCGGGGATGCCCGCGGACTCGGCGCTCCCCAGCGCGGTGGACTGCTACCGCTACTCCCTCTCGCAGCCGGGAGTCAGCGCCTGCCTCAGCGCGCCCCGCAGCCACCGCGAGCTCATGCAAAACCTGGAGGTGCTCGCCCGGCCGTGGATGGTGCCGGAGGCGCTGGAGGCGATGCGAGCCCACGGAGCGCGGGTCCGCGCGCGCAACCAGCGGTTCAACACGCTCATCCGCCAAGCCCCGGGTGGCACCCGGGACACGCTGCTGGCACTCCTGGAGGAGGACGAGCCGCCCCCGACCTAGCCGAGTCTTCCCACCGTGGCGGGAATGTGCTGGAGTTGACAGTGCTCCTGGGGTCGCGTGCAGCCAGCCTTTCGTCCGCGATGTCACGTCGCGGCTGCCAACGATACCCATTGAAGAACGACGCAGGACGAGTTCCGCCTTGCGGGCTTCCCCGAACTCGTCTGCTTCTGCCGTGCAGGTGGCGGTGGCCCCAGGAGCGCCGTTTCTTCCGCGGGAGCGCATGGGAATGAACCTCGTTGGCCTCCTCCTCGAATTGAAGCCCCTGATGGCGGACCCCGAGGCCAACTTCGAGCGCATCACCGAGCTGCTCGAGCGCCACCAGGGGCTGGCCGAGTACGAGGTAGCCCGCTTCTACGTGAGCCGCCAGTGGCTGGCCCCCGTGGGGCGCATGCTGCGCAGCGTGGATCCGCGCGAGCGGCTCCGAGGGGTGAAGCAGGTGCCGCTGCTCTTCGCGCGCGCGAACGCGGCGGGGCAGCTTCGGCGCCTGGTGAAGGACCCGAACGAGCGGGTGTCGCGGGCCGCGCGGGCGGCGGTGCACAAGCTGGGGCTCGCGGATGTCTCCCCGCCGGATCGCCGCTTCCGCCCGCCGCGCACTCCCCGCCCCATGGCGCTGGGCGGGTGGAACCCGACGGGCTGGAACTTCGGTATTCCCCAGGCGCGGTGGGGCTCGCGTGCCAAGCGCTCGCCGCCCACCACGGGCAAGCTGCCCGCGCTTCGCACGCGCCAGGATGTGGCGGAGCTGGTCGGCGTGAAGGAGTCGGAGCTGGACGCGCTGATGCGCCCGGGCACGGAGGCGGGCTCGGGGTACGTGGAGTTCGAGGTCCCCAAGCGCACGGGCGGCGTGCGCCGCATCTCGGCCCCGCGCGCGCGGCTCAAGGAGGTACAGCGCGCGCTGCTGGACAAGGTGCTCGCGCACATGCCCCCGCACGAGGCGGCGCATGGCTTCGTGCAGGGGCGCTCCACGGTGAGCAACGCCGAGCCCCACACGGGCGCCACCGTGGTGGTGCGGGTGGACCTGGAGGACTTCTTCCCCACGGTCCACTTCCGGCGCGTGAAGGGCCTGTTCCAGGCGCACGGCTACGGAGACGAGGTGGCCAGCACGCTCGCCGGGCTCACCACGCACCGTCCGAAGCTGCCCGATGGCACGGTGGTGTGGCCGGGCGCGCTGCCGCAAGGGGCGCCGACCTCTCCGGCCCTCGCCAACTTGGTGTGCCGCCGGATGGACGCGCGGCTCACGGCGCTGGCGAAGAAGCTGGGGGCCTCCTACACGCGCTACGCGGATGACCTGTCCTTCTCATTCAAGACGCCGCCAGAGCGGATGGGGCGCTTCCTCTGGTGGGTGAACGCCATCCTCCAGCAGGAGGGCTTCACCGAGAACGCGCCGAAGCGGCGGGTGATGCGCAGGGGCCTGCGCCAGCGGGTGACGGGCCTGACGGTGAACCAGCAGGTCTCCATCCCTCGCTCGGAGCGCCGCCGGTTCAAGGCCATCCTCGCCAACTGCCGCAAGCACGGGGTGGCCTCGCAGGCGCGGGGCCGCAAGGACTTCGCGGGCTGGCTGCGGGGCTACGCGGCCTACGTGCGCATGGTTCACCCGGAGCTGGGCGCGCGCTGGCAGCGCGAGGTGAAGGAGTTGCTCGGAGGATGAGGCCCGAACCTGAGCTGCTGTCGAAGATCGCCGCCCACCCGGAGGACCCGGCGCCGCGCCTGGCCGGTGCGGAGTGGTTCGAGAAGCACGGCGAGGGGTCGCGCGCCGAGCTCATCCGCGCTCAGCTCGCGCTACGGACCCGGGTGGATCCCGCGAAGCGAAACGCGCTGAAGGCGCGGGTGGAAGCGCTGCTGAAGCAGCACCTGAAGCCCTGGGAGGCCGAGTTCCCGGAGGCGCGCTACAGCCGAGGCTTCATCGAGGAGCTGGAGTTCACCGAGGCGCGGCTCGCGGAGCAAGGCGAGGAGCTGCTGACGCGCGAGCCGGTGTTCCGGCTGCACGTCCAGGTTCAGGACGGCAAGGGGCTGGAGAAGGTGGCGGCGCAGCCCTGGTTCGAGCGCATTCGCTGGCTGAAGCTGACGGGGAAAGGGGATGCGGGGGTTCGGTCGCTGGCGGTGGCGCCCCATGTCGGGAAGCTCGAATCGCTGCTCGTGCCCGGCGCGACGTCCAAGGGGCTCGCCGCGCTGGCGAAGAGCGAGGGCCTCCAGAGGTTGCGCATGCTCAGCCTCACGGGCAGCGACGCGCTCGATGGCGAGAGCCTCGCGCCGCTGGTGCAGGGAGCGTTCACGCTGGAGCGCTTGTTCCTGACGGGCCTGCAGTTCGAGGAGGGCCTTGGCGACTGGGTGGAGGCGGAGAGGCTTCAGTCGCTGAAGTGGCTGGCCCTGAACCGCGCGGGCCTGACGGACGACGACGCCAAGGCGCTGGCGAACAGCGAGCCCTTGCAGAACCTGGAGCGTCTGGAGCTGGCGCGCAACGAACTCTCCGAGGCAGGGGGGCTCGTCTTCCGCTCGGCCAAGGTGATGCCCCGGCTGACGCACCTGGATCTGAGCGGCATCTACTACGACGCGCGGAAGTTCGAGCCGCTGCGCAAGCGGCTCGGTCCTGGCCTCAAGCTCTGAGCGTTGATCCCTTCGTCGAGGGCTTCCCGAACCGGGCCACACTCCCCATCATCCTAAGAGGGGAGTGCGCTCGGCGTTCCGCCCGCCGGAACGAGAGGGGGATCGAGCAAGCGTTCGCATCGAGGGCCGCTGGCTCCCGTGGGAAAGGAGCGGGTGATGGCAGCTCGGACTTCTTCAACTCGGAACCCCCGCAGGCCTTCCTCGACGCGCCGCCCCAGGGGGAGCAGGCGAGGAGCGTCAACGCGCGCCGAGGGGCGACAGGCCGGAACGGCGCGGCTCACCGGGCCCGAGGCTTCGAGCCTGGGACAGGAGCGGCTCGTGGTGGTGCGGGGCACGCTGCCGCGCCTCTGGCCCGTGCCGAGCCAGGAGGAGATCGCCTCCATCGTGCGGATGACCGATCCGGTCCTCCGCAATCTGCACATCACCCAGACCTACCACGTCCTGACGATCGCGATGACGGACCTGCTGGGAGAGGAGAACGTCTCCTGGTGCGCCTACGCCACCTGGGCCTCGAAGACGGCCGGCTTCTTCATCCGCAAGGAGGTGGTGCCGGGGCTCATCCGCGACCTGCTGGAGCGCGCGGACGCCATGACGCGGAGCATGGCGGGAGGACTGCCGGAAGACTTCCTGGGCACGTGGGCCGCGCCCTTCGGGCTCCAGGCCCTGCTCACCCGAGCCCTCCAGCAGATCGCGGACGAGATCGCCCGACAGCTCTCTCGCGGCAACCTGCTCGTCTTCGAGGAGCTCGCGCCGCTCTACGCGGCGATGCTGGAGCACTTCTCGGGCGGTGAGCGCTACGACCAGGGCACGCTCGATCGCTTCCTGTCACGACTCTCGCGGGGGCCGGTGTCCCGGGAGGGGCAGGATCTGTTGATTCGCGCCTTCACCCACTACTACGAGGCGATGTTCGAGCAGGATCCCAAGGCTCGGGCGGAGCGCATCTTCCTGGCCAACGCGCTGGTGGGCTACCACGAGCAGACGCGCCTCCAGGGGCCGCTCATCGGCGCGCTGCATGCGCCGCTGCGGCAGGTGTTCCTCGATGAGGTGGTGGAGTTCCTGGGGGTGTCCTCCACACGCCGGGCGAACCCGCTGCAGGAGATGTCGCTGCGGGGCACCTTCGGGCCGCTGGCGGCCCGGCTGGAGCGGCTGTGGCGGGAGCTGTCCACGCGGGCGCTCATGCGGATGGAGCTGCCCGATGGGGTGCTGCGGCTCGGAGAGGACATCCCGGCGCTGAACGCCGAGCGGGACTTCCCGCCCTCGCTGGCGCGGGTGGAGCACCCGGAGCTGGTCTCGCTCATGGGGACGCTGGATCGAACCCCGAATGACACGGCCGGGAGCGCGGCGCGGGACTGGGGCGAGCTGGGGGACCGGATGAACCTCATCGTGGACCTGTTCCGGACGCGCCAGCAGGATCGGGTGCTCTATGATCAGCCCTTCACGTTCATGCAGGTAGACGCGTTGCGCCAGGGGCGGGTGCCGCACGGCCACCTCTGAAAGTCACCGCTCGGGCTCGACGGGGAGGCTAGGGTGAAGGTGTCGCGCACCCTGCTCGTACTCCTGGAGAACTCACCATGAAGCGCCTTCACCGCCGGGACCTCTACTGCTGGTCGACCTTCAACGAGAGGCTCGACATCGACTTCAACAGCTTCGCGTGGATTCACGAGCGCGGGAACGTCGTCGTGGATCCGCTCCCGCTCTCGGAGCATGACCGCAAGCACCTGCGAGACCTGGGCGGCGCGGCGTGGATCGTCCTGACCAACTCCAGCCACGTGCGCGCGGCCAAGGAACTCGCCGCCGAGTTCGGCGGTCGCATCGCGGGGCCCGCGGCGGAGCGGGAAGGCTTCCCCATCCCCTGCGACCGGTGGCTGAAGGAGGGCGATGACATCCACCCCGGGCTGCGGGTGATGGAGCTTGAGGGCTCGAAGACGCCGGGCGAGCTGGCCCTGATGCTGGAGGACACGACGCTGATCGCCGGCGATCTGCTGCGGTCCCACCGCGCCGGAGAGTTGATGCTGCTGCGGCCGGAGCAGGGCTTGAAGGACCCGGCCCGCGCGACGGCGTCGCTCCAGCGCCTGCTCGCCTATGCGCGGCTGGACGCCCTGTTGTTGGGAGACGGCTGGTGCGTCTTCCGCGACGGCAGACGGCTCCTGGAGGAGTTCATCCAGTCCCTGACCTCGCCGGTCGCCGCGAGCGGGACCGCCTGAGCGAAGCTACTCATCGATCAGCCGCGCCCAGAACGAGACGAGCTCCCATACGTCTCCGAACTGGGCGCTTCGATCGACCTCGGCATGAGTGATGAGGGGCGTCGCCAGCAAGTGTACCTTTGTATGCGGGCGCAGGGCCTGGGCGAGCAGTGAAGCCTCCATGGCGGGGATGACCGTGTCATCCGCGCCGTGCAGCAGGTAGACGGGCGAGGCCGGAGGCGGCGAACGCTCGGGGGAGACCGAGGGATCCGCGGCGAAGGCCTGGACGTGGGGCAACAACCGCGCCCCGAGCGCCGTCACTTCGCGCGTGTTGACGTACCCCATCAACGTGGCGGCCGGCTCCGGGAGCTGGCGCTGGAGCCTCCTTGCCTCCTCGAAGGTCTCCTCGGCCCGACGGGCGTCGGTCAGGGTGAGGTGGGAGGCCCGAAGGAAGGTGCGGATGGCGGCGCGCAGCGGCTCGACCTGCTCCGGTGGAACGAGCCGGTCGGCCACGTTGAGCAGGATGACCACCACCCCATAGTCATGGGGCTTTAGGGATTGGCCGTCCGGCAGCACCCCGGTACAGAGGAAGGAGAGCACACGGGAGAGGTCTCCATGTCCTCCCAGTGAGAGCGTGGCCGCCACCTTCTCCTTCAACGCGGGCCGCCCCGCGGCGACCACGGAGAGCCCGCCCGAGAAGCTGATGCCTAACAGGCTCACCTTGCCATCGGGCGCCAGCTCCCGCTGCTCCGAGAGCCAGCGGGCCGCGTCCTCGATCATGTCGGGGAGCCGAGGCGTGATCTCGTAGCGGAGCAGATCGGTCGGCTCGGGGGTGAGGACCACCTGGCCACCGGCGGCGAGGTCCCGGGCCAGCTTCACCAGCCGTGGCTCATCGATGCCATCCGCATGGACGCCGGAGGTCAGCACCACGGGATGATCCCGGGGCTCCCGGGGACGATAGAGGCGGGCGCGCAGGGGCCCGTACCGCGAGGGGACCTGCAGCTCGGACACCTCGAACGGTCCTGTTTGCCAGTGGGCGAGCGAGCCGAACCACTGCTCCTGCATGCCCGCGGCGCGGATGACCAGGGCGAGCCCACGCAGCAGGTCCGGCACCACGAAGAGGGCCAGCAGCAGCCCGGCTCCCAGCACCACCGCGAGTGAGATCCGGACTTTGCGCCGCATGCGCCGGTTCTACGACGGAACCCGGCGGGGTGGGGCCGGCAAGCGACAGCTCCTGGCCCTTCTGGCTACAGTGGCGGTGATGAGCACGGCCCTCGAAGTAGTGCTGGACGTAGGAGACATCACCCAGGCGCGCGCGGACGTGGCGCTCTTCAAGTACGCCCAGAGCTTCTACGGTGCGTCGTCTGTCGTCGCGCGCAAGCTGGATCAGGTGGGCATCCCCGGATCCCAGCTCGAGGCGCCGGTCGGGGACCTCCGCTTCGTGGAGACCCGGGGAGCACTCATGGCGCCCCTGGCCCTCTTCCTGGGCACCGTGCGCCTGGGGCAGTTCGGCTACCACGAGATCCGCCAGTTCGCGGTCCGCGCGCTCAAGGCGCTGGAGTCCCGCTCCGGCGTGCGCCACGTGGTCACCACGGTCCACGGCCCCAACTACGGCCTGGACGAGGACGAGGCGGTGCTGGCGCTCGTGGGCGGGCTGGTGGAGGCCTTCCAGCGGGGCAGCGGGCCCGAGGGGCTGGAGCGGCTCACCGTGGTGGAGCTCCAGCCCAAGCGCGCGCAGCGGCTGCGCAAGGCGCTGGAGCGCGGGTTGGGAGGAACCCCCGGCGTGCAGGCGCTACCAGGAGGCGGAGGCTTCCGCGTGCAGCGCATGACGGCGTTCGTCCAGGCCCCTCCGCTGGCCACGGCCGGCACGGTGTCCATGGACAAGCCGCACGCCTTCGTGGCGATGCCCTTCGCGCCCGAGCTGGAGGACACCTACCACTACGGAATCCTCGGCCCGGTGAAAGCGGCGGGGCTCTTGTGCGAGCGCGTGGATCAAGCGGTGTTCGACGGCCCCATCATCCAGCGCATCCGGGAGCGCATCGACACGGCGAAGGTGGTCATCGCCGACCTGTCCATGGCCAACCCGAACGTGTACCTGGAGGTCGGCTACGCCTGGGGCAAAGGGCGGCCCACGGTGCTCATGGTGCGCGACGTGAAGGAGCTGCGCTTCGACGTCGCCTCCTACCGCTGCATCGTCTACCGGAGCATCCGCGAGCTGGAGACGCTGCTGACTCGCGAGCTGGAGCGGCTGGGCTGAGCCCTCAAGCGAACTTGTAGCCCTTGGGCACGACGACGATGCCGTTCTCGGTGAGGGTGAAGCCGCGCGCCTTGTCCTGTTCCAGATCGTGGCCGATGCGCGTGTTGGCCGGCACCCGCACGCCCTTGTCGATGATGGCGTTCTTGATCTGCGCGTGGCGGCCGATGTCCACCTCATCGAAGATGACCGAGCGGAACACCTCCGAGTAGGAGTTCACGCGCACCCAGCGGAACAGGATGCTCTCGCGCACCACGCCGCCGGAGACGATGCAGCCGCCGGCTACCAGCGAGTTGAGCGAGCGGCCGATCCGGTCTCCCGACTCGTGGACGAACTTCGCCGGCGGGCTGTACTCGTTCGCCGTGCGCAGCGGCCACTTCGGGTTGTACAGGTCGAACTCCGGGTTGACCGAGACCAGGTCCATCGAGGCCTCGTGGTACGCCTGCAGCGTCCCCACGTCCCGCCAGTACGTGTTGGGCGCGTCCCGCCCGGGGATGGGGTTGCGCGTGAAGTCGTACGTCTGGATGTGGTAGCCGTCCTTGAGCGCCTTCGGGAGGATGTTCTTGCCGAAGTCGTGCTGCGAGCCCTCCTCGCGCGCGTCCATCTCCAGCAGGTCCTGCAGCACCTGGCGCTTGAAGATGTAGTTGCCCATGCTGGCCAGCGCCATCTCCGGGCGGTCCGGCATGGGCGTGGGGTTCTGGGGCTTCTCCTGGAACTCGGTGACGCGGCCGCGCGCGTCCACCTGCATGATGCCGAAGCGGTTGCCCTCGGCCAGCGGCACCGGGTAGGCGGCGATGGTGATGTCGGCCCGCTGCGACTCGTGCATCTCCGCCATGTGCGCCACGTTCATCTTGTAGATGTGGTCGCCGGAGAAGATGGCCACCGTGTCCGCCGCGTGGTTCTCCACCAGGTGGAGGTTCTGGTAGATGGCGTCGGCCGTGCCGCGGTACCAGACGGGGCCCAGCTCCTCGAAGCGGTACATCTGCGCCGGCACCAGCGTGATGAAGTAGTCCGACAGGAAGCTGCCGAAGCGCCAGCCGCGCTGGATGTGCTCGGTGAGCGACTGGGCCTTGAACTGCGTCAACACGTAGATGGAGTAGATGCCCGAGTTGATGAAGTTGTTGAGCGCGAAGTCGATGATGCGGAACTTCGAGCCGAAGGGCACCGCGGGCTTGGAGCGCCTCGAGGTCAACGGGGCCAGTCGGGTCCCCTGACCACCGGCCAGGATCATTCCGAGGATGCGGCTCGCCATACTGGGCCTTTCATGGCCGCGGGGAGTACCCCGAGGCGGTTCTGGCCCGAGAGGATTGACGAGATATCGCCGCGCATCAACTTTGGACGTGCGGACTCGTGGCCTCCACGCCGAGGAACGGTGCAAGCACCTTCGTCAGTTCCTTGTGACGGAAGGGCTTGGTGAGCAGCGGTTGTGTCATCTGGTCCACGAATCGCTGCGCTGACGGAGTGCAGGCCCCTCCGCTCATGAAGATGACACGGCGAGTCAGCTCGGGGGCGACCTGGCCGAGGGCCTCGAGGAACTGCATCCCCGACATCTCCACCATCATCAAGTCACAGAGGATGGCGTCGTAGCGTGCCCCTTGTCGCAGATGGCTCAGGGCCTCGCGAGGGCTCGGGTAGTAGGTGACGCCGTGGCTCTCTTCCAGGAGCATCTCGAGCGTCTTTCCGAACAGCCGATCGTCATCGACGATGAGCACCTGGTTCACGTTGCTGGTCATGGAATAACCCCCCGGGCGGGATCAAGGCCCGAGCCCCGGTTCCAAGGCAAGTCCTGGGTCACGCGGGTGTGGCTTGGTGGATATCTCGGGGTGTACGGTCCGCGCCCGCCAGGTATCCACGAGGGGTTGGTTCATGAAAGTGAAGTGTCCGAAGTGCGGCCGTATGCTGGACGTCGCCGGGTTGCAGCCCGGCTCTGTGCTCACCTGCGAGTGCGGCAACGCGGTGGCGGTGCCCAAGCCGGGCACGAGCAAGCGGGCGCTCTTCGTATGGGTCGGCGCGGGGCTCGCGCTGCTGAGCTGCACCTGCTTCGGCATTCTCGGCGCGATCGCCATCCCCAACTTCATGCGGTTCCAGTCCCGGGCGAAGCAGTCGGAGTGCGTCATCAACCTGAAGACCCTCCACATGGCCCAGGCGACCCGGCCCGACTCGGACTACGATCCCGTGCTCTCCAAGTCGCAGTTCCTCCCCGAGCGGGGCAACCGCTACGCCTACTTCGCGGGCTCGGGGCCGATGGAGGACCGCAGTGGCCCTCAGGCCACCGGCACCGAGGAGGCGCACGCCATCGGCGTGGACACCTTCACGCACAAGGACCAGACGCCGGTCACCTTCAATCAGCTCCCGCCGGACGTGGCCCGCATCGCGGGAATCTCTGGCGAGTGCCCCGATAATTGCAGCATCGCCATCGTGTGCGCGGGCAACATCGACAGGGACTCCACGCTGGACGTGTGGAGCATCTCCACCGCGGAGCGCCAGGCCTCGGACGGGACGACCATCGCGCCCGGCGAGCCCTTCCAGCACGTCAACGATCTCGAGGACTGAACGACGAGAGGCGCCGAGGGGAAGAAGCTCCCCCCGGCGCCCGATGAGCCGACTACCTCAGTTCTGGATGGTGATGCTCACGCCCTCGGACACGGTGATGTTGCCCGCCGTGTCGATGGCCCTGGCGGTGACGGCGTAGGTGCCGTTGGCCAGGTTCAGCGAGTTGAAGTTCACCGAGTAGGGAGCCTTCGAGTCGTAGGTGATGTACTTGGTGCCCACGTAGAAGGTGACCCGGTCCACGGCGCGGTTGTCCGCGGCGTTGGCGGTGAGCGTGACGGTGCCGCTCACCACGGCGCCCGAGCTTGGCGAGGTGACGCTGACGCTGGGCGCGGTGATGTCATTGTCGACCGTCACCGACACCTGCGCCTGGCTGGCGTTGCCCAGCGAGTCGAAGGCCTTCGCCTTGAGGGTGTGGCTGCCGTTGGCGGCGCTCTTCGTGTCCCAGGCCAGGCTGTACGGGGCGCTGTCGTCCGAGGCGAGCAGCACGTCCCCGTCGTAGAACTCCACGCGGGAGACGCCGTGGGGATCGTTCGCCAGGGCCTCCAGGTTCACGATGCCCTCCAGCACGGCGCCCTCGGCGGGCGCGCTCAGCGACACGCCGGGCGCGGTGTTGTCCACCACCACGGAGATGCCGGACGAGGTGGTCGTCTGACCCGCGCTGTCGATGGCCCGGGCGGTAATGACGTGCGTCCCGTCCGCCACGTTGGCCGAGTTCCAGTTCAGCTCGTACGGCGCCTTGGGATCGTACCCGAGGTACTTGGTGCCCGCGTAGAAGAGGACACGCGCGATGCCCTGGTCATCGCTGGCGCTGGCCGAGATCGCCACCGTGCCGCCCACGACCGCATCCGGGCCGGGACCGGTGAGCGCCACCTGGGGAGGAGCGTCCACGGCGCCCACGGCGAAGATCAGATCGTCGTTGTCGGTGTAGCTGCCCGTGCCGCAGCTCGCGGCGGAGCCCTGGTAGCGGAAGATGCCGCGGATGGCCTGCAGGTTGCCCTCGGGCAGCGTGAAGCTGCTGGTGAGGACATGGCTGCCCGCCTGGGTCGGGGCGATCGTGGCCAGGTGCGTCCACACCGGGTTGCTGGCGTCGGGCGCGTGGTAGAGGTCCAGCGAGTCGGAGGTGAAGCCCGACCAGGCCCACACGGTTGCCGCGATGTTCACTTCCTTGCCGGGGGCGAGCGGGCCGCCGTCCACGGTGGAGATGCGCAGCCGGTCCAGCGACTCGTCACCGTGGTAGGAGCCGGAGTTGCCGTCCGCGCAGCTGGAGGCGATGGTGTTCGGCGCGTTGCTCTCCGGGCCGAGGTTGCCACGGCCCATGATGAGCGCGCCGGTGTCGCAGGCGGCGCCCGAGGTGGCGCAGATCGGCGCGAGCCACGTCGGATCGTAGCTGGCGAAGCCGGGGTTCTGCACCGAGACGGTGACGGCGGCGCTGCTGCCGGCGTTGTAGGAGGTGTCGAACGCCTTGGCCACCAGCGTGGCGGGGCCGTTGGCTCCCTGCGTCGTGTCCCAGGAGAACTCATAGGGCGCGGAGGAGTCGCTGCCCTGGAGCTGACCGTTGACCCAGAACTCCACCCGACCGACGGCCACGTCGTCCGAGGCGTTGGCCTTCAGGAGCACGGTGCCCTGCACGTTGGCGCCCGCGCCAGGAGCGGTGAGCTGCGCCTGGGGCGCGGTGACGTCTCCGCCCGGCTGGATGAAGCCCGAGAAGAGCAGCCGGTTGGGCGAGCCGGGGCCCGGGTTGATCACCCGCCCGGCGGAGGCGAAGCCCGTCAGCGCCGCGCCGACGGTGTCGGGCGAGGCGGAGGGGTTGCCCTGCAGGTAGAGCGCGGCCACGCCCGCCACGTGCGGCGCGGCCATGGAGGTGCCGCTGATGGTGTTCGTGGCGCTGTCACCGGTGTACCAGGCCGAGGTGATGTCGACGCCCGGCGCGTAGATGTCCACGCAGGTGCCGTAGTTGGACCAGGAGGCCTGGATGTCGTTGATGTCCGTGGCGCCCACGGTGATGGCCTCGGCGGTGCGCGCCGGAGAGCGGGTGCAGGCGTCCGTGGTCTCGTTGCCCGCGGCCAGGGCGTAGGTGACGCCCGCGGCGATGGAGTTGCGCACGGCCTGATCCAGCGCGTCCGAGCCTCCGCCACCCAGGCTCATGTTGGCGACGGCGGGAGCGACATGGTTGGCGGTGACCCAGTCCACGCCGCCGATGACGCCCGCCCAGGTGCCCGAGCCACCGCAGTCGAGCACGCGGACCGGGTGCAGGGTGACGCCCTTGGCGACGCCGTAGCTGCTGCCGCCGATGGTGCCGGCGACGTGCGTGCCGTGGCCATTGCAGTCCTCCGCCGAGCCACCCGGGGTGACGGAGTCGAAGCCGGCCCCCATGCGACCCTGGAACTCGGAGTGGCTCTGGCGGATGCCCGTGTCGATGACGTAGGCATGCACGCCCACGCCCGTCATGCCGTAGCTGTAGAGGTTGTTGAGGGGCAGGTCCGCCTGGTCGATGCGGTCCAGGCCCCAGGTGGGGTTGGCCTGATCGGCGGCCAGACGCACCACGGCGTCCTGCTCGACGAAGGCGACGCGAGGATCCATCCGCAGGGCTTCGACCCGCCGCTCATCCATCTCGGCGACGAAGCCGCTGAGCGCGTGGGTGTACGTGCGGGATACCTGCGCGCCGTACTGCTGGGCGAGGCTCGAGGCCATCTGCCGCACGTCCTGCGCCTGGAGCCGCTCGGAAGGGGAGGGCTGCTTGAGCACGACGATGAAGCGGTTGGGGATGAGCTGCTTGCCGGGGATGGCCGGCTTCAAATCGCTCTGAGCGCGAGCCATGGGCTCGGCGGTGGGCTGCTGAGAGGACTCACTGCCGCAGCCGGCCAGCATCAAGCTCGCCAGCGCACCTGTCAGTACCTTCAAATGGGGGCTTCTCACATTTTCACCTTTCAATGGAGAACTGCTCTGTCGGTGAAGGCGGCTTAATCGCTGCCCTCAGGGACAACGCGGTTCTACGGAATGGGTCTGACATTCCGGTCGAGCCCACATCCGCGCCCTTTCACGAGGCGAGCAGGAGATCGGGCCACCGGATGAACGGGCCATCACATCCCGGAATGCGCGCAGTCGATCCCTGTCGAGGAGGCGTTCTCGAATTGGGAACCGCGCTCCTCTTTTCAGCCGCTGGATGGAGAGGCGGCAGGAGGCAGGGACATGAAGAAGAACGCAACGGACAAGGCACAGAAGGGACGCAAGCCGTTCTTCGCGCGCTTGCTGGAGGCGCAGGAACTGGAGCAGGCCGCCGGAGGCATCGGCGTGACCCGGAAGGCTCCCTCGGACCAGGACGAGGTTTTCACCCTGAAGTACCCCTCGGACAGCGACGAGGACATCTGCAAGTGACGGAAGTCGAGGTCCCCATGCCCCCCGCCCGCGACATCGTCCTGCTCCTCACGCACAGCGGTGACCACTACACGGTCGACCGGGTGGCGCAGGAGGTGTCACGGCGCGGGGGGCATCCTCTGCGCGTGGACACGGACCGCTTTCCTTCGGAGCTGGAGCTGACGGTGGCGTTGAGCCGAGAGGGAGGCGAGGTGGTGCTGCACACCGCCGACGGCGAGGTGCGCGGAGAGCGCGTGCGAGGCGCGTGGCTGCGGCGGCTGGTGCCGGCCCGGCTCGACGAGACATTGGATCCCGAGTGGCGCGCGAGCTGCTGGCGCGAGTCGCACGCGGCGGTGGAAGGATTCCTGGACGGGCTGGGCGCGCTGGGCTGCCGCTTCGTCAACCCGCTCGAAGCGGGGCTGGCGGCGGGCAACAAGCTGCGCCAGCTCCGGTTGGCCCGTGCGCTGGGGCTCGAGGTGCCGCGCACCCTGGTGACGAACGACGCGGCGCGGGTGCGTGCCTTCTTCCAGGAGGTGCGGGGGCGCATGGTGGCCAAGATGCAGACGCCCCTGACCCAGTCCATGAGTGGCGACCAGCCCTTCGTGTACACGAGCGCGATCGGTCCCGAGGACCTGGAGGCGCTGGAGGGACTGCGCCACAGCCCCATGATCTTCCAGGAGCGCATCGACAAGGCCCGCGAGCTGCGGGTGATCGTGGTGGGCGGACGCTGCTTCGTGGGCGCCATCGACGCCTCGCGCTCGGTCGCGGGGCAGGTGGACTGGCGACGGGCACGCGCCGGGGAATGCAGCTGGACACGGGGCGAGGTGCCGGTGGAGATCGCCGATCGTCTGGTCCGCCTGGTAGCGGGCCTGGGGCTGCTCTACGGCGCCGTGGATCTCATCGTCACACCCGAGGGGCGGCACCTCTTTCTCGAGGTGAACCCTGGGGGTGAGTGGGGAATGATCGAGCACGAGCTCGACCTGCCCATCGCCGCGGCCCTGGCCGAAGCGCTCCTCGCCGAGGATCGCCCCCGCTAACCCTCTCCACGGGAAAGCCCATGGCCATCCTCATCGTGACCCGGTCCCGAGACAACGAAGCACCCGCCGCGGTCACGCGGGCTCTCGAGGCGCGCGGCGAGCGCGTCTACCGGTTCGACACCGATCTCTTCCCCACCGAACTCCAGCTCTCGCTCGACGAGGCCGGGAGAGGCCGGCTCTCCGGGCCCGAGGGCGAGGTGGCGCTGGAGGAGTTCTCGGCGGTCTGGTACCGCCGCTGCGCGATCGCGGAGCGCATTCCCCGGGACCTGGACTCGCAGCTTCGCCAGCCGGCGGTGGAGGAGAGCCGCCGCGTGGTGTTCGGGATGATGGCCGCGCTGGGCGTCTTCCAACTGGACGCGCTCGAGCACGTGCGGCGCTCGGAGCACAAGCCGCTGCAGCTCAAGCTGGCGCGCCAGCTGGGGATGGAGGTGCCGCGCACGCTGATGACCAATGATCCGGAGGCGGTGCGTGCCTTCGCCGCGAGCTGCCCGAGCGGGGTGGTAACGAAGATGATGGCCTCGTTCGCCGTGTATGACGAGCAGGGGCTGGAGCAGGTGGTGTTCACCACGCCCCTGGGCGCGCGGGAACTGAAGGATCTGGACGGGCTGGACCTGTGCCCGATGACCTTCCAGGAGCACGTGACCAAGGCAGTGGAGCTGCGGGTGACGGTGGTGGGGACGCAGGTGATGGCGGCGGCCATCGACTCGCAGGCACTGCCGGGAGCACGCAATGACTGGCGGCGCGAGGGGCTGGCGCTCATCAGGTCGTGGCAGCCCTACACGCTGCCGGAGTCGCTGCGGCTCCAGGTGCTGGGAATGATGGATGCGCTGGGGCTCAACTACGGGGCGTTCGACTTCATCGTCACCCCGCAGGGGCGGCACGTCTTCCTGGAGGTGAACCCCTCGGGGGAGTTCATGTGGCTGGTGCAGCACCCGGGTCTGCCCGTCGACGAGGCGCTGGCGGACGTGCTCGCCGGGCGCGCGGCCCGCCGGCTCGGGCCCAGGCCGCTGCCTCGGAGCGAGCCCGCGCTGCGGCTCGCGACTTCACCGTAGGGGCAGGTGGATGAGCGCCTCCGCGAAGCGCTGGAAGGCGCCGCCCGCGGAGACCGCGGGCTGTTCGTCCATGTTGCCCAGCATCAGGGCGAAGACGACGCGGGGATGCTCCGCGTCGTGCGGGCGCTCGGCGACGCCGACGTACGCCTTCTGACTGGAGAGCGTGCCCGTCTTCGCGCGCAGGCGCGCCAGGGCCTCGGCGGAGAGGGGCTGGCTGCCCAGGGTCCCGTCGACGCCGGCGATGGGCAGACTCTCGACGAAGGCCTCTCCGTAGGGCTCCTTCAGGCTCGTGTAGAGCAGCTGCGCCAGCCCGCGCGCGGTGGCCAGGTTGTAGCGCGACAGGCCGCTGCCATCGATCGGTCGCAGGTCCCGGGGAGAGATGCCACGGCGGGTCAGCTCCGCGGCCATCGCCTTGCGCAGCGCCGCGTAGTCCTCGCTGCCCGTGCGCTCCCGGGCGAAGCGCAGGGCCAGCCGCTCCGCGTAGAGGTTGTGGGACTCCTTGTTCGTCACCTTGACGATCTCCCCGAGCTGGGGGCTCACCAGCTCGATGAGCGGCTCATTCACCGGCGGCGGTGCCGCGTCGCGCGGTGCCGGGGGGGCGGGGATGCGAGTGATTCCGCGCCGGGTGAGGGCATCCTCCACGCAGGCGGCGAAGAGCGCCTGGGGATCATCGATGGCGAGGCGCGTGGACATGGCGCGCGGGCACGAGCCGCCGGTGGAGCGCCACACGCACCGGGTCCGCGAGGGGTTGTGCTCGCGCAGGCAGGCGAAGCCCGAGCGGGAGCCCTTCGTGTCGATCTGCACGACGGCGGAGAACGGGGCGAAGCGGGGGGTGAGCTGGATGGCGGGCTGCGCCGAGCACGGGGCTCCTTCGGCGCGCAGCATCGAGAAGTCGACCACGTTCTCCCGGAAGACGAACGGCATGGGCGCGGCGCTCATGGAGTAGGCCACGTCGTCCCACGCCCAGCCGGGGCCCAGCGGCCCATCCAGCCCCGTGTCGGGGCCGCGCACCTGCAGCGCGCCGCGCCACTTGCGGATGCCGCGTCCCGTCATCGCCTCGGCGATCTGGTCGCAGGTCAGCGTCGTCTCCGGGAAGCGCCACGAGCCCAGGGTGGGGTCTCCCGAGGCCTCCACCACCAGATCGCCCGTGAAGAGCTCGCCCTGCCGGGTGCCCTCGAGCAACACCTTCGTGCGGAAGCGGAACTCCGGCCCGAGCGCGGCGAGGACCGAGGCGGTGGAGACCACCTTCATCGTCGACGCGGGCAGCGAGCGCAGATGCTCACGGCGCGCGTAGAGCGGCTCGCCCGTCTGGGCATCCAGCACGAGCACGCTGGTGAGGGCCCCCTCGCCCTCGATGGCGGTGAACAGCTCATCCGCGACTTGAGAGAGGGTGGGCTGGGGCGGGGTGGAGGGGCGGACTTCGCGGTGGCACCCCGAGAGCGCGAGGACCGCGAACAGGACCGAGGCGAGCGGGAGACGGCGCATGGGCGCGCGGACGTTACAGCCACGGGGATCGGGTGTCGATGTTGGTCCGGGCTACCCGCGCCGCCCTGTCAGGAACCACGTCTTTACCCGGCCCAGGCTCTTCACCTCGATCTCTCCGCGCGGCTCGAAGGAGAAGCGCTCGCTCAGCGCCACCGAGGTCTGCTCGCAGACATGGATGCGCCCGCTCATGCCATGGGCCTCGAGACGGCTGGCCATGTTCACCGTGTCGCCCCACAAGTCGTAGGCGAACTTGCGCGTGCCGATGATGCCCGCGACCACGGGGCCGCTGTGCATCCCCACCCGCACGTCCAGCGAGGCGTCCAGCACCCGCCTCAGCCGGCGGATGGTCTCCAGGATGTCGAGCGCCATCGAGGCCATCGCCTCGCGGTGGTCGACGCGGGCCAAGGGCACCCCGGCCACCACCATGTACGCATCCCCGATCGTCTTGATCTTCTCCAGCCCGTAGCGCTCGGTCAGCGAGTCGAACTCGGTGAACACCTGGCTCAAGATCTCCACGGTGTGCTCGGGCGGCAGTGGCGCCGACCAGCGGGTGAAGTCCACCAGATCGGCGAACAGGACGGTGACCTCCTCGAAGCGCTCGGCGTCGGCGTGCTCCCCGCGCTGGAGCCGCTCGGCGATGCTGTGGGGCAGCACGTTGTGCAGCAACCGCTCGGAGCGCTGCTGCGCATCGGACAGCTCGCGCGTGCGCTCGATGATGCGTGCCTCCAGCAGCCGGTTGGCGTCGCGCAGCTGCTCCTCGAGCAGCGCCTGGCTCACCCGCGCCGCCGTCATGGACGCCACCGTCTGGAGGGTGTGCAGGTGCTCCTCGGTGAAGAAGCCCTCCTGCGTGTGCTCCGAGTCGAGCACGCCGATCACCTGGTCGCGGAAGAAGATGGGCAGGGCCAGCTCGGACAGCCGCTGCTGGTCGTCCTGGATGTAGCGCGCGTCCCGGCGGGTGTCGGCGATGATCTCGGCCTTGCCGGTGAGCGCCACCGTGCCGACGATGCCCGTGCCGGGCTTGATCCGGATGGGCGAGAGGATCTCCCGCTCCCGGGGGTTCTTCGGCCCGAAGGCCGCTCGCTGGAGGAGGTACTCGCGCCGCTCGTCGAACAGGTAGATGACGCAGTCTTCCAGCCCCAGGTGGGCGACGACGCCCTGGGCCACGTCCCAGAGGATGTCATCCACGTTCGTCTGGCCATGGAGCAGCGAGCTCGCGAGCCGGTTGATGGCATCCAGACTCCGGGCCTTGGCCTCCAGCTCTCGAACCCGCTGCTCCAGGGGGCCCGTCTCCGCGGGACGCGGTTCGGCCTCGGAGGCCGGGCTGTCGGAGGAAACCAGAGAGGTCGACATACGGCGTGCGCCTGTATCGTCTCACTTCATCTATGGTTCGCGCCATGAGTCAGACACGGGGGCTCGGCGCCGAGGCGCGCCGCCTGGCCGAGGATGAGCGTCGTTCCTCCAACTGGAAGCGCTGGGGGCCCTACCTCTCGGAGCGCCAGTGGGGTACCGTTCGTGAGGATTATTCTGCCCAGGGCAACAACTGGACGGATTTCCCGCATGATGCCGCTCGGAGCCGGGCCTATCGCTGGGGCGAGGATGGGCTGCTAGGCGTCACCGATCGGCAGTGCCGGCTGTGCTTCGCGCTGGCGCTGTGGAACGAGAAGGATCCGTTCCTCAAGGAGCGCTTGTACGGCCTGTCGGGCCCCCAGGGAAACCACGGCGAGGACGTGAAGGAGGAGTACTTCTACCTCGACTCCACGCCGACCCACTCGTACCTCAAGGGGCTCTACAAGTACCCGCAGGCAGCCTTCCCCTACGACCGGCTGGTGGCGGAGAACCGGCACCGGGGCCGGGAGGCGCCCGAGTTCGAGCTGGTCGACACCGGCATCTTCCACGAAGAGCGCTACTTCGACGTCTTCACCGAGTACGCGAAGGCCAGCCCCGACGCGCTGCTCATCCGCATCACCGTGGCCAACCGGGGTCCGGAAGCGGCGCGGATCCACGTGCTGCCCACGCTCTGGTTCCGCAACACCTGGGCCTGGGGGCGCACCGGCGAGGGCTACTGGCCCAAGCCTCGGATGTCCGCGGAGGGGGAGGACGCGATCATCGCCGAGCAGGACTCGCTGGGGCGCTACCGGCTCCACGCTCAGGCACCCGAGGGCGGCGCGCTCCCCGAGCGGCTGTTCACCGAGAACGAGACGAACCTGGAGCGGCTGTACGGCGTGCCCAACCGCGCCCGCCATGTGAAGGACGCCTTCCACGACCACGTCGTCCACGGGCGCCGGGACGCCGTGAACCCGGAGCGCGTGGGGACCAAGGCCGCCTTCCACTACGTGCTGGAGGTGCCGGCGGGAGGCTCGGTGCGGCTCTCGCTGCGGCTCTTCCCCGAGGCCGAGCGGCCCGAGGTCCTCTTTGGCGAGGACTTCGATCGCCTCTTCGAGCAGCGCATCCACGAAGCCGACGAGTTCTACGACGCGCGGCTGCCGAGCACGTTGCCGGAGGAGGAGCGGCGGGTGGCGCGGCAGGCCTACGCGGGCCTGCTGTGGAGCAAGCAGTTCTACCACTACGCCGTGCAGCCCTGGCTGGAGGGGGACCCCAACTCGCCGCCGCCTCCCGCGTCGCGCCTCAAGGGCCGCAACCGGGACTGGGGCCACTTGTACAACCGAGACATCATCTCGATGCCAGACAAGTGGGAGTACCCCTGGTACGCGGCGTGGGACGTGGCGTTCCACATGATCCCCTTCGCGCGGATCGATCCGCTCTTCGCCAAGGAGCAGCTCGTGCTGTTCCTGCGCGAGTGGTACATGCACCCCAACGGGCAGATCCCCGCGTACGAGTTCGAGTTCTCGGACGTGAACCCGCCGGTCCACGCGTGGGCGTGCTGGCGCGTGTACAAGATGACGGGCACGCAGGGCAGGCGCGACCGGCTCTTCCTGGCGCGGACCTTCCAGAAGCTTCTGCTCAACTTCACCTGGTGGGTGAACCGCAAGGACGTGGACGGCCGCAACCTGTTCACCGGCGGCTTCCTCGGCTTGGACAACATCGGCGTCTTCGATCGCTCCAAGCCGCTGCCCACCGGAGGCCAGCTCCACCAGGCGGACGGCACCGCGTGGATGGCCTTCTTCTGCACCACCATGCTCTCGATGGCGCTGGAGCTGGCCCAGGAGGACCCGGCCTACGAGGACATCGCCTCCAAGTTCTTCGAGCACTTCGTCGCCATCGTCGACGCGATGAACCACCTGGGCGGTAGCGGCCTGTGGGAGGAGGAGGACGGCTTCTATTACGACCACCTGTGGCTGGAGGGGCACGACGTGCCCATGCGGGTGCGCTCGATGGTGGGGCTGGTGCCCCTGTTCGCCGCCGAGGTGCTGTCGGATCGGCTCATCGAGCGACTGCCCGGCTTCTCCAAGCGCATGCGCTGGTTCCTGGAGAACCGGGCGGACCTGGCGCACAACATCTCGTACATGGCCGCGCCCGAGGGAGGCGAGGCCGGCGGATACCGGCTGCTGGCCATCCCCTCGCGGGAGCGGCTGGTGCGGGTGCTGCGGCGGGTGCTGGATCCGCGCGAGTTCCTCTCGGACTACGGCGTTCGCTCGCTGTCGCGTGTCCACGCCGAGGAGCCCTTCGTGTTCCGCGTGGGCCACGAGGCGCACCGCGTCGGGTACGTGCCCGGCGAGTCCGACAGCGGCATGTTCGGAGGGAACTCCAACTGGCGCGGGCCCGTGTGGTTCCCGCTCAACTACCTGCTCATCGAGGCGCTGGAGCGCTACCACCACTTCTATGGAGACAGCCTGAAGGTGGAGTGCCCCACGGGCTCCGGGCGGATGATGACGTTGGCCGAGGTGGCGCGAGAGCTGTCCTCACGGCTGTGCCGGCTCTTCCTGCCGGACGCCACGGGCCGGCGGCCCTGCCACGGAGAGGACCCACGCTTCGCGGAGGGGCCGGACTGGCGCGAGCTGGTCCTCTTCCACGAGTACTTCCACGGGGACAGCGGCCGGGGCCTGGGCGCCACCCATCAGACGGGGTGGACGGCGCTCGTGGTGCAGTGCCTCACCGACGCGCACCGCACGCAGGGGTGAGTCACAGGTTCTTGCTGACGTAGGACAGCCGCCCCGAGCCCAGGTCCACGCCGCGTCGGCTGGAGGAGCGGAAGAGCGTGGCGCACACCTCGCAGCGCAGGCGCACGAAGCCGGAGGGGTCCTGCGGCGGGGGCGCCGCGAGCAGCTCCGCGTCCTCGAGCCGGCCCCCGCACATGGGGCAGGCATCCCCCACGCCCGCGCGCACCGCCGGCTCACGCAGCCGGCGCCAGCGCTCCAGGGCCTCGGGCGTCCAGGCCAGCGCGCAGTAGACGTGGTCGTGCCAGGAGGACTCGCCGTACTCGTTCTCGATGTGCATCCCGAGCGCGCGGCGGAACACCGAGATGATGTTGGCCTCCGGGCTCATGCAGCGGGCGGAGACGCGGTGGCCCTCGAGGAAACAGGTGCCGTAGCCCTCCACGCCGAGGATGCAGCGCGCCAGGGCCCAGAAGGGAGGGAGCACGTTCTGCGGAGGTGGGGCGAGCGTGTCCAGGCCGGGCACGTCGTCGATCAACGGCATGTCTCCGCCGAAGCCGATGCGCGCCTCGCCCTCGTGCAGGGAGACGGACAGCGTCCGACGCCCCCGGCCGAAGCTGACCGCGGCCACCTCGTCCTCATCGTGGATGAACGCCACCCCCGAGCCGTAGTCCCAGGCCTCGGACACCTCCGCGTGGTGGTGCACGTAGTACGGGATGCAGACCAGCCGGCCCGAGGACACCGGAGGGCGGGGCAGGGCGGCCACGTCCTGCTCGTTCGCCCGGCCCCAGCTCAGGTCCGGACCGCCGAAGTTCTGGGACTCGAAGCGCAGCACGGCGCTCTGCAGCCGCGTGAGGATCTCCCGCGAACGCCTGCCCAGATCGTCTCGGTGCGAGGCGCCCAACTGCGTGGCGCGCCGGACGAGCGCCTCGGCGAAGGACTCCGCCCATTGCTGGATGGCCGACCGGGTCATGGGGGCACTTCGATAGTAACCCAGTCAAAGTGAAAAAACATGTCCTTCTTGAAAATCCAGCTAATCCCCGCAGGGCGAAACTCTGTTCCCTGGAGGACACACCCCCTTTCCTAGATGTACGGATCCGTGCGATGGCGCCCCCACGAAATTCACTCGGTATCGATTTTTCCAGGAGGGGCAGTGTTCGGACTACAGATTCACCGGATTATTCTGCGAGTAGCGGTCGTCATCGCCATGGGCTGGGGCATCGGCTGCCAGGGCGAGGGGGAGCCCTTCGCGGAGGCCGCACTCCCGTCAGCCGCCATCTCCGGCGCCGAGCAGGTGCCGTTCGACGTGGAGGCCATCATCCGTCAGGTGCGCGCCGCCTCCCGGCCGGAGCAGGACGAGATGATCATCGATGGCCGGCGGACGCCCGCTGACAGCCAGGTGCGGACCCATCCCGTGCTGGCCTTCAATGGGAAGGACTACCTCCTCGTTTGGAGGAGTGGGCGCGGCGGCTTGTTCGATCTCTACGCTACGCGGGTGTCGATCTCCGGCGTCGTCCTGGACCCGAACGGAATCGCCGTGACGACCGGCCCCGGAGAAGCGGCCACCCCCCATGTGGCCTCCAACGGAAGGGACTTCTTCGTCGTGTGGAACGACAACCGGGGGGGCAAATGGAACATCCATGGCACTCCGGTGAGCGCGGCCGGCGAGGTCGCCTTCCCGGGCGGCCGGCCCATCGCGTCGGAGTCCACGTTCCAGCTCTCGCCCAAGGTGGCCTCCAACGGGGTGGACTACCTGGTGGTCTGGCAGGGCACGGGCCCCGATGGGTACACGCACATCTATGGCCGGCGGATGTCGGGCACGACGGGCCTGCCGATGGAGGACGCCAGCATCACCCTCCGCGCCGGGGAGTACCTGCAGGAGCGCTCGCCCTCGCTCGCCTCGAACGGGACGATCTACCTCGTGGCCTGGGAGGACGAGCGTGACGGCTATCCGCGCGCCTACGCCACGCGCGTGTCGAACGACGGCGAGGTGCTCGATGGCGAGAGCTTCCCGGTGTCGATCCCGAGCTCCCAGAACATTCCGGTCGTGACCTCCAACGGGGAGGACTTCTTCATCGCCTGGCTGGACTGGCGCAACGCCGGCAGCCGCGATCTCTACGGCGCGCGGGTGTCGGGCAAGGGCGAGGTGTTCGATCACACGGGAATCGCCATCGCCACCCACCCGACCCGCACCGAGTCGTATGCGGCGGTGACCTCGCGGGGCAGCGACTATTACGTGACGTGGACGGAGTGGGACACCGCCAACTCGACGCGGCAGATCTTCGGGCGTCAGGTGTCCACCTCGGGCGTGGTGGCGAAGACCCACGGCGTCTTCTCCGACAGTGGCGGCAACTGCCAGAACTCGAGCGTGGCGGTGGGCGAGGCGGGCTTCTTCCTGGCCTGGGAGTGCATCTCGGGCGCGGTGACCGAGCTGCGCAGTGCCTGGGTCTCCCTGGCGGGGACGATCACCCCGGGAGAGGGCTTCCCCGTGAACAGCACCGCGCTCCACCAGACAGAGGCCGCGGTGGCCTCCAACGGGAGCAACTACCTCGTTGTCTGGACGGAGACGGGGGCCGAGGGCATCCAGATCTACGGCACGCGCGTCGCGCTGCAGGGCGGAGTGCTCGATCCCGCGGGGCTGCTCATCGCCCAGGGGCCGCGCGAGCGGCAGTCGCCGATGGTGGCCTCCAACGGGAAGGACTACCTCGTGGCGTGGATGGACTTCCGCGACATCAACTGGGACATCCATGGGGCGCGGGTGCTTGGCGCGGGTGACAGCGCCAGCGCCGTGCTGGACTCGAAGGGGCTCCTCATCTCGGGCCATTCCGACTTCCAGGACAGCCCCTCCGTGGCCTCCAACGGGACGGACTACCTGGTGACCTGGCGGCAGGATCCCGACGCGCAGGGCAATGTCCATGGCGCGCGGGTATCGAGCGGCGGCGAGGTGCTGGATCCAAGCGGCATCCCCATCTCCTCGAGCCTCGTGGAGCACTACGGGCCCCGGGCCGCCTCCAACGGGACCGACTACTTCGTCGTCTGGGCCGAGAACCATGCCGCCACGAGCTGGGACATCGTGGGGGCGCGGGTGACGAACGAGGGCAGCGTCCTGGAGCCCACGGGCCTCTCCGTCTCCCGCGAGACCCAGGAGCAGTACGCCCCTGCGGTGGCGTCCAACGGGAAGGACTACTTCGTCACCTGGTCGGACTCCCGCCTGGGCAATGCCGACGTCTACGGGGCGCGGGTGTCGAGCGGCGGTGAGGTGCTGGACGCCTCCGGGCTGGCGCTCTGCACCGACGCCACGAACCAGTACGTGCCCGCGGTGACGTTCGATGGGACGTCCTACGTGACGGCCTGGGCGGACCACCGCGATGACACGGTCTGGGACATCTACGCCACGCAGGTGACGCCCTCGGGCAGGGTCATCACTCCGGAGGGCTTCCTGGTGACCCGGAACGTGCGGACCTCGGAAGAGGGCCTGTCCCTGGCCTCGGCGGGCGCCCGGCAGTCCCTGGTCGTCCACTCGCGCTACGACACCGAGCCGGAGCAGGGGAGCCGGCGCATCCGGGGCAAGCTCCTCTCCTTCTGAGAGGAGCGCCGCCGCCGAGGGCCCCGTGACTAGCGGGGCATCTCCAGCTTGATGTTGAACATATAGGAGACGCTGATCGGCTTGCCCTGCCACATCACCGGGCTGTACTGCCGCGTCTCCAGGGCGGAGAGCACCGCGACGTCCATGTGCGGCAGGCCCTTGATGACCTTGCAGTTCTCCACCTCGCCCTCGCGGGTGATGACGCACTTGGCGACGAGCATGCCGCGCACGCTGGCCTCGAGCGCCTCGCGCGTGTACTGGATGGGGGCGCCGGACACCAGCTTGGGAGGCTTCATGCCCTGGCCGAAGGGGACCGTCTCGTCGCCCGTGGGCTCCAGGGCGGTGAGCGCCTGCTCCAGGCCGGTGATGACCTTGGCGCCGGGCACGCCGCCCTCATCCACACCGTCCGGATCGCTGCCCTCGATGTAGGGGAGATCGTCCACGGGATCCGGCTCGGGCGTGGTGGCCGGCTCGACCTCGGGCGGAGGCGTGGGGGGGATGACGCTGGGCTGTGTGAACTTCTTGGGCT
The DNA here is from genome assembly GCF_034259325.1 of Hyalangium ruber. NCBI lineage: Bacteria > Pseudomonadati > Myxococcota > Myxococcia > Myxococcales > Archangiaceae > Hyalangium > Hyalangium rubrum. Next base: position 225,787 of record NZ_JAXIVS010000012.1, on the reverse strand, counting down.
TGGGCTTGGGCTTGGGCTGAGCCACCTGCTTGGGGGTGGAGGGGTTCGGGTTTCCCCGGGGAGGCTGCGGCGGGGCCACCTTGAAGACGACCTCGGGCGGCTCCTGGGTGATCTCCTTCGCGGCCCCCGCCGAGAGGAAGAGTGCCGCGGCGAAGACTCCCGCATGCACCAGCACGGACACCCCCGCGCCTGTACCGATACGACCGGAACGCCACCCTCGCTGATCGACGACTGACTGGAACATCCTGGCCTCCCACAGACCGGCGCTCCTACCGGGGAAGGCCACACCATGCGGCCCCTCACCGGCGTGGGCTGACGTCTAGAGCGCCCCTGTCCACGCACCCTCAAGGTAGGGAATCGCGGCGTGCCGATGGCCGTGGGCCGTCCATCTTTCCGTCATGGTTTCGTCACGGAGTCGATCTCCATGCGGTAGCCCACGCCGCGGATGGTGTGGATGGTGAAGCCCGAGGTGCTCGTCCACCCGAGCTTCTTCTTCAGGTTGGAGACGAAGTTGTCCACGGTGCGCGGGTCCACCACCACGTCCTGTCCCCAGACCGCGTCGAGGATCTCCTGGCGGGTGAGGGCGCGGTCTCTGTGGCGCACGAGGAAGGCCAGCAGATCGAACTCCGTGCGGGTCAGCTCGACGATGCTCCCATCGGCCCGGGCCAGGGCGCGGCGGACGAGGTCCAGGGTGAAGCTGGCGAAGCCCAGCACCTGGGGCGGAGCGGTACCGGCCCGGCGCACGAGGGCCCGTACCCGGGCGAGCAGCTCCCGCAGCCGGTAGGGCTTGGTCAGGTAGTCCTGCGCGCCAGCCTCGAAGCCGCGGACGATGTCGTCCTCCAGCGTGCGCGCGGTGAGCATCATCACCATGCTCTGCAGGCCCCCGGCACGCAGCCGTCGGCACAGGGAGTAGCCGTCCTCGCCCGGGAGCATGACGTCGAGGATGAGCAGATCGAAGGTGCGCGCGCGCAGCAGCCCCTCCGCGTCCTGGGCGTTGGAGGCGACGGCGACGTCGAATCCCTCGTCCTGGAGGTTGTCCTGCAGGCCGAGCCGCAGGTTCGGGTCGTCCTCGACGACGAGGATGGCGGGGCGGAAGGAGGGCTGAGAACTCTGGGTCGTCATCGGCGCGGCTCCGGGAAGATCAGCGCGAAGGTGGTGCCCTGGGGGCTGGAGGAGGCGATGCGCAGGGTGCCTCCATGCACGTGCATGATCCTTCGGCAGAGCGCCAGCCCCAGCCCGCTGCCGTGTACCTCGGGCCCGGGGTGTTTGAGCCGGTAGAAGTCCTGGAAGACATTCTCCCACTCGCGCTCGGGGATGCCGATGCCGTTGTCCCCGAAGAGCACCGTGCAGCCCTTGCCGGGCACGGCGTGGGCATGCAGAGAGATCTCCACCGGGGCACGGTGGTTGTAGGCGCACGCGTTGCGCCCCAAGTTGGAGAAGAGCAGGCGCAGCAGGGACGGGTCCGCCGTGAGCTCCACCTCGCCCACGTCGGAGGTGAGCTGCACCGGGACGCTGGTGGCGCCGGCGAGATCGGATCGGAGCGTGCCCACCAGTTCCTCCAGTCGCACCTGGGCAAACTGGGGCGCCCAGCGGCCCTTGTCGATGCGATTGAAGGACAGGATGTTCTCGACCAGGAAGTGCAGCCCGTCGGTGGCCTGGATGATGCGCGCGGGGTAGTCGCGCACCTCGGGCGTGTTCCGGGCCTTGCGCTCCAGCGTCTCAGCCAACAGTCGGATGGAGGCCAGGGGCGTGCGCAGCTCGTGGGAGACGGTGGCCACGAAGTCGCTCTTGAGCTCCAGGAAGCGGTACTTGCGGTGCTGGGCGAGCCCAGCGAGCACCACGATGGCCACCGCGAGCGCGCCGCAGATGGCCACCAGCACCGTCTTGAGCCCGTAGCGCTGGGTGATGTCCTTCTCCGTGGCGGCCCACCGGGGCATGACCACCGCGAGCTTCAGCGACGAGAGCGGCTGCACCGGGTCGAGGTCTCCCAACCGCACCTCGTCCTCCGCGTCGAAGAGCGCCCGCTCGCGCATCTCCCGCGAGACGACCGGCAGCAGGTCCTCGAGCTGCACGGCGATGCCGCGGACCACCTCGCCATCGGGCTCCAGGTACCAGCGCTCGCCGATGAGCGTGGGTCCGCTGAGCTTCGCCGGGATGACCAGCGCGCCGGCCCCGAGCTCCTGGACGCGTGCCTCGAAGTCCTCGGTGGGCTCGCCCATCTGCCAGCTCAGGCGGAGGATCCGCTCGTTCAGGAAGTCGAAGTCCGGCTGGGTGAAGCGGTAGCACTCCCGCAGCAGGTCGCGCTGCAGCCCGGCGCCCTGGGCGATCCCTCCGAACTCATCGGCGAGCTCGCCGGTGATGAGCCGGCGCACGAGCTCCGGCGTGTCCGGGCCGCGCTGGAGCCGCTCCGCGACGAACACGGTGAAGGGAATCTCGCGGGAGGCATGCAGGGGGTGCTCCGTCCGGTAGCGCAGCAGCGCCTCCAGGTACTCCTCGGCGCGCTCAGGCTCCTTTCTGGCGAGCGCGGCCTCGATGGCGCGCAGCAGGTTCATCCGCTCCTGCCAGGGCTCTGGAGCCGAGGCGGCCTGGAGCAACAGGGCGAGCTCCTCGTGGATCCTTTGGGCGGGGGTCTGTGCCCCGGGCCTGGGGCGGGAGAGGCGGGGCAGGAACTGATACTCCCGGAAGCCGAGGTAGAGCCCATCGGCTTGGGCGAGGGGATCCTCGGCGGCGCGTTTGATGCTGGGGGCGCTCTCGGCGAGCTTCTGGGTGAGCTTCTGCCGCACGGCCTCGATGGCGTAGCGCTCGAGCTCGTCCCGGCGGGCGAAAAGCTGCGCGCGGGCGTCCTCGGTCTCCTGGGCGAAGATGCGCTGCAGGCTCACCAGCCCCCAGCCGATGGCCAGCAGGCCGCATCCGAGGGTCACGAGGGTAGGGAGGAGCCAGCGCAGCATCGATCCCTCACGCGGCCGGCAGGACGAGGACGAAGCGGGTGCCCACGCCGGGCTGACTCTCCGCGTGCAGGCTGCCGCCCAGGCTCGTCACGATGGCGTGGCTCACCGACAACCCCATGCCCACGCTGTTGGGACGGGTGGTGAAGAAGGGCTCGAAGAGGCGCGACAGCACCTCGGGCGTCATCCCCGCTCCGGTATCCCGCACTTCGACGATCGCCTCCCCGTCCGGGCTGGTGCGGGTGGTCACCCGCAGCACGTTGCGAACCGCATCGTGCTCGGACATGGCCTGCACGGCGTTGAGCATCAGGTTGAGGAACACCTGCGCGAGCCCCGCCTCGTCCGCCTCCACCGGCGGCACGGGCTGGAAGTCCTTCTCCAGCCGGGCGCGGTGGCGCAGCTCGTTGCGCACCAGCTTCAGCGTGTCCTCCAGCACGGGCTGCAACTCTACCCGCGCTCGGTGCCGTGGGGGCTCTCGCGCCAGCAGTCGCAGGTCCTGGACGATCTCCTTCAGCCGCTCCGCGCCCTCCTGGGCCTCGCCCAGCGCGTCGATGACCTCCTCGATGTCCTGGGGGTTCACGCGCTCCTTGGCGCCCGTCAGGGCCGCCTTCAGCCGGTGGATCTCCTCGCGGGCGAAGGAGAGGTTGGACATGACGAAGGCCAACGGGTTGTTCATCTCGTGGCCCACGCGCGCCGACAGCTTGCCCAGCGCCGACATGCGATCGGCGTGCAGCAGGCTCGCCTCCAGCTGCTTGCGCGACGTCACATCCTTGGCGAAGACGCGGATGACGCCGATGTCCTGCAGGTGCGAGACGACCAGCTCCCAGCAGCGGCCGGCCACCTGCACCTGCGGAGAGCCCTCTCCCTGCGCGCCGTGCCAGGCCCAGTCGAGCGCCGCCTCCACCAGCGGGTGGCTCACCCCGCGCCACAGCAGATCCGGGAACGCGGCGTGCGCGGCGGGGTTGGCGTAGCGCGGGGCGCCCTCGGGCTCCAACTCCAGCATCGGCTCGGGGTGGAGCTGGGGGAAGGAGGCCAGCCGGTACAGCTCGGTCTCCAGCGCCTGCTGTCCGGTGACGTCGCGCACCAGCAGGGCCATGTTCGGCGCGGGGGAACCCGAGTCCAGCATGCGCGGGGTGACTTCGGCGGCGTACACGCGCATCTCTCCGGACACTTCCATGCGGAGCTCCATGCGCCCGCCGATGAAGCCGCCCCGCGCCGCGCGCACGAGCGCCTCCAGGGGCACGCCCGCCTCCGGAGGCAGCAGCTCCGGGAGCTTGGACCCCTCACCCTCTTGGACGCTCCGCCCGAACGCCATGCCGGTGGAGGACCACAGGCGCTGGCAGCGATCCTCGGTGTCCATGTCCGCCACGAGGTACTCGGTGCGCCGGGCGGGGCGCAGCCGGGGCATCTGGACGTGGATGGAGGTCGCCGGGACGAATCCCTCGATGGAGAAGAGCCCCAGCAGGGGTTCGATCCCGCCCTCATCGCTGCTCATGGCGGTGATCGCCGAGGCCAGGGTCGAGGCCTCCCACTCCGACAGGTGGGAGGTCAGGATGAGCCCGTCGGCGAGGCACGGCTCGGTGAAGGCGAAGGGGTACAGCAGGCGCGCGTCGGGGCCCAGCCGCTCGGTCAGGCCGGCGTAGACGGTGTGCGTGTCCGGGTGGGTGGTGAAGATCGTCGCGACGTCCGCCTCCCGGCGCAGCACCGCCTGCATCGCCGCGCGGTAGCTGCCATGGAAGTGCTCTTCGGAGAACAGCTCCGAGGGCTTCAGTCCCCGCGACTCCAGGTAGCGCTTGGGCAGCAGGTGCCCACCGGTGGACAGCGGATCCACCCAGGCGGCGCGCAAGCCCCGCAGGCCCTCGAGCGTGAGCGGGGTGTCCGCCCGGCAGACGAAGGCGGCGGAGTAGTACCAGCGTCCGGAGCGCACCGCGCGCAGGACCGCGCGGGCTTGGGGGGCGAAGTGATCGCACTGCTCCGCCGTGGCCCAGGCCATGTCGACCCGGCCCTCGGCCAGCTCCTGGGCCACCTGCTCATAGGTTCGGGAGATCTCCACCAGCACGGGCCGGCCGACCCGCTGGGATAACACCTTGCCGAAGAACTCCGCCCGGACGTGTGCCCGCATCTCCCCATGCAGGGGGTAGAGCAGGAACCGGATGGGAGGACTGGCAAATGTCAAAACGCGGGTCTCCTTCACGCCCTTTTGCCGACTGAGCCCCCGAGATGAAAGCATGCCGGACAATCCAGGGGGTCCGCACGGGCTTCTTGGCTGGCTCGGCTGGCGGCTTTCACGGGGAGCGCCGAAAGCACTTGCTCTCCGCGATGCTGGATTCTATGGCGCGGACCGGCTGGGAGTCGAAGATGCCCGGTGAGCAGGGGGGCGAGAGCGCGGGGTGCTCGGAGCCTCCCGAGCGGGGTTCGCTTCCGCAGCGTGTTAAAGGAGGAGCCATGCCTGCCCGCCGCCCTGAAATTCTTGCTCCCGCGGGAGATATCGAGTCCCTCCAGGCCGCGCTCGCCAGTGGGGCGGACGCCGTCTACTTCGGGCTGGACGAGGGCTTCAACGCCCGGGCCCGCGCCGAGAACTTCTCCCTGGAGCGCCTGCCGGAGACGGTGGCCCTCATCCACCGCGCGGGGGCTCGTGCCTACCTCACCCTGAACACGCTGGTCTTCGAGCCCGAGCTGCCCATCGTCGAGCACCTCGTGCGGGGAGCGGCCTCGGCGGGTATCGACGCCCTCATCATCCAGGATCCCGCCGTGGCGCTGCTGGCCCGGGCGCTCTGCCCGCAGCTGGAGCTGCACGCCTCCACGCAGATGACGATCTCCAGCGCCGAGGGCGTGCGCTTCGCCCAGGGGCTGGGCATCTGCCGGGTGGTGGTGCCGCGTGAGCTCTCCGTGGCGGAGATCCGCCGGCTGGCCGGGCAGACGGATGTCGAGCTGGAGGTCTTCATCCATGGCGCGCTGTGCATGTCCTGGAGCGGGCAGTGCCTGACGAGCGAGGCGTGGGGTGGGCGCTCCGCCAACCGGGGCCAGTGCGCCCAGTCCTGCCGCCTGCCGTACGATCTCGTGGTGGATGGGGAGACGCGGGAGCTGGGCGAGGTGAAGTACCTGCTCAGCCCGAAGGATCTCGCGGGCGTGCGCGCGGTGCCCGAGCTGGTGGAGATCGGCGTCCACGGGCTGAAGATCGAAGGTCGGCTCAAGGGCCCGGCGTACGTCTCCTCCACCGTGCAGGGCTATCAGCGCTGGGTGGAGAGCATCCTCGCGGGGGCGCCGGACGAGGCGCGGCTGAAGCGGGACCTGGCGGACATGTCGCTGGCGTACAGCCGTGGCTTCTCCAATGGGTTCCTGGCGGGCTCGGACCACCAGACGCTCGTCGAGGGCCGCTTCCCCAAGCACCGAGGGCTGTACCTGGGCCGCGTCCGGTCCATCTCCGGCAAGGAGGTGTGGATCGTCCCCGATGAGCGTCCGTGGACGGGCGCCCTGGGGCTGGGCGAGGAGCGCCCGGAGGCTCCTGCTGGCAAGGTGGCCTCGCCCCTGGAAGGAGAGCCCGCGCCCGAGGCGATCGATCCCCGTCCAGGAATGGGCGTGGTCTTCGACGCGGGCCATCCGGAGGACAAGAACGAGCCGGGCGGCCCCATCTTCCGCGTGGAGCGTCAGGGCGATGGGTGGGTGCTGGGCTTTGGTCACCCGGGTCCGGATCTGGGGCGCGTGGCGGCCGGGCAGCGCGTGTGGCTCAACAGCGATCCGTCCATGGTGCGTCGCGTCGAGGGGCTGCTGGCGCAGGGCGAGCCGGAGGGCCGCATCCCTCTCGAGCTGAAGGTCTCGGGCTCGGAGGGCGCAGTGCTGCGTGTGCAGGCCAGCGCCTGGGGGCATGAGTCCTCGGCCTCCAGCCAGGGGACGCTGACCCCTGCGCGTGCGGGAGGCCTGGATGAGGCGCTGCTGCGAGACAAGCTCGGGGCGTTTGGAGGCACGACCTTCCGCCTCGCGGGTTTGGATATGTCGGGCCTGACGCCGGGCTTGCACCTGCCGGTCTCCGAGCTCAAGGCGCTGCGGCGCCAGTTGGTGACGGAGCTCACCACGGCGGTGGAGCGCGGCTACCGCCGGACGGTCATCGAGACGCCGGTGCTCGAGTCGACGCGCGTCTCGCTCTCTGAGCGGGTGCCCGCGGCTCCAGCAGAGGAGAGCGCGCGGCTGATTCCCCTGTGCCGCAACGACGCGCAGCTCGAGGCGGTCATCGCCGCCGGTCTGCCCGAGGTAGAGCTGGACTGGATGGAGCTGGTGGGGTTGCAGCGGGCGGTGGAGCGAGCGAAGGCGGCGGGGCTGCGGGTGACGATCGCGACGGTGCGGGTGCAGAAGCCGGGCGAGGAGGGCTACGACCAGCGCATCGACCGGCTGCGCCCGGATGCGGTGCTGGTGCGCCACTGGGGCGCGATGATGCACTTCCTGGAGCGTCCGGCGGGCCAGCCTCGCCCGGTGCTGCACGGGGACTTCTCGCTCAACGTCACCAACTCGCTGACGGCCGCGTACCTGTTGGGGCTGGGGTTGGACACGCTCACGTGCTCGCACGATCTGGACGCGACGCAGGTGTCCGCGCTGCTGGCGAACGCACCGGCGCACCGCTTCACGGTGGCGCTGCACCACCACATCGCCACGTTCCACACCGAGCACTGCGTGTACTCGCACACGTTGTCCAACGGGCGTGACTTCCGCACCTGCGGACGGCCGTGTGAGAAGCACCAGATCTCGCTGCGGGACAGGTTGGGGTTGGACCACCCGGTGATCGTGGACGTGGGCTGCCGCAACACGGTGTTCAACGCCCAGGCCCAGAGTGCGGCTTCGCTGGTGCCCCGGCTGCTGGAGAGCGGGGTACGGCGCTTCCGGGTGGAGTTCGTGCGGGAGTCCCAGGAGGAGGCGGCGCGGGTGCTGGCGGCCTACCAGGAGCTGCTCGCGGGCCGGCTCACCCCGGCCGAGGCCACCCGGCGCGCGGCGGTCCACGAGCAGTTCGGCGTGACCCGCGGCACCATGAAGGTGCTCAGCCCGCCGGCCCCGTCAGCGCGCTGAGCACCCGGACGGCGAATTGATCGAGTACGAGGTGCCACATGACGCAGGTTGCGCTGGTGGGGTACGGGCGGTTCGGTCGCGCGCTGGGCACGCTCCTGGTGGAGTCCGGCATGAGCTACCGGGCCCTGGATCCGTTCTCCGAGGTTCCAGAGCCCTACCGTGTCACCTCGCTTCCAGAGTTGGTCGCGGGGGCGGAGCTCGTGGTGGTAGCTGTTCCCGTGCCGCGACTGCACTCCGTTCTCGAAGCGCTGCGTCCGCACCTGCGACCTGAGCAGCTCGTGATGGATGTGGGCAGTGTGAAGGTGAAGCCGGTGGAGGCGCTCGCCGAGGTGCTCGGCACCAAGGTCCCCTGGGTGGGCACCCATCCACTCTTCGGCCCGCTCAGCCTGGCGATGGCCGAGCGGCCTCTTCGGGTGGTCATCTGCCCCAACCCCCAGCACCCAGAGGCCGCCGGGCGAGCGCGCCGCTTCTACGAGCGGCTGGGCTGCGAGATCGTCGAGCAGACGCCCGAGAACCACGACCGGGTGATGGCGCACACTCACGCCCTCACGTTCTTCGTGGCCAAGGGGATGATCGACGCGGGGACGGGCATCAATGTCCCGTTCGCTCCCGCGAGCTTCAAGGCGCTGGCCCGTACCATCGAGGTGGTTCGCTCGGACGCCGGGCACCTCTTCGCCGCCATCCAGCGAGAGAACCCCTTCGCCTCGGAGGCCCGGAGCCACCTGCTCAAGGCCCTCGAGGAGATCCACGGGGAGCTGGAGCGCCTGCCCCCCGAGTCGAGCGCTCAGGAAGCAGGGCACATGGCGATTCCAGCCCCCCAGGCGGGCTCGCCGGAGCTGACCGAGGCCCGGGCGCACATCGACCAGCTTGATCGAGAGCTGATGGAGTTGCTGGCCCGCAGGACCGAGCTGGCACAGCGGGCGGCCCGAGCCAAGGCACGAGAAGGGCGCCCGGTGCTCGACCCGGCGCGAGAAGAATCGCTCCTCGCGGAGAGGCGCGCCTGGGCCGCGGAGCTGGGGCTAGAGGCCGAGGCGGTGGAGGAGCTCTTCCGTTCCATTCTGCGCTTCTCCCGCCGCTCCCAGGCCAAGGGGAACTGACCGCCTGTCACGGGGCGCTCGACGCGGAGAGCGGCTCGGCCTCAAGCCAGGGTCGGACCCCATGGCAGCGCGAAGTCGCCCGTGGAGCCGGTGGACTCCGACGCGGTGCCTGCCCGCAGCGCCCGGGAGTGTTGGTAGCTGTCCACGGCGTGACGGAAGCGGACCACCTGGCCCGTCTCATCGAAGCGCCAGATGTGGACCTCTTCCTTCTCGGCGATGCGCTGACCCGTCGCCTTGACCTCCAGATCGATGTCCACCAGGACGACCACCAGCCTTGGCGCCTCGAGGAAGGTCTTCGGCTCGAAGGTGTGGAACTCGAGCGCCTGCAGGCTCTGGAGGAACTCCAGCGCACCGGAGCGGCCGTGCCTCGCCTGCAGCCAGGGCACATCGTTCGGAGCGACCCCGTACTCCCACTCCACGTCCTCGGACAGGTGCTCGAGGATCGAGCGGACGTCGCCTCGGCTGAAGGCGGCATAGATCGACTGGACTGTTTCAAGGTTGCTCATGTTTGTGTCCCCCATGACTTCTCTATTCATGAGAACCTACGCGCCGCATTGGCCGGTTGGATGGGTGGCCCTCGGGTGCGGCCGAGCGGGCAGGGGCGGGCTTGCCGTCTTCTTCGTGACCCAGTCACTTCCCACCCTGTCCGGCAGGGCTATGGGTTCCGGAGGCAACCTCGGCCGAAAATTCACCGCTGACAGGGGGGAGTCCACATGACGGTTGCCGCAGAGAAAATCGCGCTCGACGTCGTCAGTCCCGAGAACCTGCTCGACCCGAACCCTCTCTACAAGCACCTGCTCGAGTCGGAGCCCGTGTACTGGTCGGACACGCTGCAAGCGTGGTTCGTCACCCGCCACGAGGATGTGGCGGCCTGCTTCCGGGATCCGCGCCTGAGCGCCGAGCGGACCCAGCTCGTCGTCGAGCAGCAACTGCGCGGAGTAGGGACCGACAAGGTCCGGGACTACCTGCACTACGCCAGTCAGCAGATGTTGATGAAGGACGGGGCCGAGCACTCCCGCCTGCGCCGTCAGACCAACCCGGGCTTCACCACGCAGGCGCTCGATGGCTGGCGACCGATGATCCACCGGGTCGTCGACACGTTGCTGGATCGCGTCCAGGACATGGGGCGGATGGATCTGGTGTTGGACTTCTCGGAGCCGCTGCCCTCACTCATCATCATGGAGTTCTTCGACATCCCCGTGGCCCACCGCGAGGACTTCCAGATCTGGGCCAACTGCATCGCCCGGTTCTTCGGCTCGCCCGTGGAGGGGATGGAAGAGGCGGCCCTGCGCGCCAATGACGCGATGAGGAACCTGGCCCGGTACCTGGGAGCGCTCGCCCAGGAGCGCCGCAAGTCCCCGGGCCGGGACATCCTCAGCATGATGATCCAGGCCCAGGCAGAGGGCCGCATGGACGAGGACCAGCTCGTCGCCAACGCGATCCTCATCCTGACCGCTGGCCACGTCACCACGATCGATCAGCTCAGCAATGGCGTGCATGCCCTGCTCACGCACCCCGAGCAGCTCCAGAAGCTGCGAGAGAACCCCACGCTCCTCATGTCCGCGGTGGAGGAGGTGCTGCGCTACGCCCCCGCCGTGCCCTTCATGCACCGCATCGCCATCGAGGATCTGGAGCTGCGCGGGAGGAGCATCCGCCGTGGGCAGATCGTCTTCCTCGGCATCGCCGCCGCGAACCGCGATCCGTCCGTCTTCCCGGAGCCGGACCGCTTCGACATCACCCGCGCGAACAACAAGCACCTGAGCTTCGCGTTCGGGCCGCACCTGTGCCTGGGCGCAGGCCTGGCGCGCCGCGAGCTGGATCTCTCCTTCGGAGCGCTCTTGCGGCGCATGCCGGGGCTGCGCCTGGACGAAGAGCGGCCTCCCCGTATCAAGTGCAACAGCCTGGTCTTCCGCGGCTTCGACGCGTTGCCCGTGCGCTGGTGAGCGGGTGGCTCACGGGCGCGGAGGCAGGTGCATGGCATCCGCCGCCGAGAGGTTCCCCATCTCAGGGCCCTCGACGACGCGCGCGGCGATCGCGGCGGCGGCCCGTGCCGCGTCCGGAGCCGAGGCGCCCCGCGCGAGCGCGAGCGTCAAGCCAATCCCGAACACGTCCCCAGCGCCTGTCGGATCCACCTCGTTGGCGGGCGCGGCGGGGATCTCCCACTGCTGGCTGCCCGCGCGCACGGTGGAGCCGCGCCGGCCCCGCGTGAGGGCCACGACCGGGCCCCGGCGGGCGAACTGCTCGGCGAGGAACTCGGCCTCGGGATGGTCCTCTTCGGAGAAGACGGCCGCGCCCAACCCTCGGGGAGGCTCGGAGGCCTCGGAGTGGATGCTCGGCTCCACGAGCCCATCCGGGGCGGTCTTCCGGAGCCAGCCCTGGAGCCCCACACAGATCAGCTTCGAGCGCAGCCCCTCGACGAGCGCCCGATCGCACTCGCCCGCCACGGGCGCCACATAAGCCACGGGGATGTCGCGCCATTCGGGCGGGATGTCCTCGATGCGGATGGGGCGCGCCACCTCGCGCAGATAGAGGCGGCGGCGCGGGCCGCTGTAGTCGAGCTCGAAGGTGGTCACCGTCGGGCTCGGCACGACATGGATCGACAGCCCGGGCAGCGACCGCAGCGGGGCCATCAGCGCGTAGTCCGAAGGGGCCGACGTGACGAGCGCCGTCTCGATGCCGAGCGTGGCCGCGACCCGTGAGGAGAACGAGGCGGCGCCACCCAGGCGGGTTTCTCCCCGGATGTAATCGCGGGTGACGTGGCCAACGACGAGCAACTCGGGGCGTGCGGTCATGGCCCCCTAGGTACGCCAAAAGGCGCTCGGGCGTCGAGCGGTAGGGCGCTCGGAGGGCGGGCAACCCGGACTGAGAGTGGAGCCCTCGACGAAATTCGGGGTTCCACGAATCGGCCAGGGCCGGGCTAGATTCCGCCCGCTTTCAAACAAGAAGAGGGGAAGACATGCGTATGCAGAGGGTCCGGGCACTGATCGGAGGGGTCGCCATCCTCCTCGCGGCGGCGTGTACCAAGGGCAGCGAGCCGGCCAAGCCCGCATCGGCGCCCGCGCCCTCAGCCGAGAGCGCGCCTCGCAAGGACATCAAGATCGCCGTCGTCACGCATGGGCAGGCCTCCGATACGTTCTGGTCCGTGGTGAAGAACGGTGTCGACAACGGCGCCAAGGACCTCGGGGTCACCGTCACCTACAACGCGCCGCAGACCTTCGACATGGTGGCCATGAGCCGCCTGATCGACGCCGAGGTGGCGAAGAAGCCGGACGGACTGGTGGTCTCCATCCCGGACCCCAACGCCCTCTCGCGCTCGATCAAGGCCGCGGTGGAGGCGGGCATCCCCGTCATCTCGATCAACTCCGGCAGCGACGTGTACAAGCAGCTCGGCGTGCTGCTGCACGTCGGCCAGACGGAGTATGAGGCCGGAGTCGGCGGCGGCGAGAAGATGGCGGCCTCGGGCGTGAAGAACGCCCTGTGCGTCAACCACGAGGTGGGCAACGCCTCGCTCGATCTGCGCTGCAAGGGCTTCCTGGACGCGATCACCAAGGCGGGAGGCACGGGCAAGGTGCTCGCGGTGAACGCGGCGGACCCGACCGACTCGCAGCAGAAGGTCACCGCCGCGCTGGGCGAGGGCGCCGACGGCATCCTCACCCTGGGCCCCCTGGGTTCGCGCGCCGCGCTGGCCGCGCTCAAGCAGGGCGGCAACCTGGGCAAGGTGAAGCTGGGCACGTTCGACCTGACGCCCGACGTGCTCACGGGCATCCGGGACGGCGAGCTGGAGTTCGCCATCGATCAGCAGCAGTACCTGCAGGGCTACCTGCCGATCGTGATCCTGTCCCAGTACAAGCAGTACGGGGTGATGCCGGCGGGAGGGATCCTGCCGACGGGCCCCGGCTTCGTGACCAAGGACACCGCGGCTCGGGTCATCGAGCTCAGCAAGCAAGGCATCCGGTAGCAGTCAATGCGCAGAATCTTCAACCGCCCTGAACTCGGCGCGGCGTGTGGCGTGGTAGCCGTCTGGGTCTTCTTCGCCCTCTACGCGGGGGGATCCGGCTTCCTGTCCTGGGCCGGGTCCGCGACGTACCTCGAGATCGCCTCCGAGCTGGGGATCCTGGCCGCCGCCGTCTCGCTGCTCATGATCGCTGGGGAGTTCGACCTCTCGGTCGGCTCGATGATCGCCGCCAGCGGCATGACGATCTCGCTGCTCTGCGAGCGGCTCGGCTGGTCGATCTGGGGCGGTATCGCGGTGGCCATGGTCCTGTCGCTGGCGGTGGGCTTCGCCAACGGCGTGGTCGTCGTCCGGACGCGGCTGCCGTCCTTCATTGTCACGCTCGGCTCGCTCTTCATTCTCAGCGGGGCGACCATCGGCGTGACGCGGCTCGTGACCGGTCGCACCCAGGTGGGAGGGCTGCACGAGGCGCTCCACTACGCCTCGGCCGAGACGATCTTCGCCAGCCGGGTGGGTGGCTTCTCCGTCTCCGTGATCTGGTGGGTGGCCATCACCGTGCTGGCCACCTGGGTGCTGTTGCGCTCGCGCTTCGGCAACTGGATCTTCGGGGCGGGTGGTGCTCCGGACGCCGCGCGCAACCTCGGCGTCCCGGTGCAACGGGTGAAGATCGCGCTGTTCATGACGACGGCGTTCTGCGCGTGCCTCATCGCGACGTTCCAGGCCGTGAAGTTCACCGGCTCGGACGTGCTGCGCGGCACGGGCAAGGAGCTGGAGGCGATCCTCGCCGCCGTCCTCGGAGGCACGCTGCTCACGGGCGGCCATGGCTCGGTGGTGGGCGCCGCGTTCGGAGCGCTCATCTTCGGCATGGTGCAGCAGGGCATCGTGTTCGCGGGCGTCGACTCCGACTGGTACCGGGTCTTCCTGGGGGCGATGTTGATCGTCGCGGTGCTGGTGAACACCTACGTCCGCGGCAGGATGGTGGAGGCACGGCGATGAGCATCCCCGAGGTGCAGCGCGCGCCGCTGCTCGAGGTGGAGGGGCTGGCGAAGTCCTTCGGCAGGGTGTCGGCCATCGAGGACGTCTCGATGCGCGTGTACGCCGGCGAGGTCATGTGCGTGCTCGGCGACAACGGCGCCGGCAAGTCGACCCTCATCAAGACCCTGTCCGGGGTACACCTGCCGGATCGGGGCCGCATGCTCGTGTCGGGAGAAGAGGTGCGCCTTGCCTCCCCTCGCCATGCGCGCGAGCGCGGCATCGCCACCGTGTACCAGGACCTGGCGATGGTGCCGATGCTCTCCATCGTGCGGAACTTCTTCCTGGGCGCCGAGCCGCTCAAGGGCATCTGGCCCTTCCGGCGCTTCGATCTGCGCGCGGCGGACGCGATCGTTCGCGCCGAGCTCGACAAGATGGGCATCCACGTGCGGGACTCGTCGGAGCCCGTGGGGACTTTGTCGGGCGGGGAGCGCCAGTCCATCGCCATCGCCCGCGCCGTCTACTTCGGCGCCAAGGTGCTCATCCTCGATGAGCCGACCTCGGCGCTCGGCGTGAAGCAGGCCGGCATCGTTCTGCGCTACATCGCCCAGGCCCGCTCGCGCGGCTGTGGGGTCATTCTGGTCACCCACAACCCGCACCACGCATGGCTCATCGGCGATCGCTTCACGATCCTCAACCGGGGCCGGAGCCAAGGCACCTTCTCCAAGGATCAGATCTCCCGCGAGGAGCTCATCCAGCGCATGGCGGGTGGTCGCGAGCTGGAGGAACTCACGCACGAGCTGGGCGAGCTCTCGCGCGGCAGCCGGCTGGAGGTCGTGGGGAAGTAGGGCTCAGAGCCCGATCTTCGGGCAGACATCGTTCATGGGGCAGGCCTCGCAACGGGGCTTGCGAGCCATGCAGGTGTAGCGGCCGTGGAGCACGGTCGCGGGGCCGAAGAAGGTCCACTGGTCCTGGGGGACGAGCCGCATGAGGTCCTTCTCGATCTCCTCGGGCTTCTCCTTCTTCGTGATGCCCAGGCGCTGGCTGACGCGCGCCACGTGGGTGTCGACGATGATGCCCGAGGGGAGGTTGAAGGCCGTGTTGAGCACGACGTTGGCCGTCTTGCGGGCCACGCCGGGCAGCGTCACGAGCTGCTCCATGTCCTGGGGCACCTCGCCGCCAAAGCGGGAGACCAGCTCGCGGCTCATGTTCTGCACCGACTTCGCCTTCTGCTTGTAGAAGCCGGTGGGCTTGAGGTCCTCCTCGAGCTCGGGGGTGTTCGCCTCGGCGAAGGCCCGAGGGCCCGGGTACTTCTGGAAGAGCGTGGCGGTGACGCGGTTGACGCGCTCGTCCGTACACTGCGCGGCCAGGATGGTGGCGACGAGCAGCTCGAAGGGCGTCGTCCAGTTGAGCTCGTAGCGCGCATCCGGGTGGGCCTGACGCAGCCGCTGGAGCAGGGAAGAGACGAGGGTTTGGGAGGCCATGGAGAAGGTTCCGGAAGGCTAGACCATCGGCGCAGAGGAATCGATCACGCCAGGCGCTTGCCTCCCTGGCTGCTCTTCCTCCACGGGGGAGGGCGGGCTGCCTACTTTGGACGGAAGGATTCTTCGGGAGGGGGCGCGAGATGCGATGGCAGGGGGGACGGCGCAGCACGAACATCGAGGATCGGCGTGGCATGCGCGCGGGGCGTCCACTGGCGGTGGGCGGAGGCGCCGCGGGTCTGGTGACGCTCGTGCTGGTGCTCCTGTTTGGCGGGAGCCCCTCGGACTACGCGCCGGGTGACGCCGCGGGCCCATCGGGCGACGTCGGCATCGGAGGCTCGGGAGCGCCGGTGGATCCCGCGCAGGAGGAGTTCAAGCAGTTCGTCTCCGTCGTCCTCGCGGACACCGAGGACACGTGGCCGGGCCTGCTGGAGCCGCAGGGGGTGCGCTACATCGAGCCGCGCATGGTCCTTTTCTCGGACGCGGTGGAGTCGGCCTGCGGCTTCCAGGAGAGCGCGGTGGGGCCCTTCTATTGCCCGCTGGATCAGCGCGTGTACCTGGACCTGACCTTCTTCAACGAGCTGGACCGCCGCTTCGGTGCTCCGGGCGACTTCGCCCAGGCCTATGTGGTGGCGCACGAAGTGGGGCACCACGTGCAGAACCTGCTCGGCATCTCCGAGCGCGTCCACTCGCTGCGCGGCCGCATGTCCCAGACGGAGGCCAACGCCTTGTCCGTGCTGCAGGAGCTCCAGGCGGACTGCTTCGCCGGCATCTGGGCCCACCACGCCCAGCGTCAGCGCCAGGTGCTCGAACAGGGAGACGTCGAGGAGGGGCTGGCCGCGGCCTCGGCCATTGGTGACGACACTCTTCAGCGGCGCGCGCGAGGCCGCGTCGCCCCCGAGTCCTTTACCCACGGCTCATCCGCCCAGCGCGTCGCCTGGTTCCGCCGAGGGCTGGAGCAGGGCACCCTCGAGGCGTGCGACACCTTCAACGCGCAGGCGAGCGGTCAGAAGCGGAGGTGAGGCCGCCTCAGGCGACCTTCTTGGCGCTGAGCTGGGGGTTCTGCGCCTGCTCTTGCAGCAGGTAGTCCCCGCCCAGCACCTGGAGGATGTTGCCCTTCTCGTCGAGGAAGGCGATGGGGCCGTATGAGGTGAAGGTCATCAGCGAGTCCTCCAGGGCGATGGTGGCCTCGTGCGTGGTGCCCAGCGGCTCGTAGCCGTAATCACCGGTGCGCTCGAGCACGCCCTTGCCTACATCCACCAGCCCCTCGAGCATGAAGTACTCGGCGGGGCCCAGGTGCTTGTGGGGGGCGAAGACGGCGCCCTTCTCCATCTTCAGCAGCATGGTCCACATGCCGGTCTCCGCGCTCACGCGGAGGATCTTGACCGAGGTGCCCGGACCCAGCGGCTTCCAGTCCATCTCCGGGGTGCGGACGACCATTCTCTCCATCGCGCTCTTCTCCGACATGTGAAACCTCCAGGGGCGAGGGCCGCGATGCAGCTGGCAAGCCCGAAGCTGGGACACGGCCAGCCGGGAAGATCTTCCCAGAAAGCGGGCCCGGGTGGGCGAGGGGAGGGTTTCCCCTCGGTGTCCGTTCGGACAGTTGCCACCCCTGGTTCATTCCTTCTGGCGGGCCACCCACGCCTTCACGCGCGCCTCCAGCACGGACAGGGGCAGCGCGCCGGAGCCGAGCACCACATCGTGGAAGGCGCGCACGTCGAAGCGCGAGCCCAGCGCCTGGGAGGCCTGGGTGCGCAGCTCGTGGATCTTCAGCTCACCCACCTTGTATGAGAGCGCCTGACCCGGATTGACGATGTAGCGGTCCACCTCGACGATGATGTCGTGCTCGGGCTCGCCGGAGTTCTCGCGGAAGTAGGTGATGGCCTGGTCACGCGTCCAACCCTTGGAGTGCAGGCCGGTGTCCACCACGAGGCGCACGGCGCGCAGCATCTCGGAGGCGAGCCGGCCGAACTTCGAGTACGGGTCCTTGTAGACGCCCAGCTCGTAGCCCAGGGACTCGGCGTACAGACCCCAGCCCTCGATATAGGCGCCGTAGTAGCCGTGGCGGCGGAAGGCGGGCACGTCACCGCCCTGCTCCTGGGCGATGGCGAGCTGGAAGTGGTGGCCTGGCACGGCCTCGTGCAGCACCAGCGCGTCCGCGGACCAGCGGGGCCGTGAGGGCAGGTCATAGGTGTTGACGAAGAAGAACCCGGCGCGGCCCGCCTCGATCGAGCCCGGCATGTAGTAGCCGGCGGGCACCGTCTTCTCCGAGAACTCGGGCACGGGGAGGATGCCGTACGTCAGCCGGGGCAGCGTGCCGAAGAGCTTGGGCAGCTCCGGGTCCAGGCGCTTGGCCAGGTCGCGGTACGTCATCAGCAGCTCCTCGCGCGACTTGAAGGCGTAGCGCGGGTCCTTGAGCAGGTGCTGCGCGAACTGGGCGCGCGTGCCCTGGAAGCCCGCCTCGACCTTCACCTGCTCCATCTCGGCGAGGATGCGCTTCACCTCCGCCAGGCCAATCTGGTGGATGGCGTCGGGCGAGAGGTCCGTGGTGGTCATCCCCTTCACCCGGTACGCGTACCAGGCCTCGCCGTCGGGCAGTGCGGACATGGCGATCGGCTCACGGGCGTGCGGCAGGTACTCGGACTCGAAGAAGGTCAGCAGCTTGCGGGTGGCGGGCACCACCGCCTCGCGGATCGCCGCGGCCACCGCCCCGCGCAGCCGCGCCTCTTCCGGCTTGAGCGAGAGCGGGAAGCCCTCGAAGGCCGCGCGGTAGATGGGGCTCTGCTCGGGCGAGTCGACGATCTGGTTGCGGATGAGGCCCGCCACGTCCCGCAGCGTCACCTTCGGCGGGGTGACGCCGGCCTCCAGGCCCTTGCGCATCAGCACCATGGACTCGTCCAGCACGCGGGGGACCTCGCGCAGGCGCTTGACGAAGTCCTCGTAGTCCTTCGCGTTGCGCTTGGGCACGCTCTGGGCGAGCTCCGCCATCATGTCGTGGATGCCGCCCAGCTGGCTGATCTGCTGGTACTCCTCCGGGAAGCGCTGGCCCTCGATGCCGCGCTCCACGTTCAGGCGGAAGAGATCATAGTTGAGCTGCTGGGGCTCGGAGAGGCGCGAGCGGTCGATCCCCTTCACGCGCTCGAGCAGCTCGCGAGCCTCCTGCTTGCGGCGTGCGATGGCCTCGAGCGACATGTCGCTCAGCCGATCGTTGTAGCGCGGGTCGCCGATGAAGGTGGCGAAGACGGGAAACTCGCGCAGGTCGCGCTCCCAGTCCTCTTTCAGGAGGGTGGTGAAGCGCGCGTCCTCGGCGGTGGCCGAGGACAGAGAAGGATCCGACGAAGTCGAAGGCGTGGTGGCGCAAGCCGTAGCGGTCAACCACACCAGGGCCAACAGGGAGCGAGCGTTCATGCGCGGGAGTGTGTCACACGTATCGCGTGGATACGTGTGACTTGCGCATGAGGGCGCGCCCGCTAGTTGCCCATCTCGCGGTTGATGCGGTCCCCTTCGCGAACCTGCTTCTGGGCCGCCTCGCGCTCCTGTTCCACCTGGCGCTGCGTCCGGCAGATCTTCTTGGGGATGCGGGTGCCGGTGATGGCCTTGTCCTCGCAGACGAGCGTCTTGTCGGGGTCCGCCTTGTTGGAGGCAACGGCGCCCTTGTTGGCCGCGAGGTTCGAGCTGGCCGTGCTCGTGGACTGGGGCGTGCTCGTGCTCGTGCTCTGAGGCTGCGGCGAAGTCGTGGCGCACCCAAGCATCCATGCACCCAGCACAACCCATCCAAGTTTCATCGTCTTCACCACTCCTCCTCCTGTTGTTGGTAACGCAATTGTACAGCAGGAGGGCGCGCGTGGCCTCACTTGGGAGTCAGCGGCCGCGCCTCCGAGGGACCTGCACCAGGCTGAGTTGCTGGTTGAGCCGGGTTATCTCTTTTTGCGCGCGCTCGAGTTCAGTCCGCGTCGACCGGGAGAAGAAAGCGGCCACCCTGTCCCGCAGGGAACTGCTGTCGCGAGAGGGGAGATTGCTCAGGCGCTGCACCTTGGCCCGCGATTTTTCCAACTCTCGGGTCGTGGCCTCCAGGCGCTTCTTCAACTGCTTTGCCTCATCGCTCGCCTGGCTGGCCTCCTGACGTACATGACTCAGCTCGGCCTTGAGCGCGGCGAGTCGCTCGCTGGCCGCAGCCTCGCGGCCCTTTCGGAGCGCCGCGTTCTCCTTCTCCAGCGCCTGGGCCCGTGCTCGCAGCGCCTGGAGTTCCTTTTCCAGCTCCCGCTGCGCCGTCTCGTACCCCGTGCTCTCACGCGCGGTCAGCTCGGCCTTGAGGCGTTTGACCTCCGCCTGCGTCGACTCGAGCAAGTCCCTCAGCTCTCGATCTGCGTTCTTCGCCACGAGGCCTACCCTGCCTGGAGAATCGGTGGCGGTCTAGCGGCCTCGGGGGCGGGCTAGCGTCGCTTGTGCGTCCTCGCGTGGCGTCCGGGCGCATGCCCCTCCGCGCGCTTCGAGACGCCATGGTCCTTCTGGGGCGGGCCGGGATCGCGCTGCGCGGTCTGGAGCCGCTCCCACTCCGCCTGGAAGATCGGATCCTCGCGAGGCACGGGGCGGCGGGGGATCTTCGCGCGCATGACACGCTCGATGCTCGCGAGCGTCGCGGACTCCCGGGACGTGGCGAACGTGGAGGCGACCCCACTGGCCGCCGCGCGCGCGGTGCGGCCGATGCGGTGGACATAGTCCTCGGGCGCGTGGGGCAGGTCGTAGTTGATGACGTGCCCCACGTCCTCCACGTCCAGCCCGCGCGCGGCGATGTCGGTGGCGACGAGGCAGCGATAGGTGCCCTTGCGGAAGGCGTCCATGGCCTGCTGGCGCTGGTTCTGGGTGCGGTCCGCGTGCAGCACGCCGCACCGGTACCCCGCGCGCTGCAGGGTCCGGTGGACCTTGTCCGCGCGTTCGCGGGTGCGGGTGAAGACGAGCGCGGTCGCCTCGTCGCGCGCCAGCAGCGCAAGCAGCAACGGAGACTTCTCCTCGGGCTTCACCAGGTACAGTCGCTGCTCGGCGCGCTCGGCGGGGGTGCCACTGCGGGTCACCTCGATGCGCACGGGCTGGCGCAGCTGCTCGCGCGCGAAGCGGCTCACGTCCGGGCCCAGGGTGGCGGAGAACAGCAGCGTCTGCCGGCGGCGGGGGAGGGCGGCGAGGATGCGCTCGATCTGGGGCAGGAAGCCCATGTCGAGCATCCGGTCCGCCTCGTCGAGCACCAGGGCCTCCAGGTGTGAGAACGAAGCAGCGCCGTTCTCCAGCAGATCGACCAGCCGGCCCGGGGTGGCGAGCACGAAGGTGGGGCGCTGCTTCAGGGCATCCACCTGGGCCGCCATGTCCTCGCCGCCAATGACCACCGCGTGGTGGAGGCCGCGCGGCTCGGAGAAGAAGCGCACGGGCTCGGCGATCTGTTGGACCAGCTCACGGGTGGGCGCCAGCACCAGCCCGAGGGTGCCCTGGCGGCCGGCGAAGCGCTCCACCAGGGGGAGCACGTAGGCGGCCGTCTTGCCGGTGCCCGTGGCGGCGCAGCCGATGACATCCTTGCCCGCCAGGGCGGGAGGAATGGCCCGCTGCTGGATGGGGGTGGGCTGGGCGAAGCGTGCGCGGCGCACGGCTTCAAGAGCCTCGGGCGACAGGCCGAGCTGGTCAAAGGGAGCGCTCACGCCGCATGGGTACCATGGGGCCCGGCATCGCACAGGCCTATTCGCCTGGGGGTGTCCGGGATGGAATCCTTTCTCGCCCCGGAGCTTGTGGGACAATGGTGGGACCTTGAAGACGCTCTCGTTCGCCCTGTTCGCCTCGGTCCTGCTCGCGCCTGTCTTCCCAGGAGGCGCGGCGGAGACCGATGCCACGCTCTCGCTGCTGGAGCCCGTCGAAGGCCAGTGCGAGTGGGTGAAGGTGGAGCCCGTGGCCTCGAAGCGCCAGGTGCTCGCGCGCCTCGCGGCGGGCTGCCAGGGGGGCAGCACCGCCTTGAGCCGGGACGGCAAGCGCGGCGCGGTGCGGTTCTGGCGCGGCGCGGTCAGCATGCCCGTGGTGGGCAAGCCCACCTTCCCCGAGCCATTCCCCAGCTCGGCGTTCCGGGACCGGCTGTTCCTCGTGGACCTCACCACGAGCGGCGTCGAGGAGCTGCCGCTGCCTCCGGAGGGGGAGCTCATCGAGTACGGCTTCGACTCGGGAGGCCGCCTGCTCGGGCTCGCCCTTCAGAGCGTCACGGCCGAGCAGGCGCGGTTCTTCGGGGTGACCCTCGACAAGGCCATGCTCCCGCTCGACGCCCGGGAGTCGCGGCCTCCGATGGTGGCCCACGCATTCGCCTTCCTGGGCGGGAAGTGGCTTCGGATGGAGTCGAAGGCCTCCCAGGACGGGCTGGGCACCGCGGCCCTGGAGCACCGCAAGCAGCTGGGGGAGCGGTCGATTCGCGCGCTCGATCCCCGGTTCGAGGCCCTGGAGATCGAAGACGACGCGGTGCTCGATCCGCTCTACGAGCTCTCCCCGGAGCAGCCCGAGGGGCAGTGGTCCGAGTTCCGGAGCGGGGCGCACCGGCTGGCGATCTGGAGCACGCCCTTCGGCAACGATCTGCTGTCGACCGGGCTCATCCGGTGGCTCGACAAGGGGAAGGTGGTGGCACTGCCCGCGTACCCCTATCGGCCGAACGACATGATCAGCCTCCAGGTCCGCGGGCCGTACCTGCTCGTCTCGCTCGCCGACTCCGGCGCCCATCCCCGGATGTACCGGGGACGGAAGCGGGTGTGGAGCTCCGAGACGGCCAGAGCCGTGACGCTCTGGCCGAAGTGAAGCCTCAGGGCTTCACGTTCTTCGGATCGTTGATCGGCGACAGGTCTCCCGCGAAGGAGAGCAGATCCGTCATCGCGAAGTCGCCCTTCTTGGCCGAGGGCAGGGTGGGCTTCCACTGCGGGTTGCTGGCCAGGTAGGAGCTCGCGTCCAGCTCGAGCAGGCCCACGAAGACCTCGGCCAGGATGCGGCTGCCCACGGGCCCCAGGCGCTTGGCGCCGCCGCGCTGCTCGGCCTCCTTGAGGATGTAGTACCAGAGCGGGGTCTCGACGTGCAGGTTGTGCTTCTCGGCGACCGCGCCATCCGGCCCCTTGGCGATGTCCTTGGGCGAGAGCGGCTCGATGCGCATGCGCCGGGCCACGTTCTGCGCGGAGGGCAGGCCGAGGCTGCGCCCGCGCTTGAGGTTGGCGATGGGCAGGTTGACGCCGGGCAGCACGCCGTGGTCGGGGATCTCCGCGAGTGTCGGCGCCAGGAACGGGTCGAGCCTGCGGCTGAGACCGGCCGTGACCCCGTCGTTGGGGAACCGGAAGAACCGCCGCCAGTCGATGATCCAATCGCTGGGGATCGGCACGCCCACGCCGGAGCGCCCGGAGAAGTTGAACAGCAGCTGGAGCGTCGCCGGCACCACCTGGCGCGGGCTGGGCTTGAAGGTGAACACCTCGTTGAAGTCATAGGCCTCGCGCACCATGCTGTGGCCCAGGCGGTAGGCGGCGGCGGAGAACTCCACGGGGATGAAGGCATCACCCTTCGGCAGGTAGAACGCCCGGCCGCGCTCGAGCACGTGGTCGAGTACGTGCGGATCCACCACCTTTCGCAGGAAGTCGTTCACGACGATCCACTGGTAGTGCCAGGTGACGAGCCGGCGGGCCTGCTCGAAGAGGGAGGACTGGGTCGCGGAGGGCGGAGGCGTGATGGTGCCGTTCTGAAGCCCCGCGACCACCTTGTTGTGGAAGCGGAGAAATGCCAGGTGCAGCTGGGCGACGATGAGGTTCTCGTCGTTGCGAGGGTCCCCGATGATGGCCAGCGACTGCGGGCCTCGCGGCAGGTCGAACGGCAGCGAAGTCTGTACCTTCGGATCGCCGCCCGGCGTGTTGGCGCTGGTGGTCCCGATGAGGAAGAGCGCGTCATTGGGAGGCAGCTGGTAGAGGTAGGGCTGGTCGCCCGGACCTCGGCCATAAACGCAGTCCAGATCGAGCGCGGGCGTGCGGAAGTTGTGCAGGGCCAACGGGTCGACCTGCACCTCCTGGATGGAGGTGGTGTCGAAGGTGATGTCGTGGTCGATGAACTGGCCCAGGTAGGTGAAGCCCGCGGGGATGTCTTCGTTGTCTCCCTTGGGGTCCGCGGGGTTGGCATCCTTCATCGCGCGGCCGAGCTCCTCCAACGCGGCCAGCGGCGGGATCAGCGGCTGCAGTGTCGGGAAGATCCTGCCGAATTTGCCCGAGGGGACGAACTGCCCCATCGGAGTTCCTTCTCCATTGCGCACCAGACGACCATGAATTGAGGGCATCGATTTTCCTCCGGGTAGTGCCTGCAACCGAGACGGAGAGTGCTCGACGCATCTGTGAGCCGAAATCGTCCTGGAGGCTCTGCAAGGGAGGGTTACTCCACAAAGACAAAGCCGCCAGCGGGCGCAGCCTGGCGCCCACTGACGACTCGAATCACCCGCGGCCGCCGCCGACCTGGATTACGGCACCAGGTAGGTCAGCTTGCGGATGGGGTAGCCGCCACCACCCGGGCACCCGCGGCCACCATAACCACCGGGGTAAACCGTGGGGTCGATGAGCGCGAGGCCACCACGAACGGTCGTCTTGATCTTCATGTGTTTGCTCCTCCTGGGTGTTGCGTTGGGGTTCATTCCGAATGAGTGAGGAAGGGAGCCCGTGTGATGGAATTATTTTCAGGCAGAGCTGATGGGGCTGAAGCGGGTGGCATCCTCCGTGTTCTCGATGGCGATACCCAGCTCGTCTCGGAACACCTCCGGCAAGTAGGGCAGCACTCCGATGGTGCCGACGCGCAGGCGGTGATGGAGTGAGAGGTCCGTATTGGAG
Organism: Hyalangium ruber; assembly: GCF_034259325.1. Classification (NCBI taxonomy): domain Bacteria; kingdom Pseudomonadati; phylum Myxococcota; class Myxococcia; order Myxococcales; family Archangiaceae; genus Hyalangium; species Hyalangium rubrum. The sequence continues at coordinate 201,427 of NZ_JAXIVS010000012.1, read as the reverse complement.
AACTTCCGCGCCGGGTGGGGGCGTTGGAGCAATGCATTGACCTGTCGCTGAACGTTCTCCAGGGCCCGTAGCGTTGAGCGCTCGATAGCCAGATACCCCGCGAGGGTATTCGCCACGGCATCGAGGGCGTGCCTTCGAGCCTCGGAGAGCGACCCCGCGCGCGTGCGGAGCAGCTCCTGGAGCTGCCGCCGGGCATTCTCATCCACCTCATCCCTGGCAGGGGTGAATGCGTCCCGCAGGTGCATCCGCGCGTCCTCTCGGAAGCCCCTCAGGCCACGCTGGGCCTGGTCGAACATCTCGATGTAGCGGGCCTCGGCCCAATCTCGTTGGGTGGACTGGTTCAAGCGGGTGGGCAGGATGTGCTGCCAATCGCGCTCGATGCGCGCGCGCAGCCGGCCCAGGACGCTCTCTGGCGCATCCTCCACCTCGAGCAGCGCCGCGCGAATCAGCTCGTAGGCGCGGCACATGTGGCTCCAGAGATTGAACTGGAGACAATAGAGTTTCAGCCCGTGGAGCGCGTAATCCACCGCGGCGGGGATCTCGGCGTCCCACGCTGCCTGGGGCGGGGGCGCGTTCGCCACGGGCTTGCCATCCAGCAGCGTCCCGAAGAACTCCTCCACCATGAGTTGCGGGCCGGCGCAGACGCCCCGGTTCGAGATGAAGTGGTTGTCATGCTCCGTGACGCGGAACAGCTCGGCTGCCGTCATGGGCGTGTCGTACGTCATCGGCATTTCCGGCAGGAAGAGCAGATAGGCCGTGACCATCCGCACGCCATCCGTCACCCGGAACAGGGAGGACAGCACGGGATCCAACGCGCCGTTGGGGACGGGGGCGTTCGCGCGCATCAGCATCAAGGTTGGCAGGGCCAGCACCGAGTAGGCCATGGCGTGAAGGTCTCCCATCCGCCAGCTTCCGTCTGGAGGCGGGGGATAGCGGCGCAGGAACTCCGCGCGCACCTCCAGCACCTCCTGCAGAATGGGCTTCCAGTACCGCGTCATCGCCTTGAGCGCGGTCAGGTTCATCAGCGCCTCGTTGAGATAGCGGCTGCCCGGGTAGCGGCACACGCGCCACTCCGTCTGGAGCTTCATGCGCATGGCATCGGGGAAGACGTTGCTCTCTCCGACGTGGCGGCCCTCGGCGTCGAACGCGGGGTGGGCAATGCGGTGGACAGGGAGCACCGACTCGAGGAAGCCCAGCTCCAGCGGCCGGCCCACCAGGCGCTCCATGACACGCGGGCAGTCCGGGTTCCACCACAGGGGCTCGGTAGGCGCGTCCCGTAGGGCCTCGGCCTCCAGCATCTTCCGATGGTGCTCGCTCTCGGGAGGGGGCTTCGGGGGTTCGCGTGAGAGAACCTCCTCGTTCAGCAACGCTTCGAGCATGTTCTTCACGCGCTCCCACGGAAGGGGCTCACCCGAGCTCCATGTGGTGGCGCTGCCCGCCATGAACTGTTCCTGCTTGATCAGTGTCTCGCCAAAGGAGAACAGCTCCGGTTCATCGAACGAGATCTCCTTGAAGCCGAAGAAGAGGCGCAGCTCCTTGGTGCCTTCGGGGGTGTCCACGTACTCGCTCATGAAGCGACGCCGAAGGGGCAGGTACAGCATCTCATGGGGGTCGACCGACGCGGCGTTCTCACTCATGGAGTTCCTCGGGTCGATGGAGTCCGGAGCGAGGCCCCTGTGATGAGAAGCCCTCTCGGAAGGGTTGCTGGCAGGACGAGCGGGCTGATTCCCCGGGAGCACTGAAGTTCCTCACAAGGCCGGCTGGCTCGGCTCTATGCCCTGGAGGGCGGAGTCGAAGCGGGGGCCTCCATGAAGGTCGAAGGCATTTTCCCACGTACCTTGCGCGCGCTGGCCCGAGGGCGAGGACGGTGGGCGTTCGGGCTGTTGCCGGTAGGGCTGTTCGCGCTTTGGGGAGGCTGGTTCACGCTGGCGCCCACCACGGTCTACGAGCGCAGCGTGCAGGCGCGGCTGGAGCTCCATCGCGAGGTGTATGCCATTGATTCACCCGTGGAGGGGCGGGTGGTGAAGACGCAGCTGGAGCTTCACCGCTCCGTGCATGCGGGGGAGGTCCTCGTCGAGCTGTCACGTGAGCACGAGGAGCGCCAGGTCGCGGAGGCAGAGGCCGTGCTCCAAGGCCTGGGGCCGCAGCTCGAGGCAGCGCGCGCTCAGCTCGAGGCGGAGCAGAGCGCGCTGGTGGAGCAAAAGGGGCAGGGGGTCGCGGGAGTTCAGGAGGCGCGGGCCCGGCTCAGCGAGGCGGAGACGGTGTCGCGGCGCGCCCAGGAAGAGGCGACGAGCACCGAGCGGCTCTGGAAACGGGGGGTGGTGAGCGAGATGGAGTGGGGCAGGGCCCGCGCGGAGCTGGAGCGCACCCTGGCCGCCGAGCAGGCCTCGCGAGCCGCGTTGGCGAGCGCGAGGTTGGGCGGCACGGTGCAATCCACCGAGCGGCGCACCCGCCTCGCCGCGCTGCGGGGAGAGATCGCCCGACTCGAGGCGGACGAGAGCGTGGCGCGTGCCAGCGTGGCGCGCCTGCGCGAGGAACTGGAGCGCCGCATCATTCGAGCGCCGGCGGATGGTGTGCTCGGCGAGACGAGCTCCGTGCGAGTGGGCGCGCAGCTCAGGGAGGGAGACCCCATCGCCACGGTCGTCGCGGGGGGCTCGGTGCGCATCGTCGCGCAGTTCATCCCGGCCTCATCCCTGGGGAGGGTACGGGCGGGGCAGCGGGCGCGGATGCGGTTGGAGGGCTTCTCCTGGACGGAGTTCGGCATGTTGAAGGCCACGGTGGTGGCGGTGGCGAGCGAGGTTCGCGATGGTCTGGTGCGCGTGGAGCTCTCGCTGGATGAGCTGCCGCTGGGCATTCCGCTCGAACACGGGCTGCCGGGCATGGTGGACATCGAGGTGGACCGGGCGACGCCGTCACAGCTCGTGCTTCGAACCTTGGGCCGGGAGGCGAGGCGAGGCGGAGCTCCCGAAGGGCGGGAGCCGAAGTCATGACCGGGTCCCCGCGCCTCTTCGTCCCGGAGGTCATCCAGACCTCGGCCATGGACTGCGGCCCGGCGGCCCTCAAGGCCCTGCTCGAAGGCTTCGGCGTGGCCATCAGCTATGGAAGGCTTCGCGAGGCCTGTCAGAGCGACGTCGATGGCACCTCCATTGATGTGCTCGAGGAGCTGGCCGGCAAGCTGGGGTTGGAGGCGGAGCAGCACATGGTCCCGCGGGATCATGTGCTCCTGGCCGGAGCAGGGGTACTGCCGGCCATCGTGGTGGTGCGGCTGGAGGACGGCAACCTGCACTTCGTGGTGGTCTGGAAGAAGTGGGGCCACCTCGTTCAGATCATGGATCCGGCGCTGGGGCGGCGCTGGGTGTCCGTGGACGAGCTGCTCGACCGGCTCTTCATCCACACGATGACCGTGTCCGCCGGGGCGTTCCGCGAATGGGCTGGCACGGAGGAGTTCCTGGTGGGGCTGCGTCGCAGGCTGTCGGTGCTCGCGGCCGGGCCCACGTCCGAGCGGCTGGTCAAGGAGGCGCTCGGGGACCCCACCTGGAAGCGCCTGGCATGCCTGGATGCGACGGTGCGGTTGGCGCAGACGCTCGTGGACGGCGATGGCCTGAAGCGGGGTGAGCTGGCCGCGAGGTTTGTCGAGCAACTCCTGCCCGAAGTGCTGACGGCCCTGGAGGAGGGGCGCGCCGAGGAACTCATCCCCACCATCTATTGGACAGCACTGGGGAAGCCGGGCGCCGATGAACTCACCCTTCGCGGGAGCGTGTGCGTTCAGGCCAAGGGGCTGCGCGGCGAGAGAGGGAGCGATGCACCGCCGCTGTCTCCGGAACTCGAGGCGGCTTTGCGCGAGGCCCCCACCCGCCCGCTCCGTGAGCTCGTGGCCTTGTTGCGCCGGGACGGGGTGCTCAAGCCGGCGGTGCTTGCCGCCATCGGGGTCACCGCGGCGGTGGGAGGCTTCGTGGAGGCGCTGCTCCTGCGCGGGATCATCGACGCGGGGCGCTACCTCACGACTCCGGAGCAGCGGATCGTCGGCGTCGCGACGCTGCTCGCGTTGCTGGGACTGCTGTTCATGCTGGAACTGCCACTCTCACGCGGGACGCTCCAACTGGGGAGGCGCCTGGAACTCCGCCTTCGGCTCGCGTTCCTCGGGAAGATCCCCCGCTTGGGAGATCGCTATTTTCGCAGCCGGCTCGTCTCGGACATGGCTCAGCGCTGCCATGGCATCCACATGGTGCGCGCGGTGCCGAGCCTCGCGGTCCTCTTGCTGCGCGGCTGTGCCGAGCTGCTGGTGACACTCGCGGGGCTGACATGGTTGGCACCGCGAAGCGCGCCCTTGATCTTCCTGACGGGCGGGCTGGCGATCGCCATTCCCTTGCTCGCGCAGCGCTCGCTGCTCGATGCCGACCGCCGGCTACGGGACTTCGACGGTGTGCTCTCGCGCTTCTACCTCGATGCACTGCGCGGGGGGGTAGCGCTGCGGGCACACCGTGCCGAGCTGACGCTGCGCCGGGCCCATGAGGAGCCGCTGCACCACTTCGTCTCCGCGGCGCGCACCTTGCTGCGCCGAGGCATCACCGTCGACACGATCTGCTCGCTCGCCGCCACCGTGGGCGCGGTGGCGGTGGTCCTGCACGCGCTCTCGCGGGGAGTACAACCTGGGGCGGTCCTGCTGCTCGTCTACTGGGCGCTGGCGATGACGGGGCTGGGCCGGCAGCTCGCCGACGGGTTGCGCCAGTACCCCGCCGCGTCGTCGCTCACCGGTCGCCTGATGGAGCCGCTGCTGGCTCCTGACGAGGTAGCTCCGCACGTCGCGCTGGCCGCACGGAGGCAGACGGAGCCACCGGCGGAGGTGGCACGGGGAGTGGCGTTCTCATTGCGCCAGGTGGAGGTGAAAGCCTCTGGCCACACGTTGTTGCAGGGAGTGGATGTCTCGGTTCGAGCCGGGGAGCACGTCGCCATCGTGGGCCCCTCGGGCGCTGGGAAGTCCTCGCTGGTGGGAGTGCTGCTGGGGTGGCACCGGGCAGCCAGCGGCCGGGTCGAGGTGGATGGAGAGCCGCTGGAGGGAGCGGCGTTGTGGCGGCTGAGGCGGGAGACGGCGTGGGTGGAGCCCGAGGTGATGCTCTGGAACAAGTCGATGGTGGACAACCTCGCCTACGGAGTCGAAGCGGGCGAGGCGCTGCCCCGGGTGGGGCAGGTGCTGCACAGGGCCGACCTCGTCGAGGTGCTCGACAAGCTGCCCCAGGGGCTTCAGACCCGGCTGGGAGAGGGGGGGGGGTTGTTGTCAGGCGGTGAGGGGCAGCGGGTGCGCTTGGGCCGAGCGTTACTGCGCCCCGGGGTGCGGCTGGCCATCTTCGATGAGCCGTTCCGAGGGCTCGAGCGTGACCGTCGCGCGGAGCTGCTGGAGCGGGCCCGGCAGGGTGTGAAGGGCGCCACCTTGCTCTGCGTCATGCATGACATCGCCGAGACGCTCTCGTTCGATCGTGTCCTGGTCATCCAGGAGGGGACGCTGGTCGAGGATGGGAACCCTCGGACGCTCGCGGCGCGGGAGGACTCCCACTATCGCGCCTTGCTGGAGCTGGAGGCGGGGATGCGACGGGATCTCTCGGGGCGAGAGGGATGGAGGCGGCTGGTCCTGGATCAAGGCGTGCTCTCCGAGCGGGCCGTGGAGGAGGGGTGACGCTCATGTCGGAGGAGACACTGGAAGCAGTGGCCTGGCCCATCGAGCGTGCGGGCGAGGCCTTGGAAGCCTTGGCGCGTGCGGCGCGGTTGCCTCTGCCCAACCCGCTCCCGGCTCTGTCCCACGCGGTGCCAGAGGATCCGAGCCGCGTGGGAGAGTGGCTGGACGCGGCGGCCCATGCCCTGGGGCTCGAGCTGAAGCTGCTCTACACGCGCCACGGCGAAGTCGAGACGCCTCTGGGACGTGCGGCTCCCGCGCTCGTGGAGGTCGTGAGCACCCAGGGGAGTGCGGTGGTTGCCCTGCTGCGCGTGTCGTCCTCGGGGCAGACCGCGCGGCTCATCGCCCCCGATGAGTCGCTGCACAAGGTGCCTTTCTCCACGCTGACAGCGGCCGTGCGGGCGCGCGCCGAGGGGCACCAGGGCCCCGTGGCCGATCGTGTCCTGGAGCGAACGGGGCTGAGGGGTCCTCAGCGGGCCACGGCCCGGCGGGCGTTGCTGGGGCTCCAGCTCGCCAATACCTACCTCGTCGCCGGGCGCACGCTCCGGCTGCCACCCGGAGCCCGCCTGCGCCATCACCTGCGGGCGCTGCGCGGTGGATGGCGGCTGCTGTTGCTCCTCCTGCTCGCGGGCGTCATCCAGGCGGGCGTGCTCTCCATGTGGTGGTTGATTGGGCGGGGCGCCTTCGAGGGACAGCTGGACCCGGGGTGGCTCTGGGCGTGGGCCCTCATGGGGTTGACGATGGTGCCGCTCCAGGCGGCGCTGGCCTGGGTCCAGGGAACGCTGGTGATGGACCTCTCCGCGCTGCTGCGCAGGCAGCTGCTGGCGGGGGCGCTCGCCCTGCCCGTGGACGAGGCGCGGCGCGGCGGCATTGGCGAGTACGTCGGGAGGACCTACGAGAGCGCGGGACTGGAACAGATGTCGCTGGCTGGCAGCTTCGCCAGCGTCCTGGCGGTGATCGATCTGGTGATGGCGGCGAGTGTCATGGCGGCGGGCCCGGCGGGCGGATACGGGCTGGTGGCGCTGGGGGGCTTCTGCTGCGGGATGGCGGTGCTTGTCGCCCGCCAGGCGTTGCTCTTCCGCAGGTGGACGGAGGCTCGGGTGGGTATGACGCATGCGCTCATCGAGCGGATGCTCGGCTACCGGACGCGGCTCGCGCAGGAGCAACCAGAGCGATGGCATGACGAGGAGGATCAGGAGCTGGCGCACTATGCCAAGGCCTCCGAGCAGTGGGACGAGTCCACGGCGCGGGTGATGACGCTCGCGCGAAGGGGTCTCCTGCCGGTGGCGATCCTCGCCACGCTGCCAGGCGTGCTCGCGGGAGCCCCAGCGGCCAGGATTGCTGTGGGGGTAGGGGCAGCGCTCATGGCGGCGCGCGCCGTGGGGGCGCTCACCGTCGGCTCCCTGGCCCTGCTGGGGGCGCGCGTGCTGTTTCGCAGCGTCCGCCCCATCCTGAAGGCCGCGAAGTGCTCCGAAGGTGTACCCGGGGCGTCTCCGCTCTCGCCAGGCGCGGCGCTTCCGGAAGAGCAGGCCTTGCTGGAGGTGCGTGATCTCGCGTTCCGGCATCCGGGATCGCCCCGAGCGGTGCTCGAAGGGGCGTCGTTGGTGGTGCGCTCGGGTGAACGCGTGCTCCTGGAGGGGCCCTCGGGCTCGGGCAAGTCGACGTTTGCCTCCATCCTGACGGGGCTGCGGGGCCAGGGCTCGGGGTTGTTGCTGCTGGGAGGCCTGGACAGGGCGACCTGGACGACGGACGGGTGGGGCGCGCAGATCGCCGGTGCTCCTCAATTCCACGAGAACTATGTGGTGTCCGGCACGCTGGCCATGAACCTGCTGTTAGGACGGGCCTGGCCTCCTACTCCCGAGGACCTACGGGTCGCACGAGCACTCTGCGAGGAGCTGGGACTGGGGGAGCTGCTCTCCCGGATGCCCTCCGGGTTGATGCAGATGGTCGGCGAGAGCGGCTGGCAGCTCTCGCATGGGGAGCAGAGCCGCGTCTTCGTGGCGCGGGCGCTGCTGCAGCGGGCGAGGATCGTGGTGCTCGATGAGGCGTTCGGAGCGCTGGATCCCGTGACCATGCGCAAGGTGATGGCGTGCGTCGAGGCTCGGGCGCCGACGCTCATCGTGATCGCGCATCCCTGAGGGCCATGCCGGGTCTGCCACACATTCAACCATCGTGACCGTCACCGCTCCTTTCGCTTGTAACGCGCGGTGGGGTTGCGCATGGTGGCGCGATGCCCAAGATGACTCGGGAGTAGAGAAGATGCCGCTTCTCGCTCTCTTGATCCTTCCCGCGGTCTCTGGCGCCATCGCGGCGTTGCTGCCCACGAGTGCCCGCAACCGCGCGGCCGGGCTCGCGGGCCTTACCGCCCTGGTGGGGCTCGTGGGAGTGGCGCTCCATTTCCCGAAAGTTCAGGGGGGTGGCCTGTGGGTCGAGCGGATCCCGTGGGTGCCCTCGCTGGGGCTCGAGCTGGTGCTGCGGCTCGATGGCCTCTCCTGGACGTTCTGCATGCTCGTCTTGGGCATCGGCGCGCTGGTGATGCTGTATGCGAGGTACTACCTCTCGCCGTCGGATCCCGTGCCGAGGTTCTTCGCGTTCCTCCTGGCCTTCATGGGCGCGATGTTGGGCGTGGTCCTCTCGGGAAACCTGCTGCTGCTGGCGTTCTTCTGGGAGCTGACCTCCCTCTTCTCGTTCCTGCTGATCGGCTATTGGAACGAACGGAAGGACGCCCAGCGCGGGGCCCGGATGGCGCTCACGGTCACCGGGATGGGAGGCCTGTGCCTCTTCGCCGGGCTGCTGGTGCTCGGCGAGATCGCGGGCAGCTACGAGTTGGAGGTCGTCCTCAGGAACTCCGAGGCAATCAAGGCCCACCCGCTCTACCGGGTGGCCCTCTGCCTCATCCTCCTCGGCGCGTTCACCAAGAGCGCCCAGTTTCCCTTCCATTTCTGGCTCCCGAACGCGATGGCGGCGCCGACGCCGGTGTCGGCGTATCTGCACTCGGCGACGATGGTGAAGCTGGGCGTGTTCCTGCTGGCGCGCCTGTGGCCGGCGCTGTCGGGAACGGAGACCTGGTTCTGGCTCGTCGGGTCCGCGGGGCTCGTCACGCTGCTGCTCGGCGCGGGAGCGGCGCTGTTCCAGCACGACCTGAAGGGGCTGCTCGCGTACTCCACCATCTCGCATCTCGGCTTGGTGGTGCTGCTGCTCGGGCTCAACAGCCCGCTCGCGGCGGTGGCGGCGGTGTTTCACCTCATGAACCACGCGGCCTTCAAGGCCTCGCTATTCATGGCTGTGGGGATCATCGATCATGAGACGGGGACGCGGGACATCCGGCGGTTGTCGGGGCTCTTTCGCCTGATGCCCATCACCGGGACGCTGGCGGTCGTCGCCACGGCGGCGATGGCGGGAGTCCCGCTGCTCAATGGCTTCCTGTCGAAGGAGATGTTCTTCGCGGAGACGGTCTTCCTCAACGCCAGTCCCGCCATCGAATGGGGCCTGCCGATCGCGGCGACCCTGGCGGGCATGGGCAGCGTCGCCTACTCGCTCCGGTTCGCGGCGAAGGTGTTCTTCGGACCCGCCAGCGCGCGGGACACTCCGCGCGTCCCGGAGGAGCCGCCCAAGTGGATGCGCGTTCCTGTCGAGGTGCTGGTCCTCGTGTGCCTGGTCGTGGGCATCGCGCCCGCGGTGTCGATCGGGCCGCTCCTCGGTGCCGCGGCCTTGCAGGTCGTAGGTGGACCCCTCCCGGAGTACAGCCTCAAGATATGGCATGGGTTCACGCCTCCGCTGCTGATGAGCGCGCTGGCGCTCGTCGGTGGCGGCGTGTTGTACCGAGCGGTCCGGCGGTGGGAGGCAAGACGGGAGCGCCTCGGTGGCCCCGTTCTGGCTCGGCTGGATGGGGCGAGGCTCTTCACCTCCCTGCTGACGCGGCTCACGCTCATGAGCAGATGGACCCGGCGCTGGCTGCTGACCGCGGGACTCCAGCGGCAGGTGTTGGCGATGGTGGTGGTCACGCTGAGCGTGGGCGTCCTGGCGCTGTGGGGTGGCATTGGGGAGGGGGAGCGCCCCCTGGTGCCTGTCTCGCCGACGTTCATCGCGCTGTGGGCGATTGGAGGGGTGGCGGCGGTAGGGGCCGCATGGCAGGCGAAGTTCCATCGGCTCGCCGCGCTCATGCTGTCGGGGACCGCGGGCGCGGTGTGCTGCGTCACGTTCATCTGGTTCTCGGCGCCGGACCTCGCGCTCACCCAACTCACCGTTGAGGTGGTGACGACGCTGCTCATCCTGCTCGGGCTCCGGTGGCTTCCGCCGCGAGAGCCGACCCGCGGCGTGTTCGATGCGCACACCTTGAGGGTTGCCAGGGGCCGCCGGGCTCGCGACTTCGTCATCGCGCTGAGTGCCGGCGGTGGAATGGCGGTCCTGGCGTACGCGGTGATGACGCGAGACTTCCCCGAACGCACCTCGTTCTTCCTCGAGAACGCCCTGAGCGGAGGGGGAGGGCGGAACGTGGTGAACGTGATGCTGGTGGACTTCCGAGGGTTCGACACCTTCGGGGAGGGCGTGGTGCTGTCGCTCGTCGCGCTCACGGTCTACGCGCTCCTGCGGCGCTTCCGGCCGGCGTCCGAGGTCATGGAACTTCCCCCGCAGCAGCAGGCGCTCCCGAAGGACTTGCAGACGGATCTGGTGAACCCTCGTCTGGCGCGGGACACCGCGGTGGGGTACCTGATGGTCCCGGCGGTGCTGGTTCGCCTGCTCCTGCCCGTCACGGGAGTGGTGGCGACGTTCTTCTTCCTGAGAGGGCACAACGCGCCCGGAGGCGGCTTCGTGGCGGGGTTGGTGATGTCGGTGGGCTTCCTGCTCCAGTACCTCGTCTCCGGAACCGAGTGGGTCGAGGAGCACCTGCGCCTCGCGCCGCGCGCGCTGATCGGGATCGGGCTCCTGCTGGTCCTTGGTACGGCCGCGGGGTCATTCGTGGTCGGCTATCCGCTGCTCACCTCGCATACCTTCCATGTGAACGCTCCGGTCCTGGGCGAGATCCACATCGGGAGCGCGACGTTTTTCGATCTAGGCGTGTTCTGTCTGGTGCTGGGCTCCACGTTGCTCATTCTCGTGGCGATCGCTCACCAGTCGATCCGCGCGCACCGAGCCTCGGGAGGTGAGTGATGGAAGTGGTACTCGCGATCGCCATCGGAGTGCTGACCGGCTCTGGCGTGTGGCTCCTGCTCCGGCCTCGCACGTTCCAGCTCGTCGTCGGCCTGTCGCTCCTCTCTTACGCGGTCAACCTCTTCATCTTCAGCATCGGGGGCCTCGCCATCGACAAGGAACCCATCCTCGTGGAGGGGGTCCCGCAGGATCTCTCGCACTACACGGACCCGGTGCCCCAGGCGCTCGTGTTGACCGCCATCGTCATCGGCTTCGCGATGACGGCGCTCCTCTTGGTCGTCATCCTGGCCTCGCGTGGGATGGCGGGGACTGATCACGTGGACGGCACCGAGGCATGAAGGCGCTCGTTCAAGCTCTGATGCCACACCTGATTGTGGCGCCCATCCTCCTACCGATGCTGACGGCGGCGACAATGCTCCTCCTGGGGGAGGGGAAGCGCCCCGCCAAGCTGGTGCTGGGGATGATCTCCGCGGTCCTGGGGCTCGCCGTCGCGGCGGCGCTGCTGGTGTGGGTACAGGAATACGGCGTCGTGGCCTACCTGCCCGGCAACTGGCCGGCGCGTTTCGGGATCGCGCTCGCGGTGGATCGCTTCTCGGCCGTGATGCTGGTGTTGACCTGGGTCCTCGGCGCCTGTGCCTTGTCCTTCGCCGCCGTGCGCTGGCACCGCGCGGGCGTTCACTTCCACCCGCTCTCGCAGCTGCAGCTCATGGGGCTGTCTGGCGCGTTCCTCACGGCAGACGTCTTCAACCTCTTCGTCTTCTTCGAGATCCTGCTCGCCGCCTCCTACGGCCTGTTGCTGCATGGGGCCGGAAGACCGCGAGTCCGAGCGGGTGTGCATTACGTGGCCATCAACCTCGCCGCCTCGTCCCTCTTCCTCATCGGCGTATCGATGATCTACGGCATCACGGGGACGCTCAACATGGCGGAGCTCTCCGCGCGCCTGTCCGAGGGGGCGGTGGCCAATCGGCACCTCATCGACGCGGGAGCGGCCATCCTCGCGGTGGCCTTCCTGGCCAAGGCGGCGGCCTGGCCGCTCAACTTCTGGCTCGTCCCCGCCTACGCGTCGGCGACTCCACCCGTGGCGGCGCTGTTCGCCGTGCTGACGAAGGTCGGCATCTACGCGCTGGTGCGGCTCTGGACGCTGATGTTCGCCGGGGGACCGCTGGCGGGATTTGGCGCGGACGGGTTGTTCGTGTTCGGGCTGGTCACCTCGGTGCTCGCGGCCCTCGGGATGATCGCCTCGCATCGGCTCGCTGCTCAGGCGGCCTGGGGGGTGGTGGTCTCCGCTGGGACGCTCCTGGCGGCGCTTGGCTTTGGCGAGCAGGCTGTCCTCGGCGGCGCGGTGTTCTACCTGGTGAGCTCCACGCTCGCCTCCTGCGTGTTCTTCCTGCTCGTCGATATCGTGGAGCGCTGGCGCGCGGGCGCCACCGTCGTGGACGAAGCGCCCTTCCTGAGCGCGACGCTCGAAGCGCAGGACGTCAACCTCGATGACGAGGAGGAGCCGCTCGTCGCGCTGCCGTTCCCCGTGTCCACCGCCTTGATGGCGCTGGCATTCGTCGCTTGCGCGCTGCTCCTCTCCGGCCTGCCCCCCCTGTCCACCTTCATCGGAAAGCTCGGCATGTTGTCGGCGGCGCTCGCGGTGCGTGAAGAGGCCGGGAGCGTTCCCACCCGTGCCTGGCTGTTCACCGGCGGGCTACTGGGTTCCGGGCTGCTCGTCCTCATCGCGCTCACGCGAACGGGGATCCGCACCTTCTGGTCGGAGATGCAGCGCGCGCCGCCCCGGGTCCGGGCGGCGGAGGGATTCCCGGTGGTGGCACTCCTCGCCGCGTGCGGAGCGCTGACGATCGCGGCTGCCCCCACGATGGATCTCGCGCGTGTGACGGCGCAGTCCCTCTATGATCGCCGCGGGTACATCGACGCGGTCCTTGGTGCCCCGGTGCGGCCGCCGCCCCCGGCGCAGGAGGCCGCGCGATGAAGTGGCTCCTGCCGTCCCCCGTGCTCTCGGTGGCGCTGTTCCTGCTCTGGATCCTGCTCATGCAGTCGTTGAGCGCGGGGACACTGGTGCTCGGCGCCATCCTGGCGATCTTCTGGCCCGCGGTGACCGCGAAACTCAGGCCGGCGCCGGTGCGGTTGCGCAGGCCGCTCGTCATGGCACACCTGTTCGGCCGGGTCTTGCTCGAGATGTTGTGGTCGAACGTCGAGGTGGCCTGGGCGATCCTCACGCGACGCTCGCGCGACATCCGCTCTGGCTTCGTCCACGTTCCGCTCGAGCTGCGGGATCCGAACGGGTTGGCCGCGCTGGCGATGATCGTCACGTTCACGCCAGGCACTGCCTGGGCCCAGCTCTCGGCGGATAATCGCGTCCTGTTGTTGCACGTCCTCGCCATTCAGAACGAGGCGGACCTGGTGGCGCTCATCAAGCGTCGTTATGAAAGTCCGCTCAAGGAGATCTTCGAATGAGCCCGCTGCTCTCCTGGCCGTTGGCCTTCGCCCTTGGCTGCCTCACCCTCGCGATGATGCTGGCCCTCGCACGAATGATTCTCGGGCCCAGGGCGGAGGACCGCGTGTTGGCGTTCGACTGCCTGTACGTCAACACGATGCTGGTCATCCTTTCGCTGGGGCTCATCTACCGCAGCAGCTCCTACTTCGAGGCGGCCCTCCTGATCGCCCTGTTCGGGTTCGTGGGCTCCACGGCGATGTCCAAGTTCCTCCTGCGCGGAGAGGTCATCGAATGAGCGCGTCGGCGTCTCTGTGGGTGGATGCGGTGACGGGGCTGCTCGCGGCGCTCGGCGGGCTGGCGGCGCTGATCGGATCGTTCGGGGTTCTGCGCCTGCGGAGCTTCTTCCAGCGCGTCCACGCGCCTACCTTGGGCGCGACCCTGGGAACCTGGTGCCTCACCCTCGCGACAGTGGTGCAGGTCTCCTTCGAGAACGGGCAGCTCTACGTCCATGCGCTGCTCATCGCGGTGTTCATGGGACTCACCGGACCGGTCACCACCGTGTTCCTGATGCGCGCCGCGGTGTTCAGAGGTCGCCTGCGCGGCACGGAAATTCCAGTGCCCACCGTGGACGAACCCCCCTCTGTGTGACGCTTGTGTAACGCTCTCCGCGGCGCCGAAGGGGTTCTCCCGTTATGAATGAATGTGCGGGATCAATCGAATTACGCGTGTTACCTTCCGCGGCCATGCACACCTCTCTCCGCCTCTCTTCCCTCCTCCTCGCGTCCTCCCTCGCTGCCGGCTGTCTCGGCCCAGAGACGGACACGGACACGGACACCCTCCAGGCCATCGAGCAGCAGGCCACGGATCCCGCGTTCCGCGTTCACAACATCGTAGAGGCCGTGCGCCCGGCCGCTAACTACGACGGCGTCGCCGGCAACGAGTGCATTGCCCTCCTGAACCCCGAGCACCGCCTCCGTAAGATCATCCTCGTCGTGCCCGCCGGCGCCGGCGGCTCTTGCGCGCTCAGCGCCTACACCGCTGGCAGCGCCTTGAGCTTCACCTGGGGCGACACCTCCGTGTACCAGGGCTCGGCCGGCATCACCGCCATCCGTGCCGCGCTCTCCGACAATGACGGCGCGGTTCACCGCCTCGTCGGCTCGATCACCTCCGAGGCCACCACGCTGGCCCACCTGCAGTCCTTCCTCACGCAGAGCGACGCCCAGCAGGCCAGCCAGCTCGCCACCTTTACCGGCAACATCGTCCACTCGCTCTACGACTTCGAGGGCCAGGAGGAAGTGCTCGCCGAGGCCGCCTACCAGGCCGTCCGCATCACCCAGACCTGCGAGAACCCCGGCACGCCTCGCCTCGAAGCCCGCGTCCACAACGGCTTCGTCTACGGCTACATCGCCAGCAACAGCGGCAGCTGCCACAGCGGCTGGTTCTCCATGCGGCACACCTACAACCGCAACTGGAAGCTCGTCGCCCGGTATGACTACTCGGAGTAGTTCGACGCGCTGAAGCCTGAAATGCACCGGGGCCGGAAACCGCTGAGTGTTCAGCGGCTTCCGGCCCCAGTTTTTTCTAGCGCAGCGCCGCGAGGGCCGCGCCGACATTCGCCACCGTCACAGACACGGGCGTCGTCACCTCCGGAGCGAAGATGGCCACGCGGAGCTCTTCGAAGGCCCACCGCAGATCCTGCGCCGCCTCCTGGTTACGCACGGTGGCGCGCCTGGCGAGGAAGGTCTCCCACAGGGGGGTGAAGGGCGCGGCCTTCCCTGCGTCCTTGCCAGGGTTCGCCACCGCACGCGACAGCCGTGCCTGGGCCGCGCGGAGGTAGCGCGGGTAGTTCAGCAGGCGCACGAAGGGAATCCACTCGATGAGGTTCGCGGGGAACAGGTGCCCGAGCTGCGAGCGGATGTCCCGCACGGCCGCCGCGCCGCTTGGCCCCTTTGAGGCTGCCTTGAGTGCAGCGAGCGTCGCAGCGAGCTCCGAGGAGGTGGCAACGACGGCGCCCGCCCAGTCCCGGGCCGCACGCTCGATGCGCGGTGAGCCCTCACGGACCAGCGCCTCGAAGGCCGCCTGCGTGCGGGGCAGCGGCGCACCCGGTGCGAGCTTGAACGCATCATCGACGCTGCGTGCGAGGACGAGCGCCCGGAAGGCGTCGGCTTGGCCCCGCGCGGGCGGCGCACTGTCCAGGGACGGGAAGGGCAGTGGCATGCGCGCGGCGCTGACGGCCACGTGTCCGCGCGCGGCGAGCATCAAGAGCCGGCGGACTCCCGTGCGCGTGGCCGCGTCGGCCGCGGAGGATGTCTCGAGCAGCACCAGGTCCACGGTAGCGCCCCGGTCTACGAGCGCGGGGTAGCTGCGGAGCGCGAGCCCGCCGACCCGCCGGGTGACCACGGGGGGCAGCTCGCCGAAGGTCCAGGCCGTCAGCCCCTTGCGCTCCCAGTCCGAAGCCGGTGCCGCGCTGCGCAGCGCCGCCCGTGCTCGTCCCCCGTACTCATCGAGCAGCGCGTCGGCGTCGCGGCTCCGCGCGAGCTCCTTTCCCCGTTCGTCGAGCACCCGGATCGTGGTGCGCAGGTACGGCGCCACGGCATCCGCCCGGAGGGACTCCTCGGGCACGTCCACGCCGCACAACCGGGACACCGCACGCGCGAGCGCTGGAATCATCGGCCCACGGAAGGGCACAAGTTCCTTCTCGAGACGGGCGACCAGGTCCGGCACCGGCCCCAGCTGCTTGCGTTGGGCGCGGGGGAGCTGCTCGATCAGGGCGGTGAGTTTCTCCCGCTGCCACCCGGGGATGGTCCAGTCGAGTTCACCCGGGACCAGCTGGGCGAGCAGCAGCAGCGGCACGCTCAGGGTGATGCCGTCGTCCTCGGCCGCGGGGTCGAAGGTGTACGTCACCGGCACGGACGCGTCGTGCAGGGTGATGGCGTCCGGGTAGTGCGCCGGGGACAGGCCCGGGTCGTGCGAGAGGGCATCCTCCATCGAGAGGACGAGCACGTCGCGGTCGGTCGCCTCGGCCTTGCGGCGCCAGGTCTCGAAGCTCGCTCCGTCCGTCACGTCCGCCGGGAGGCGCTGGTCGAAGAACGTCAGCAGCGCCTCGTTGTCGAGCAGCTCGCTGCGCCGGGCCTTGTCCCGCAGGCGCGCCACGCGCTCGAGCACCTGGCGGTTCTTCTCCTGGAACGCCCCCCGGGTGCGGTACTCGCCGCGCACCAGGGCATGCTCGAGGAACATCAGCCGTGCCCGGGCGGGGTCCATGCTAGCCAGGGCCACGGGGCGCTCCTTGAAGACCTGAAGCCCGAAGAGGGTCGCGTTCTCCTTCACCACGGCGCGCGCGGACTTCTCCGACCAGTGCGGTTCGGAGTAGCTGCGCTTGAGCAGGTGGGGGGCCGCCGCCGCGAGCCACTCCGGGTCGAGCTTCGCCACGGTGCGCGCGAACAGCTGGGACGTCTCCACGAGCTCGAACGCCATCACCCAGGCAGGGGGCTTTTTCGCGAGCGCCGACGAGGGGTGAACCATGAAGCGCGTCTGCTTCGCGCCCGTATAGTGGCGCTGCTCCGGATTCCACTGGCCGATGCGGGACAGCAGCCCGGTGAGGAGCGCCTGGTGCAGGACGTCCCCGCGCGCCGGGGCGCCTTGGCCCTTGCGTGGCAGGCGCAGCTCGCGGACGGTCTCCTCGAGCTGGCGCTGGACGTCTCGCCACTCGCGCACCCGCAGGAAGGACAGGAAGTTGTCCCGGCACACGCGCCGCAGATGGGACGTCCCCCGGCCCTCGGCCTCGCGCACGAACGCCCACAGCTTGAGGAGCCCCGTGAAGTCCGAGTGCTCGTCACGGAAGCGCCGGTGCAACTCGTCCGCCTTCTGCGCGAGCTCCCGTGGCCGCTCGCGCGGGTCCTGCAGGTTGAGCGCCGCGGCGACGATGAGCACCTCGTCCAGGCACCCGTACTCGGCGCCGGCGAGAATCATCCGCGCGATGCGCGGGTCCACCGGGAAGCGCGCGAGCTGGTGCCCGAGCGGCGTCAAGGTGCGATCCTTGCCCTCGATGGCCCCGAGCTCCTCGAGCACCCGCCAGCCTTCGGCGATGGCCCTCGGCTGGGGCGGGTCGAGGAAGGGGAAGTCCTCGACGTCACCGAGGCCGAGGGACTTCATCCGCAGGATGACCCCCGCGAGCCCGGTGCGCTTGATTTCCGGGTCGGTAAAGGCGGGCCGCGTGGTGAAGCTCGCCTCGTCGTAGAGGCGCACGCAGATCCCCTCGCGCACGCGTCCGCAGCGCCCTTTGCGCTGGTCGGCGCTGGCCTGGGAGATTGGCTCGATGTGCAGGCGCGTGGTGCCCGAGCGTGGGTCGTAGCGCGACAGGCGCGCCACCCCCGTGTCCACGACGTACACGATCCCCGGGATGGTGACCGACGTCTCCGCGACGTTGGTGGCGAGGATGACCCGGCGCTCGGGGATGGTGGCGAAGACGCGCGACTGCTCGGCGGCCGACAGGCGCGCATACAGGGGCTGCACCACCGTGCCGCGGAGCTCGCGCGCGTTCAGGGCATTCTCGGCCTCGCGGATCTCCCGCTCCCCGGGGAGGAACGCGAGGACGTCCCCGTCCGGGTCGAGCGAGAGCACGTTCGCCACCGCATCGGCGACGGAGTCGGCGAGCTCGGCGTCCTCGGGGGGCGGCTCGTAGAGGACGTCCACCGGAAAGGTACGGCCCTCCACCTGGATGACCGGAGCCCCCCCGAAGAACTGCGAGAAGCGCTCGGTCTCGATGGTGGCCGAGCTCACCACCACCTTGAGGTCGGGGCGCCTGGGGAGGATGCGCTTGAGCCACCCGAGCAGGAAGTCGATGGTGAGGCTGCGCTCGTGGGCCTCGTCGAGCACGACCGTGTCATAGCGGCTCAGGAGCGGGTCACTGTGAATCTGCGCGAGCAGGACCCCGTCGGTCATGAACTTCACGGCCGTCTGCCGGGACGAGCGGTCCTCGAAGCGAATCTGGTAGCCGACGTCCGTGCCCAGCTCCGTGCCGAGTTCGCGTGCCACGCGCGCCGCCACGCTCGTCGCGGCGATACGCCGGGGCTGGGTGACGCCAATCTGGCGCGGGCGGCCGCGCCCCATGGCGAGCAGGACTTTCGGCAGCTGCGTCGTCTTCCCCGAGCCGGTGGCCCCCGCGACAATGACCACCTGATGGGCGGTGATGGCCGCAGTGATGTCCTCCACCCGGCTCGAGATGGGGAGCTCGGGGGGGAAGTGCAGGGTGGGCAAGCCGCCGGGGTTGGGGACGGGTGAGTCGCCGGACATGGCCGCATGGCCTAACACTGAAGCGCACGCTCCGCCCCTGACGAATCGTGTGGGCAAGAGCCCAAGCCGACCGGTCGCCTGCGCAGGGCAGGGGTGTGTCTGGAGACAAGCGGGAGCCGGAAAGCACCGGGGCCGAAAACCACTGATTTCTCAGCGGCCTCCGGCCCCGGCTTGCAGTGTCCCCAACGGGATTCGAACCCGTGGAGGAGGGGTGTCCTAAACCCGCGACGGCGCACGCCTTTCGCCCAATCGTGAATGAATCCGGGCACTTCGAGTCCACGGGGAGTCTCCGGCAGTCCCACCTGCCACCCGGAGTTCCCTCCAGTTTTGGAGACATTTTGGAGACGGGACCAGGGGAGCACGGTCCTCCAGGAAAGTTCGTGTGAGCCCAACTGTAGCGCGTGCCCTGGCGAGGTGTGGCTGGGGAGGGGCAGGTGGAGGAGCGCGGGAGGGAGTACCGGCGGCGGCAGTCGGAGGGGACGGTATTGTACGAGGCGGTGCGGGAGAACTTGGCCACGCTGCAGCAACTGGGATTGCCCACGGCAGGTGCGAGCCTAGCCCCGGCGCGCGAGCCCCCTCAGACCGCGCGGTGTTGAGGCTCAAGCCGCCTTAGCCAAGAGAGCTAGGCGCGTGCCATGCACCCTATGGGAGCGCGGCCTGGGCAGGCGTGTACCCCAAGGGCTGTCCGGCCTATGCACCGGCCTGGCGCACTGCTTGGGCTGCCCCTGTCAGAGGCCCTCCTCGGCCCCTCCTCTTCAGCCCGCCACCCTCAATAGGCCTTCCATCCTTCCTATGTATGCTCAATGAAGGTCAATCCTCTCCGAGCACGAAGCCGACGTGCGCCATGATCGAATGGCAGGCCGAACCAACAAGTACCCCAAGCGCGTCATCCGTCTCTCGCTCGCATACATCCAAGACCGCCCTCAGGTCGTCGCCAGCCGATGGTTTCCATGCAGCCCCTACCCGGTGATGAGTGGGCTCGACGCCGTAGGACTTCGCCCTCTCCTCGATTCGCGCCCATCCATCCGTTGAAATCTTGAAGCCCGCTCCGGCTGTGGGCCCGTCGAAGAAGTCCACCCCATTGAGCTGACCCCCGTCGTGAACGAAGTGGTTCCGAAGAGCGTAGGAGACTGCGATAGGCCAACCGAATGATTGCCGGAGCGAATAGAACGCGACGGCGGCAGTCTTGGAATCCGGTCCCTTACTCCCAATGAAGTGCGATACGAGCTGAGGGAGATTCTTGGGATCCTGCAATGAATTACGGACGCAGAGAACATGCCCAGCCATGCCGACGAGACGGTCGGCCAACGCCCATTTTGTTGCAAGGTAAGCCTGCACACCGATCAAGCGAACATGCTGGTACTTCGCCCGCGCTGCGCCGAGAGGGACGTCATCGTTGGCATCGGCGTGTCCTTCGAGGCCCGTCAGCAGTGCATGCGCAGCCGATCGTGCGGCGAGCATGCCAATCCAATGATCGACGTCGGAGGCGAACGCTGCAATTGTCTTGAACTGCTTTTCGACATCGGGAGCCAACTTGCCGACATGGCGGGTTGTCGCTCCATCGACCTTGTCAAGCACCGCCTTCGCGTCTCGAAGACGCTGCTCAAGTGACTTGCTCATTCGCCGCGCTCCTCTTTCGCGTCCTGCTCCTGCTCACGCAAATCCGCCTCCGCGATGGAAAGGCGGAATTGCCAGTACGGCCGAAGATATTCGTCGGCTTCGGCGTTGAGGGCAGCTTGAGCCTCATCGACCGCCTCCACGAAGATTGGAGGCACCTCGCCTGGGGTCCCCGACCACGAACGAACTCCTCGTACACCGAGTGCGCCGTAGATCGGACGGAGAGCATCTGCGCCGTGGAACGTGCCTGCACGGATCGTCGCTGCGGCGATCGTTCTCCATGGAGCACTGTTGACTGCATATGCACCGCCGATGCGCGCAAGGCGCCGGGCGAACTCGGAGTCACCACCAGCTTGGCACTGGGCTGCCACGGCTTCGGGCACGAGAAATCCTTCAGGGTCTATGTCCCTCAGCACTTCAGGCAGGTGATAGCCCACGCTGCTGTTGTCGTTCACGAAGGTAAGCAAGTCGTCTACCGTCTTCTTTACTGCAGCGTCGTTGACGTCGGCGACCGTTACCCTACGAACGTACTTGCTGATGCGCGCGTGGTAGCTGACCGCCCGCGCTTTGTGGTCGTCGGCTCGCGATGCCTCTTGATCACGCCGACGTGCGAGTGCTTCGGGCAGCCAACTTACGCGGACGTATCCGACACGCTTAAGGATCTCCGCGAGGTTCCATTCTCCGTCGCCACGGAGGTCGTCGAAATCTGGAAGGGTGAGGAGCTGATCCAGCAGCCACTCGGCGAGGCCACTTGGACGCCTCGATGGGTCGTCTTCTCGCACAGCCCAGTAGACCGCATCCACGAGGGCACGCACCGCCTGGGGCTGTCGTTCGGGAGGAATCGAGCGGAGGACGTCCTCAAGCAGGGGCTGAAGCCGGGGCCAATCGTGATTCAGGGTGAGCGCGAGAGCAGCGATGAACGCCACGTCGCGCCCCGTGCTCGTGAACAGAAGGCGGGATCCCCTAAGAAGGGTGTGCTCGTCGGCTGTGAACTCTCCGACGTCACGCAGTTTCGGGACGCGCCCGTAGATGTGCTGCAGCAGGTTCGCACGCTGGTCGTCGCTACCGCACTCAGCCAAGAGTTCGTTTACGAGGATGTGCGCCCGCTCAGGATGAAGCCCTTTCCGTACCGTCGCGACCCAGCTCACGGCCGTCGTGACGCCGAAGTCTGATTGAGGTGACACGGCCGACTGATGGAGGCAGCTCTTCACGAAAGTCCGCACGACGTCGCGAGACTCCGCGTGCTCACCCAGGGACCAAGCAACTCCCATCAGAGAATAAAGCTTGTGCTCCTCGCCAAGAAAGGACACCGCGCGCTTAACGAACCTCGTGATCTCGTCGGGTCGTGTGGTCGACGCGAGCGCGGTCGCTTTCTGAGAGGCGCGCGGACCTTTCTGCTCCCACTCGTCGCGGCTCAGAAGAGGCTCAAACTCCTTTGCGAGATCGTTTGCCTCGTACAGTCGCTCCAGCTCAACACTTGCATCTTTGAGCTTCAGGTCCGACTCAAACCGATAGTGCCAGTTCCAGACCTCACGCGCAGCAGAGAGCTCCTCCACGGATGCCCGGCGCCTCGCCATTAGCCCGTGCGTCCACATTAGATCGTCGAGCAACAGGGCGTAGTACTGGTCGCTCTTCCCACGGCGGCAGAGTTGATTGATGTCGCGATGCGCCTCGGCGAACACGTGCCAGAGCTGGATGCGGCTCTCCACCGGTGTCCCATCCGAAGACAATGCCGCCTTCAGCCGGTTTAACAGGTCATTCCTTACAGCCCACGCTGTATGATCAGGCCCGATCGCGAAGGTCTGGATGTGAACGGTGTATTCGTCGATCCATGTCTGTCTCCGTTCGAGCGAGAGAACCGGCTGGATGAGCGCCTTGAGCAACGCTGTTTGTCCCCGTGTCGGCGGATGCTGCGTCAGCGTAGCCAGTAGTTCGATGCCAATCGCCTTCGCGGTCTCGTCGTAGTCGCTCCAGAACTGCGGACCACCTTCAAGGACTCTCTCAACCAGTGCAGCAGCACGTTTCCCGTCGTTGGGGAGACCGCGCGGCAGAGTATGCGCCAACTCGGCTTCGGCCTCAGTAAGGGCGCATAGCTCTCGGAGGACCGACTCACGTTCGTCAACGGACTCCGCGCCCATGGCCCCGTGGAACAACGGCCACGCGAGCGAGAGAACAACATCACTCTGCCCAATTACCTTCGCACTGAAGATGCCTTCGACGGTCTCGTCGTCAGCATGTGTCTCACGCATCGTCTTTACGAGAGACGCTGCAGCACGTGGTTGAAACGGCGCGACTGCTTCGAGGATGTCGGCAAGGCTCATGCGCTGACTTGCGGTCATTGACGAAACCGATGCCTCAATTGAAGTGAAGAAGTCGGCAAGGAACTGCAGGTCGTACTCGGAGAGGCGAAGGAGAAACTCTGTCCGAGCAAGAGAGACGAGGATGGCGCGACCAAGTCCACTCAGCGATCCGGAAAGCGTTGCATTGCGCACGAACTCAAGCAGTGCTTTCGCATCGTCCGATGCTACGATGGGCTGAGCCCCGCCTACCACCGTCGATAGCCACCGAAGAAGCACATGGTCTCGGAGCACATCAGGCTTCAGTTCGACGAAGCGATTGCGTGCCCCGCGCTCGATCAGTACGCGCCGGCCTACGAGAGAGGCCAGTCGTTGCCGCACATCGACAACCGAGCCAATCCCGCTGCCCTCTCCGATCATCTTGATGGTCGCATCGTCTTCTCGGGTGACGGTACCAACGAGGGCCACCCATCGCAGCAGGTCACGAACTGATTCTGGTGACACATCTGACTGACTTCGCTCGATCTCGAGCAGGTACTCCTCAGCGAGATCCGTGGCGTTAGCGGGAATCTGCTTGAGGTTGCCGTGGTCCTCAAGGTGTTGCACCGCAAGGGTCAGCCACACGGGGTGACGAGAGAATCGCTTGCTGATCTCACGTGCTGCATCTCTGCGATCCTCCTCCGGCAGTTTGCCGAGCGGGCCGGCCTTGAGGAGTTCTTCACACATCGCCTCGGCATCCGCTGAGCGGAGCGCTGCGATCGGTAGCTCTTGAACCCGTGACTTCATCCGGGCACTTCTCAGGAACCGGAGTACAGGGTCCTTCGGAGAACGAACTGCGACAGCGACTTTCCACTGAGCAGCCCGCCCAAGTCGTCCTCCAAGCTGCTCGGCAAGCTGCTGCAAGAGGAGTTCGTTCGTCGGTTCATCGAGGAGGAGAAGAGTGGACCGTTCGGGAACGATGGCGTCAAACCATGCGCCCGAAGCGGCCATGCTCGCGACGTTCGCCCAGAGCACTTGCCACTTCCCCTCGCTCGCGATCGTTTCGCCAGCTTCGACGAGAAGCCGGGTCTTCCCCATGCCTCCGGCACCATGAACGACTAGGAAGAGCTGCTGTGACAACAAGAAGTCTCGTAGCTTAGCCACCTCCGATTGCCTGCCACAGAACGGGCCCAGTTCGTCGCGGCGAAGGAACGGCTCCTGGTTGGGGAGGCGCTCCTTGATCTCGGGAACAGAGAGGAACGCGCGGGCCTCGTTCTCGAAGAAGGAGCGGTGAATCTCGGGATGCTTGTCGAGGAGAGCGTTGAGGTTCTCGCGCTCCCAGTAGTCAGCGACGAGCCCCTGCTTAGCGAAGAGCGGAACCACCTCCGCGTCCCAGGTCTGCTTGTCAGTGGGATTGAAGGTTGCGTTCGTGACCAAGCGCCAGTGACTCACTCCCTTCCACTGGCCGTATCGGCTGTGGCCGGGCTGCCGGTATTTCTCGATCTTCTCCGCTTCTCTCTTGGCGTCGCGAATGGCTGAAGCGGCTGAGCCGCTCTCATGGTGCTTTGCTTGAAAGACTCGGATCCCGTCGCCCGAGCGGGCGTCCTGTCCTCCGTCCTTTCCGCGTCGGCCGAACAGCGAGGCCTTTGGATCCTCAAAGAACACGACGGTTGTCGCGAGGGCCTCGAATGTGGCTCCGCTCGCAATCGCACCCCACTTGCGCTCAGCCATGATGGTCTCCGTGCTTGAACACCCGGTTGTGGTGCCAAGGCAAGTAGTCGCGATGCCCGTCCTCCAGCCCGCGCACGCGAAGGTGAAGTTGCCCCTGCTCCACAGAGCGTTCTGGGCTTTCGTGATCAGGCAGCAGCCCGGTATTTCTCTTCGTAATTGGCGGGCGACTCGTAGTCGAGGGCAGAGTGGCGCCAGTGCGGGTTGTCCATCAAGCGCGGGAGGAGCCGGGGCTGGAGTAGGAGAGCTCGGCCTTTGCGGCGAAGTTAGAGAAGCCGAGGATGGAGCGCCGCCCCGCTTGGATTGGGCCAAGCTACTGCGCGGGACGTTCGCGTTCGACGTGTTCGCCTGCTCTGCCTGTGGAGGCAGGCAGCGGGTCTTGGGGGCCGTGAAGGAAGCGGGAGAGGGGCGAGCGATTGTGGAGCAACTGGGATTGCCCACGGCAGGTGCGAGCTTGGCCTCGGCGTGCGAGCCCCCTTCAGACCGCGTGGTGTTGAGGCTCAAGCCGCCCTAGCCAAGAGAGTTAGGCGCGTGCCATGCACCTCATGGGAGCGCGGCCTGGGCAGGCGTGTACCCCAAGGGCTGCCCGGACTATGCACCGGCCTGGCGCACTGCTTGATCGGCCCTGTCGGAGTTCTTCCTCGGCCCCTCCGCTTCAGCCCGCAACCCCTCAGTAGGCCTTCCGTTCTTCCTATGCGTCCGGTTTTGGAGACATGCTGGAGACGAGAAGGAGCCTGAAAGCACCGGGGCCGGAAGCCGCTGAGATTTCAGCAGCTTCCGGCCCCGGCTTGCAGTGTCCCCGACGGGATTCGAACCCGTGTTACCGGCTTGAAAGGCCAGCGTCCTGGGCCTCTAGACGACGGGGACGGCTATGAATGAGTCGCGGGGGGCTCGAACCCCCGACCCTCGGCTTAAAAGGCCGGTGCTCTACCAGCTGAGCTAGCGACTCGCACTATTCTTTTTTCGCGAAGGGCCGTACAGGCAACAACCGCCGGCTGTCTACCAGCAGTCTCTCTGGACTTCCACTGGCGCGCGCATGCCCGGCTTCCTGACAGCGCTGTCCCGCTCGCCGGTGAACGTCTGCCCGCCCGGGTGGCTCCCATTGTCCCCCCGGGACGCTATACAGGAGGCATGCGTCAGGACGTACCCCCAGAGCAGGAAGAGCAGGAAGAGGATGCCGAGGAGCAGGGGGGAGCCCACCGCCGCTACCTCACCCGGGCCGGCGCCGAGCGCATGCACCGCGAACTCTTGCGGCTGCTCAACGAAGAGCGCCCCAAGGTCACCGCCGAGGTCTCCGCCGCCGCCGCCCAGGGCGACCGCTCCGAGAACGCCGAGTACATCTACGGCAAGAAGCGCCTGCGCGAGATCGACCGCCGCATCCGCTTCCTGTCCAAGCGCCTGGACACCGCCACCATCGTCACCCCCGCCGAGCAGACCGACCAGGGCCGGGTCTACTTCGGCGCCACCGTCCTGCTCGAGGACGAGGACGGCGCACGCACCACCTATCAGATCGTCGGCTCGGACGAGATCGACACCCAGGGCGGGCGCATCAGCGTCGAGTCGCCCATTGGCAAGGCGCTGCTGCGCAAGGCCGTCGGAGACACCGTGGAGGTGATGCGGCCCCGGGGTGAAATCGAGCTCACCATCGTCTCCATCAAGTACGTGTAGGGAGGGCGGCCGATGGCGCGGACGCAGCAGACAGGCTCGCGATTCCGCCGCATCTACGAGAGCCTGAGCGCGGAGAATCTGTCCGCGTCCGGACAGGACAACGCGCTGAGCCTCGAGGAGCTGGGGCTGGACTCGCGCGACGAGCGGGTGGCGCTCGCCTTTGGTGTCTACAGCCGCCACGGGCTGGAGAACGCCCTGCGCCAGTATGGGGTGATCCAGCGCATCCAGGAGCGCGGGGTAGGGCCGCTCGAGTTTCGTCTGACGTTCGAGGACCCGTTCCGACCCCGAATCGTGCTCTGGAGCCTGCGCTACGACGCGCCGGCGATGGACATCTGCCTGCGGAAGGTCACCGGCGCCGAGGTAGGGTTGCCTCCGCCCCTGGATTCCCGCTCCTTGCTCTATCTGGACTCCTTCGTCCTCCAGCACCCGGGGCGCTCCTTCGACTGGAACCGCCCGCCGATGCCCGACCAGAACCACCCCGGGCTGGCGCTCTCGGCGGAGATCCTCGAGATCCTCCTGCTCATGGCCCGCCGCGTGGGTGCCGAGGGCATGGCGCTCACGCCCGCCACCTTCGCCGCCGCCTGGGTCTACGCCCGCCGCTTCCACTTCGTGGATGGCGCCGCGCACGGGCGCTTCCTGGCGCTCCGGAGAGCGGGGCATCGCTGGCCCCGCTGGTTCCATGCCTGGGCCGTGGAATTGGAGTGTCTGCGCGCAGCGGAGGGCGTCCCCGTTCGCTTCACGCCCACCCCCATGCTGGCGGCCGGCTCACGCCGCCTCGAGCGCTTCTTCGAGGGCAAGCCCTGGCGGGCCGCCGTGAAGGAGCACTCCCAGCCCGCCCTGACCATCGACTTCGAGGCGCTCCAGGACCGTTTCCCCTGGGCGCGCATGCCCCCAGGCCCGCCGCCCGACGCCGTGGCCGAGGTGCTGGCCTACGATCCCCTCGCCGCCGGCTGAGGGTGGGTGGGACTCGAAACCACCGTCGGGAGGTTCAACCCAGGACACCCCAAAATCAGCACCGGGCGTTGTACCTCGGTCGCAAAGCGGCTGTTTCCTTGGGAGTGGGTGTCTATATTGTCGGTTAGACGGTCGTCCCTGCAGCGTCCAAGCGGTCGCACCCGTATTCGAGGTCGCAACCACCACGATGCCGAAGAACTTCATCCTCGACACCAACGTCCTCCTCCACGATCCGCGCAGCATCTACAGCTTCAAGGACCACAACGTCATCATCCCGATCTACGTGATCGAGGAGATCGACCAGTTCAAGCGGGACTTGTCGGAGCTGGGGCGCAACGCGCGCCTGGTGACCCGCTACCTGGACTCGTTCCGCACCGAGGGCTCGCTGAAGGAGGGCGTGCCCCTGCCCAACGGCGGCTTCCTCCGGGTGAGCTTCGCCGACGCGGCCAATGAGCTGCCGCCGCCCCTGGTGGACGGCAACCTGATGGACAACCGCATCCTCGCGGTCGCCATCGGCCTGATGAAGAAGGAGCCGGACACCCAGGCCGTCTTCATCACCAAGGACACCAACCTGCGCATCCGCGCCGACGCGCTGGGCCTCATCGCCGAGGACTACGACACCGAGCGCGTCGAGATCACCGAGCTGTACACCGGCTTCACCGAGCTGCTGGTCCCCCGGGAGGCCGTGGACCAGATGTACAAGCCGGGCGCGGAGGTGGAGGTCTCGGTCCAGGAGACGCTCTTCCCCAACCAGTGCGTGCTGCTCAAGGACGAGATCAACCCCTCGCACACGGCCATGGGCCGCTACAACGCGAGCAAGGGCCGGGTGGTGCCGCTGCTGCGCACCATCAAGGAGGGCATCTGGGGCGTCCGGCCGCGCAACATGGAGCAGGCCTTCGTGCTGGACCTGCTGCTCAATGACGACATCAAGCTCGTCACCATCGTGGGCAAGGCGGGCACCGGCAAGACGCTGATGGCGATCGCCGCGGGGCTCCACAAGGTGACGGAGGAGAGCCTGTACCACAAGCTGCTGGTGAGCCGGCCCATCTTCCCGCTCGGCCGGGACATCGGCTACCTGCCGGGCAGCGTCGAGGAGAAGCTCAACCCCTGGATGCAGCCCATCTTCGACAACGTGGAGTTCCTGATGAACCTCAGCCGCGCCGACAAGAAGGCCGGTCGCGGCTACCACGAGCTGGTGGACCTGGGGCTCATCGAGATCGAGCCGCTGACGTATATCCGCGGCCGCAGCATCCCCAACCAGTTCATCATCGTGGACGAGGCGCAGAATCTCACTCCCCACGAGGTGAAGACGATCATCACCCGCGTGGGCGACAACACGAAGATCGTTCTCACCGGGGACCCGTTCCAGATCGACAACCCCTACGTGGACGCGACGAACAATGGCCTCGTTCACGTGGTCAACCGCTTCAAGAACGAGAAGATCGCGGGCCACATCACCATGGCCAAGGGTGAGCGCAGCGCCCTGGCCGAGCTCGCGGCGAACCTGCTCTAGAGCCTGCGCGCCAGACGGACGAGACGTGTCATGAAGAAGGATGGCGGGGGGACACCCCCGGCAGAAGGCGAGGAGAAGAAGCCCCTCATCGAGTACCCGGCCGTCTACACCTTCAAGGTGATGGGCCTGAAGGATCACGACTTCCCCGAGTATGTACGCACGCTCTTCAAGCGGCTCATGGGCACGGAGATCTCTCCGGACTCCATCCGCGAGCAGCCCAGCAGCAAGGGCAAGTACGTGTCGGTGAGCGTCTCGGTGTACCTGCTGTCCGAGGAGCACCGCCGCGCCATCTACGCCGAGCTCCACCAGGACAAGCGGGTCATCTACTACCTCTAGGGGAGGCCAGGCGCCCTGGCGGGAGGCAGTTCCTGGCCTCGTGCTGGAAGTCCTCCGGGGTTGGGTATAAGACGAGACTGCATGAGTTCGGCCGGGCCCTTCCCGCTCTATTACCCTGGTGATGCCCGGCGGGCCTTCGGCTCCGATGAGGCGACACGCCGCTTTGCCCGGGTGGCTCAGCTCGAGCCCGGCTCGCGGGTGCTGGTGCTCGGCTGCGGCCCGAACAACGCGGCGGTGCTGCTCGCCCGCGACATGGGCTGCTCGGTGGTTGCCGCTGACACCGAGGACGCGTTGCTCGCCCAGGTGCGCGAGCGGGTGCGGGCGCTGGGCCTGGGAGACCGCGTGGAGACACGGCGCGTGGACCTGGAGCGGCTGGGGCTCCCCGAGAGCGAGTTCGACGCCATCCTCATCCAGGGCCGGGTGTTCTACCCCCTGACCGCGACCCTGGGCGCGCTGCGCCGGCTGCTGGCGAAGCGAGGGCGCATCGGGATGACGTACCCGGCGAGGGTAGGGCGCTACACGGCCAAGGCCGCCCTGGAGTTCTGGGAGAAGCGCCTCGGTGCGCCGCCCCTGCTGCCGCGCGAGCTGCTGCTGGAGCTGGAGGCGCAAGGCTACGAGCCCGAGTCCGCGGAGTCGCTCACGGATCTCGAGCTGGACAACCTGTATCGGGAGATCGAAGGGCGCCTGGACGCCGCTCCTCCGGAGCAGGCCAAGGTGGTGCGCGAGGAGATCGCCATCCACCGCGAGCAGAACGGCAAGGCCGGCGTGAGCTACGCCTTCATCATCGGCCGCCGCAAGGAGCCGGGAGAGAAGCCGCCGGCCTCGCGCGACCGCGGGTAGCGCCCCAGGCAGAGCGGGGCGCTTCCGCCGCCCGGCTCAGTTCACCGAGCCCTGGAAGTCCACCAGCTCCACGGTCTCGGGCGCCACGGACAGCTTCACCTCTTCGCGGTAGCCCGCCGCGTCGCCACCCACCTGGAAGGGCATCGGCCGCTCGAAGCGGATCGTCACTTCCTTCGCGTGGAAGTCGTGGATGCCCTCGGGGAACCAGCGGCCCTCCCAGAGCTTGGGCAGGTTCGCCAGCACGTTGGCGGCCTGAACCTGGCCCAGCCGCACGTGCATCATCCCGCGCCGCTGCCCGGCGAACGGGAACATCCGGAAGCCGTAGCCGTAGTAGGGCATGGTGGCCGCGCCGGCCATCATCAGCTTGCCCCGGAAGAGCACCTCGCCCGGCGCCAGCGGCTCGCCCACCGGCTTGCCATTGGGGCCCAGGCGGTACGCCGCGTGCGTGGCGCTGTTCTTCACCTCGCACTCCACCCAGGTGGAGTTCGTCAGGTAGTGCGGCACCGTCTTGAAGGCCACCGCCGAGAAGTACCCGCCGCTGCCCGTCATCATCCGCTTGAAGAAGCCCTTGCCCAGGTTCTCCTTCACCCAGATGTAGTCGTTGAGCAGCTTGCCGTCGACGCCCAGGCCGGCAAACGGCGTGCGCTGCCCGTCCACCATCACCAGATCCATCGAGCGGTAGCCCGTCACGTCTCCCGCCCGGGCGCGCACCACGTCCTGGAGGATGCCGTCACCGCGGGTGCTCGAGGCGTTGACGAAGTTGGCCAGCGCGTTGCGCGTGCCCAGCTTCAGCACGCCGAAGCGCGGCAGGGCGTGGCCCGCGAAGCGGCCCCGGGGCTCCGTCTGGCGGAGGAACTCGTTGATGAAGCCCATGAACGTCCCGTCGCCACCGCCCGTGAAGACCACCGGGTAGCGCCGCTCCAGCACCGACTGGACGATCCGGCGCGCGTCCAGCTCGGAGCGCGAGAGGAACAGGTCCTCACTCGGCACGGCGTGGGACAGGGACTTCACCACCCGCGCATCCACCTTGCGGGCATTGGCATTGAGCAGCACGGCGACCTTGGGCTCGGCGGCCGGGCTCGTCGGAACCTGGCGGAGATCCGGGGAGCGAAGAGGCTGTACCAGCATGGGGTAGGGCTCCTGGGTGTCGGAACGCGTCGTTACGCGATGCAGCGCCGCATTCCCCCCAGTGCAGTTTCCTCGCCAACCCTTGACGCGCGGCGTCAGTGGAGGTGTGACTCCAGTCTTCTCAAGAAGTTAGAGAGTTCGATGGCGATCAGCCCCCCTGCTGATTGCTACCCGACGGTGACGGCGGTGTAGAGCGCGTTACGCACTTTCGACGGTCCGGTGGCGAACCTGTGACGCGCCTGGCCGTCGACCAGGCGACCCAGGACGCCTCGGGTTCCAGTGTCCACGTTTGACACCCCCCCTTGGGTGGTTACGTTGGTCGTACATCAGGATTTCGCAGGAAAAACACAGTAGTTTCCGGAGGATACCGTGGGCAAGATCATCGGAATCGACCTGGGCACCACCAACAGCGTGGTGGCGATCATGGAGGGTCGCGAGCCCAAGGTCATCGTCAACGAGGAAGGCAGCCGCATCACGCCTTCGGTCGTTGCGTTCACCAAGGACGGAGAGCGGCTGGTAGGTCAGGTCGCCAAGCGCCAGTCGATCACCAACCCCGAGCGCACCGTCTACTCCATCAAGCGCTTCATGGGCCGTCGTCACGAGGAGACCACCGACGAGGCCAAGCTGGTTCCTTATAAGGTGGTGCGTGGGCCGCACGGCGACGCGCGCGTGGAGATCGACGGCAAGCAGTACAGCCCGCCGGAGATTTCCGCGCAGGTGCTGCTCAAGCTCAAGCGCGCCGCGGAGAACTACCTGGGCGAGAAGGTGACCGAGGCGGTCATTACCGTTCCGGCGTACTTCAACGACGCCCAGCGCCAGGCCACCAAGGATGCCGGTGAGATCGCCGGCCTCACGGTGCGCCGCATCGTCAACGAGCCGACCGCGGCCGCGCTGGCGTACGGCCTGGACAAGAAGAAGGACGAGAAGATCGCCGTCTACGACTTCGGCGGCGGCACCTTCGATATCTCCATCCTCGAGGTGGGTGAGAACGTCGTGGACGTGCTCGCCACCAACGGCGACACGCACCTGGGTGGCGACAACATCGACATCCGGATCATGGATTGGCTGATCACCGAGTTCAAGAAGGACACCGGGCTCGACATCAGCAAGGACAAGATGGTGCTCCAGCGCCTGAAGGAGGCGGCGGAGAAGGCGAAGATCGAGCTGTCCAGCGCGATGGAGACGGAGATCAACCTCCCGTTCCTCACCGCGGATGCCTCGGGCCCCAAGCACCTCAACGTCAAGCTCTCGCGCGCCAAGTTCGAGGCGATGATCGACGACCTCATCGAGCGCTCGCTGGAGCCGTGCCGCAAGTGCCTGAAGGACTCGGGCGTGGACGTGAAGGACCTCAACGAGGTGGTCCTCGTCGGTGGCAGCACGCGCATCCCGAAGGTGAAGGAGGCCGTGCAGCGCCTGTTCGGCAAGAAGCCCAACGAGAGCGTGAACCCGGACGAGGTGGTGGCGGTGGGCGCGGCGGTTCAGGCCGGCGTGCTCTCCGGCGAGGTGAAGGACATCCTGCTGCTGGACGTCACCCCGCTGTCGCTGGGCGTGGAGACGCTGGGCGGCGTGATGACCAAGCTCATCGAGCGCAACACCACCATCCCCACCCGCAAGTCGGAGACGTTCTCCACGGCCGCCGATGGCCAGACGCAGGTGGAGATCCACGTGCTGCAGGGTGAGCGCGACATGGCCGGCGACAACCGCAGCCTGGGCCGCTTCCACCTGACGGGCCTGCCGCCGGCGCCGCGCGGCGTGCCGCAGATCGAGGTGACGTTCGACATCGACGCCAACGGCATCCTCAACGTCAGCGCCAAGGACAAGGCCACCAGCAAGGAGCAGAAGGTCACCATCACCCACTCGTCCGGCCTCGCCAAGGACGAGGTGGAGAAGATGGTCGCCCAGGCCCGCGACAACGAGGCGGCCGACAAGGCTCGCCGCGAGCTGGTGGAGCTGAAGAACCAGGCCGAGAGCCAGTCGTACGCCGCGGACAAGATGCTCAAGGAGAACAAGGACAAGCTCTCCGCGGAGAACGTCAAGCCGCTCGAGGAGGCCCTGGCCGAGCTCAACAAGGTGCGCGATGGCCAGGACAAGGACGCCATCAAGGCCGCGCTCGATAAGCTGCAGGCGGCCAGCTACAAGATCGCGGAGGAGATGTACCGCGCCACGGGCCAGGCTGGCGGCCCGCCGCCTCCGGGCGCGGGTGGTCCGTCCGCGGCTCCTGGCAGCCAGGCCACGCCGAAGAAGGACGACGTGGTGGACGCCGAGTTCCGCCAGTCGTAGTCCGCCCGGCCTGAGGCCGATGGCGTGAGAAGGGCCGGTGCTCCCCTGGGGCGCCGGCCCTTTCTCTTTGGAGGGCCCGTGCCTTTGCCGTGAGAAGCGCGCGCGCAGGTGACATACTGGGGGTGCGAGGTGACGCGTGACGGTGCTGATGACCACGCCCCCGGGGCATGACGTGATCCTCTATGACGGGCACTGCCGCATCTGTGTCGGGGCCTCGAAGGAGCTCAAGCGCCTGCTGGGCGGGCATGGGACCGAGTTGCGCAACTTCCGGGAGGAGGGGGCGCTCGCCGCCTTTCCCGGGGTCTCTCCCGAGCGGTGCGAGGCGGCCATGCAGCTCGTGCAGGCCGACGGCCGGGTCGTCGAGGGTGCCGAGGCCATCGTCCGGGGACTCGGACGCAGAGTGCTGGGTAAGGTCCTATACATCTACTACGTGCCGGGGCTGCGGCAGCTCGCGGACGCCATGTATGGGATGGTGGCGCGCTACCGCTTCCGCATCGCTGGGCGCAACTGTCCGGATGGGGCGTGTGCGGTCCACTTCAAATAGACGGCACGGGGGGGCTAACATGACCGCCCTCCCGCTTCCGCCCGTCTACCCGTGACCCAGCCCTCGACCTATCCCCAGGCCGCGCAGGCCTTCCGACGCTTCTTTGGAGAGCTGCGCGACACGTACCTCGAGCGCGAGACGCTCTTCACCCAGATCGAGCTGGCCCTGCTGTGCCGGGAGCACGTGCTCGTGGTGGGGCCGCCCGGCACCGCCAAGAGCGCCATCGCCAGCTCCGTGCTGGGGCGCATCCTCGATGAGAAGACCGGCGGCCCGTCGCTCTTCTCCAAGCAGATCGCCGAGTCCACGGTGCAGACGGACCTCATCGGCCCGGTGGACTTCAAGGTGCTCACCGAGACGGGGCGCACCGAGTACATCACCGATGACGGCATGCTGGGCGCCGTCCACGCCTTCCTGGACGAGGTGTTCGACGGGCGCGACATGCTGCTGCGCTCCATCCTCAACGTCCTGCATGAGCGCGAGCTCAAGCACGGACGGCGGGTGACGAGCGGGCGGATCGAGTGCGCCATCATGACGAGCAACCGCTACCTCTCCGAGGTGCTGGCGCGCTCGCCGGAGCTGTTGCTGGCCTTCGCGGATCGGCTCAGCTTCATCGCCTTCGTGCCCAAGTCGTTCGCCCGGCGCGCCAGCCGCGCCGCCATGCTCCACCGCTTCATGCATGGCTCCCGGCCGGATCTTCGCGCCGCGCTCACCCTGCAGCAGCTCGATCTGCTCCAGGAGTCCGTCACCAAGGTGAAGGTCTCCAGCCAGATCCTCGAGGGCGTGGAGTTGCTGGCGGACGGGCTGGAGCGCTCGCTGTCGGCCCAGGTGGCCAAGCTGCCTGACTACGTTCCTACCAAGTACTTCTCCCAGCGCTCGGTGGTGAAGGCGATGTGGGCGCTCAAGGCCGCCGTGGTGCGCGACCAGATCTACCATCGCCCGGATCGCCAGCTCGAGGCGACGATCGACGACCTGGAGTCGCTGCGGTGGTTCTTCCTGCTCGGTGGACCTCCGGCGGCCGAGGCCGAGGCGCTCCTCAAGGTGGCGGTGGATCCGCGCGAGCGGGCCCAGCTGGAGATCGTCCGGCTGGAGCAGCGGACCTTCGATGAAGCGCTGGCCAAGGTGCGCAACGAGCTCGTTTCCGGCGTGGAGCGCGAGGCCGGCTCGCTGAACGCGGCGGAGGATGTGGGGGCCGCCGAGGCGCTGTCCCGCAACTTCCAGCCCGGCATGGCCTCCGTCACCGCGCAGCGGTTGCTGGTGAAGCTCGTGCCTGGCCCTCGGCACCAGGACAACCGGGCGCCCCTGTTGGGGGCGGCGCGCGGCCTGGTCACGGCGGTGGAGCAGCGGCTGGCGCGCGGCATGGTTCCCCTGCAGGGGGACGCCTCCGGGGCGCCCGCGGGTGTCGGTGGCCAGGAACGCGGCGGGCTCCAGCTGCTGTCGGCCTTCAAGGACGTGCTGGAGCTGTGCCGGAGTGTCCCTGAGCTGCGCTCCCAGCTGGCGCCCATGTGCGAGGCCACCGCGCGCCTGCTGGAGCAGATGCTCGAGATGATCGCCCTGTCGGCAGAGGGCGTGGAGTTCGAGGACGGGCTCAAGATCGAAGGGCTGGTGGGCCTGGCCGACAACCTGGAGGAGGAGATCTCCCAGGTCTCCTCGCTGTCGGGGTTGCTCTCCGAGGGTGCGCCCTCGGCCATGGAGCGGCTGCGGGTGGCGGACATGGCGGTGCGCCGCCGCGTGGTCGCCTCGCTGCGCCGGCGCGCGGCCGCGGCCTTCCAGGCGCCCCGGCCCGCACGGCGAGACCCCTTCGAGGCGCTCGCCGCCGACTCACGGCGCCTGACCCAGCTGGAGCAGTCGCTGCAGTCGCTGGATCCTTCGCAGCCCGGGTTGAAGCAGGAGCTGTTGCAGCCGCTGGGCATGGCCTATGCCCGGCAGGTGCTGAGCACCACGCCCTTCGAGCGCATCGAACAGTACGCTCGGGCCGTGCAGACGGTGGCGGAGAACCTGCGGCAGGAGGGCCTTTCCCCCGAGTCCGTGCTCCACGAGTGCCGGGAGGCCATGGAGAACCGCCTCATCGAGCACGCCCGCTCGATGTCGCGAGACGTGGCGAGCCCTCCGCCCGCGCCCTCGGCGGTGGTCAACGGTGACGCCTACGCGTTCTATCGCAACACCTTCTCGGTCCGGGCCCCCGATGGGGAGCTGGCCGCGCTGCTCGGCCTGGACAGCCAGCTGGCCTTCGCGCGGCAGGCGTCGGCGGCCTCATTCCTCTCGGACAACGTCCGGCAGGCGGTGGCCCAGGCCGAGCTGGCCTTCGCCCACACCCGCATCAAGTACCTGCGCAGCTGGCTCACGCAGTTGCTCACCGCGCTGCTGCCGGAGCTGGAGGCGCTCAAGGGGCGCACCGAGGCGGAGCGCGCCTTCGAGCGGCTGGTAAAGAGCCGCTTCCCGCTGCTGGCGCTGAAGGAGGGAGAGTTGGTGCGGCTCCGGGGCGTGCTGGGCACGCTGGGAGCGATGCAGGGAGAGCTGGGCGAGGCCGCGCGCAAGCTCGCGCAGCAGCTGCGCGGCATCGACGAGGACTTCGGGCGCTTCAGCAAGCGCGTGCTGGAGCTGCGGTCGGCCTCGTGAGCTCCGGGTCCCGCCACATTCGCGTGCCGCGTGAGGCGGCCCTCGGGAGGGCTTGAGCATGCTCGCCCCCCAGCTCACGGGGCTGCGCCAGCGGCTCGACGCGCTCCAGCAGGCCGCCGAGCGTCCGTCCGGCGTGGTCGGCTGGGCGCTCGGGCTCATGGCGCCCGGCGAGGTGGACCTGGCGTTCCCGACGATCGCGGCGCTGGACCGGGAGCTGGATCGGGTGGGCGTACACACCCTGGCGGACGCGCACCTGCTGCGCAGCCTCGGGGTGCGCAAGGGCAGGGCCGGAAAGCTCGCGGAGGCCCTGGGCGCGCGGGCCAGCGAGGCGCTCGAGGAGTTCGAGGAGCGCTTGCGCCGGGTGGAGCGGGCCCGCCGCGCGGGAGAGATGCCCCCGGGCGCCAGGACGACGCTGGAGCGCGCCTTCGTGCAGCTGGCGCGCGTGGTGAAGGTGGCGGATGTCTTCGGCTCCGCCCCCGCCGCCGCGCCGCCGCCGTTCGAGATCCTCCCGCGCACCGGCCATGTCTGGGAGGGGAGAGCGCCCGCCAGCGCTCGCATGGCCATCGCCGAGTTCCTCGCCGAGCGGGCGCGGGACAACGTGGAGGACGTGCTCCAGAAGCGCCGCGACCTGGATCTCGCCCACGAGATGCTGCTGCGCCTGGGCGCGGACCACGATCGTGACCGGGGCGTGGTGCTGCGCCGCGAGGTGGCCGAGGCGCGTGAGCGCACCCGCGCCAGCTCGCCCGTACGCTCGTTGGATGAGCTGGTGAAGCAGGTGCGCAGCACCGCCCGGCGCTCCCCGGGGGAGGCCTACTGCTCGCTCCGAGGGCTCTACGAGCGCGCCGTGGAGGCTGGAGAGTCCCAACTGGCCGCCGCGGCCCACGCCGCCCTGGAGCCCATGCTGCCCGCCACCGGCAGGATGCGCTCGCTGATGGAGAAGGCCGAGCAGCAGGAGATGGCGCGCTGGTTCGGCGAGACGCCCCGCACGCAAGGCGGGGAGGTGGACGAGGGGCTCCAAGAGGAAGACGGCCGGAAGTCTCGCGCGGACGATCTGCTGGCGGACCTGGCCTTCTCGCTCGATCCCGAGCAGCTCGCCGCCTTCGAGCTGGCGGCCGGCTGCGCGCGCTACTTCGACGTGGAGGACTCGCTCTCCGAGGAGATCGTCCAGGTGGACACCCGGGCGCTGCGGCCCATCCCCAAGCGGGTGCCGTACCCCACGCAGAAGATGCACTTCGAGACGACGGGCAGCCTCCACGAGGTTCACGACTTCGTCGTCACCGACCCTCGGCTCCTCGTCTACGACATGGCCGCGAACCGGCAGCTCGTGCGCGCCTATATGGAGGAGGAGCCGCCTCCCAAGCCCAAGAAGATGAAGCGCACCGCCGTGCGCGTCTACGTGTGTGACGCCTCCGGCTCCATGCACGGCGCCCGTGCCCGCTTCCGCGACGCCATCGTCATCGCCGAGCTCAACAACCTGCGCGCCAAGGCCCGCAGGGATCAGCCCTTCGATCCGCTGTACTTCTCCTTCTTCAACGACTCGCCCACGGAGCTGGCCCGGGTGGACACAGCCTCCGAGGCTACCCGGCAGATCGAAAAGCTCTTCCGCCACTCGCCCGCCGAGGGGCAGACGGACATCACCCTGGCGCTGATGGCGGCCTTCGACTCCATCCGGGCGGCGCAGGGCAGGGACCCCTACCTCGCCCGCGCCACCGTGGTGCTCATCACCGATGGTGAGGACCGGGTGGACATGGAGCTCATCCGCCGCACCCGCGCCCCGGTGGACTCGCTCAACATCGCCCTGAGCTTCATCTCGCTCGGCGAGGAGAACATGGACCTCAAGGCCCTGGTGCAGGAGCAGCGCTCCCAGGGCGGCCGCGCCTTCTACCACCACCTCTCCGACGAGGAGATCCAGTGGGCCCGCACCGAGTTCGACGCGCCCTGGCGCACGCTGCTGCCCCCGGACATCCACGAGACGCCGGAGATGCTCGACGCGCTCTTTCCCCACCTGGAGGCGCTCGAGGCCGTGGCGGCCAAACGCGCGGCCTCCACGGCGACCGTGGCGGTGGAGGTCTCCTTCGATGCGCTCTTTCCGGAGCAGCCCCCGGCGGCGCCGCAGCGTGAGGCTCCCGGGGCCGACGTGACGGCGCGCGTGGCGGACATCCTGGATGCCCTGGCCGAGGCAGCCTCCCTGGCGCCCGCCGACCGCCGGGCCACCGAGAGCGTGGCGCTGCTCCAGCACCTGCTCGGTGTCTACCAGATGACGCCCCCGCGCTACCTGGCGGCGCTGGCGGTGGGCGGAAAGCCCATCCAGGACAACCTCGCGCGCGTGCGCCTCCTCTGCCGTCCGTTCGGGTAGGCTCTCGCCCTGGACATGCTGTTCGGCCTCTTTCGCAAGAAGGACAAGAAGCAGAAGCCCGCGGACCCGCTCGCGGCCTTCGATCAGCTCATCGAGGACCTGGAGCGCCAGGCGGCCGAGGTACGCAAGTCCGCCGCCACGCTGCTGGCCCTCAAGGGAGAGCTGTCTCGCGCGAAGGAGCGCTACACGCGCCAGCTCGCGGACATCGCCCAGCGCCTCTCGGTGGCCGACTCCCGGGGAGACGTGAAGAGCATGTCCGTGCTCGCCCGCGACCAGGAGCAGACCGAGAGTCTGCTCAAGTCCACCCGAGAGGCCCTGGAGCGCGCCGAGGAGGATGCCCGGTTGCTGCTGGAGGCCGCCAACGAGGTAGGCCGGCGCGTCGTGGAGCTGCGCACCGAGCGCCAGAGCGCCTCGGCCCGGCTCGTCGCCGGTGGGCTCGTCACCGGCGCCATGCGCGAGCGCGTGGACCGCATCGAGAAGGTGCTCGCCGTGGACGCTGCCCGCGATGAGATCGAGCGGGCGCACGCGCTCGCGGACATCTACCGCGAGGAGCGCGGGGCAGGGGAGAAGGAGGAGTAGCTCAGGTCCGGCGCGCCGTCTGGTGCAGCTCCAGGACGATGTTGCCGCCCTTGAAGAGCCGCACCGCTCCCGAAGTCTGACTCACCACCAGCGCGATGCAGTGCGTGGAGGAGGTGATGCCCGCCGCCGCCGCGTGCCGCGCGCCCAGGCCCAGCGGAATCTTCACCGCCTCGTCCGCCGAGGACAGGTAGCGGCCCGCCGCCAGCACCACCCCGTCCTCGCGGATGACGAACGCCCCGTCCAGCACCGAGAAGTTCTTGATGGCCTCGCGGATCTTCGGGTCCAACACGTTCCGCTCCGCCTCGGAGATGCCCTGGAACGGGTTGATGGTCATCTGCCGGCTCTTCTCCAGCACGCTCGTGTGGTCCCCGATCGTCATGATCGTCCCGATGGGGTGACCCTCGAAGCCCTCCTGGCCGATCTGCAGCGCCAGCTGGATGAGCGCGTCCACCACCTGCGAGTTGAACTCCTCGCCCAGCTTTACACCCTCGATGGCG
Source organism: Hyalangium ruber (assembly GCF_034259325.1). NCBI lineage: Bacteria > Pseudomonadati > Myxococcota > Myxococcia > Myxococcales > Archangiaceae > Hyalangium > Hyalangium rubrum. The sequence goes on along the minus strand of NZ_JAXIVS010000012.1, from coordinate 161,944 downwards.
ACCCGGTCGTCCAGCGAACCCCCGATGCGCATGTGCATCAGCGTGTCCGGCGCTCGCCCAACCTTCCCGGTCATGCACAGCACCAGGTCCCCCTCCTTGATCGCCCCCTGGGAGAGCGCCGAGACGAGGGCTACCTTGACCCGCTCCGTACGCGAGTAGTCATAGGCGGGAATGACCAGGGCCCGAAGCTGCCGGGCCATGTAGTCCTGGGCGATCTTGTCCAGTGTCACCGCGTAGATGATTTTCTTGCGCGCCGGCCTACCTCGCAGGTCCTCCGGTGCGATGGGCGTGTCACAGATGTACAAGAAGTGGTCTACTTCGTTCCTGGCTGCCAGAGAGAGGGCCGAGCGCAGGAACTCCCGGTCGAATTTCGTACCTTCGCTCATTACACTTCCCCTCTCTCCCACTCAGCCTTGGGCATGCGCACCTTGACACTACGGTCCATGTGAATAAAGCTTTCGGGCCTTTTTTTTAGGGGGACGGGGTCCGTTTTCTTTCTCGCCCATCGGAGCGAAGGCCGTGAACCAGAAAGATCTCAAGCGGTACAAGAAGATGCTCGAGGACAGCAAGACCGCGCTGCTCGAGAGCGCCAAGAAGACCCTGGTGGAGGAGTCCAGTTTCGATACTGACGACCTCCCGGACGAGATCGATCAGGCCTCTTCCGAGTACGCCCAGTCCATGGTCTTCCGTCTGCGGGATCGGGAGAAGTTCCTCCTGCAGAAGATCGAGAAGGCGCTGCAGCGCATCGAGGACGGCTCGTTCGGCATCTGCGAGCGCTGCGAGGAGGACATCTCTCCCAAGCGCCTGGAGGCCCGCCCCGTCACCACGCTCTGCATCCGCTGCAAGGAGGAGCAGGAGAAGAAGGAGCGCTCCTACGGCTGAGCGAAGGCCGTCCAGGGTCGCGCAAGGTTGCTTGCGCGGCCCCGGTGCGCTCAGACCGGCGCCTGGATCTCCACCCGGAGCAGCTGGCGACCGATGAGGAAGTGGTCGCCGTTGTCCACGAAGGTGGGGCCCGCCAGGCGCATGAACGTGCCGTTGGAGGAGCCCACATCCCGGACCGACAGCTGATCCTTGCGGACCGTGAGGACGGCGTGGCGCCCGGAGACGAAGCCGTCGGTGGGGAAGGTGATGTCCCCCACCTCGCGGCCCAGCATGTTGTCCCCCTCCTTGAGGGGGTAGGCGGCGCCGCGCATGCCCCCTTCGAGGAGCTGCACGAGACGCAGCCGGTAGCCCGCATCCGGAGAGCCCCAGATCTGCGCGCCCCCCGGCCCGGTGGAGGCCGTTGGAATCGGCTCGAGCACCAGCCGCTGCCGGCCCAGCCGCAGCTCACCGCCGGTGGGCAATTCCCGCTCCTGGCGCAGGCGGACGAAGACGCCGTTGGCGCCCCCCACGTCCTCCACGGCCAGGCGGATTCCCGAGAAGAAGAAGCGCGCCTGTTGCGGCATGACGAAGGGGTCATCCGGCAGCGACAGGTCCGCCTGGCCTCCGCAGGTCAGGGTGTCACGCTGCATGCGCACCACGGACTCCGGGCCACCATCGGCGCGGACCACGCGCAGCGATACCTGGGGGCGGGGGGCGATCTGCGAAACCGCCATCACGAGGGTGCCCGAACGCATGGGGGCGTTGCACGCCTGGCAGAAGGAGGCGTCGTCGGGGTTCTCGGCGTCACAGCGAGAGCAGAAGGTCATGGCAATGCACTCCGCGTCATATCAAGCCCGAAGAAGGGTTGCTCGCTTCGCGAGCATGGCTCGCACGGCTTGATGCAGACCCAAGCAACGTGTTGAAGTCGGGTTCTCATCACCCTGCACGACCTTGAAGACGGAACACCCTTTGCTCTGCCCCACTTGCGGCGCTGACGCCGGAGAGTCCTCGAAGTACTGCCCCTCCTGCGGCTCCACCCTCGTGCGCTCCCAGTCGGCGAACGAGGCCGATGAGTACATCGGCAAGACGCTGGCGAGGAAGTACCGCGTGGAGGCCCTCATCGGCGAGGGCGGCATGGGCAAGGTGTTCCGCGCGCGCCAGCTCGCCCTGGACAAGCCGGTGGTGCTCAAGGTGCTGCGCCAGTCCCTGCTGTCGGACGAGCGCACGGTGGCTCGCTTCCAGCGTGAGGCCAAGGCCGCCAGCCGCCTCAACCACCCCAACTCCATCAGCATCCTCGACTTCGGTCAGGCCGAGGACGGCGCGCTCTTCATCGCCATGGAGTTCGTGCCCGGTCAGGATCTCCACCAGATCCTCAGCCGGGAGTGGCCGCTGCAGGAGTCTCGCGTGGTGCGGATCGTCAGCCAGGTGCTCTCCGCCCTGGCCGACGCGCACGGCGCTGGCGTCATCCACCGGGACTTGAAGCCCGAGAACATCATGGTGGAGCAGCGCCGCAACGACGCGGACTTCGTGAAGGTGCTCGACTTCGGCATCGCGAAGATCACCGACTCCACGGGCGAGGACGGGCCGGCGCTCACCCGCGCGGGCTTCGTGTGCGGCACGCCCGAGTACATGTCCCCCGAGCAGGCCCGGGGCGCGGCGTTGGATCACCGCTCGGACCTGTACGCGGTGGGCGTCATCCTCTACCAGCTCACGACGGGACTCCTGCCCTTCGAGTCGGACTCGGCGGTGGGCTTCGCCACCAAGCACCTCACCGAGGAGCCGCCCCCGCCGTCGCGGCGCCGTCCCGAGGCGCGCATCTCCACGGGCCTGGAGCGGCTGATCCTCCGCGCCCTGTCCAAGAACCCGGATGACCGGCCCGCCAACGCCGAGGCGTTCAAGGCCGAGCTGGCCGCGGTGGAACGGGAGCGGCGCCGCCAGGAGTCCACGGCGCGCCGGGGCGCCTCGCTGCCTCCCGTCTCGCCGCCGGTGTCCTCGCCGGTGCTGGCGCCGCTGCCGCGCCGGGCCACGGGAGGCAACCACCTCTCCACGCAGCCCGGCACCGATCCCGGCTGGGCCGAGCCCACCGTCGAGGCCACCGTGCGCGCGGTGCCGGAGTTGATGCAGACGGCGCTCAACCCCATGCCCACCAGCGACAGGACGGAGGCCGTCGTGCCCACCGTCTCGGACGCCGAGGGCGGGTTCGGCTTCTTCAAGGCGCTCACCATCACCCTGTTCCTCGCCGCGCTGGCGATCGCCGCGTACTACTACTTCAACGTCTACCAGGGCCCGCCCCCGGAAGAGCCGTACACCCGGCCCAGCAACGCCCCCGTGCCCGGCGAGACGAGCGCCAACCCGGACGCCAACACGCCGCTCTACGACCAGGAGATCCCCGTCCAGAAGCGCAACGTGGACGAGTCTCGCAAGGCGGAGCTCGAGGGCGACCGCGTGTACCAGAAGGGGACCCTGGACCAGGCGGCCTCCCAGTACCGCAGCGCCTTCCGGCTCAACCCCAAGCCGGAGATCGCCCTCAAGCTGGGCGAGGTGTACTGGCAGCGGTACCACACCGACAAGCAGCGCCCACAGTTGGACGAGGCGCGCGCGTGGTGGGCCCGGCACCTCAAGGACGCGCCGGACTCGCGCGCCCGTGGCTACATCGAGCAGAGCCTCAAGAGCATCACCGCGGCGATCCCCACCCCCTGAGGGGCAGGGCGCCGCTCAGCCCAGCGCTTCGATCTGGAAGATGGTCTGACCGATGCGGACGCGGTCTCCGGCCCTTAGCGCCCGCTCGGTGGCCGGGGCGATCCGCACGTACGTCCCCAGGCCGCCCGACAGGTCCCTCAGCATGGCGCCGGTGGCGGTGGGGCTCAGCTCGCAGTGGCGGCTGGCCAACCCCTCGTCCTGCGGGTAGCTGAGATCGCAGTGGGCCTGGCCGATGGTGAGCAGCGCGGCGGCCGACACCACGGCGCGGCCCGCCCGTCCGCCCATGAGGACCTCTTCCACCACGTAGATGGCCTGGCCGAGTGGCACCGGAGCGCCGTAGATGACCGGCTGCCCGGGCTGGGCGATGGGGATCTCCAGGCGGCCACTGAAGCGGAACAGCCGCGAGCCCGCGCTGAAGAGGGTCCGAGGCGCGATGGCCTCCGTGCCCGGGATGGTGACGTAGACGCCCGAGGCGCTGGACTCGTCCCGGATGAAGAGCGCGCCCTCCTTCACCAGGAAGGTGGCGTGGAGCGCGGAGACGAAGGCGTCCTCCTGCAGCAGGATGGCGCCACGGCTGCGGCCCACCACGCACCCGGTGACGGGCAGCTTGTAGCGCTGGCCTCGGGTGGCTCCCGCGACCACGGTGAGCCCGAAGCGCGAGGCGGCCGGAGCGGGGCGAGTGGCCGCCGCCGGAGCAGCGGGGCGAGCGACGGCGGGCGCATCCGGAACGGGAGGCGCCGGGCGCTCGGTGGGCACGGGCGGCGGTGGCGGCGGCCGGGCGGCGGGCGCGGGCTTCGCGGCCTGGGCGGTGCCGGTCGTTGGAGCTCGAACGGGTGCCACGGCGGGCGCCGCGGGCGGGGGCCGAGCCGCGGGCTCCACGGGGATGCCGCCGGTGGCCGAGGGAGGCGGGGTCCGGGCCGAGGAGGGCTTCAGGCCGGGGGGGACGTTCTCCACGGCCCGGGGAGCGGCAGGGCCGGCCTCGACGGGGCGGGGACCTCCGGGGGCGGGTCTGGGGGCGGCCACTCCGGGAGCGGCGGGGCGGGAGCCGGTAGTCGCCCGGGGGGCAGCCGTCCGAGGGGGCGCTGCCTCGCCCAGGGCCGTCCCACACAGCGCGCAGGTGGGCGCGCGGGGCGGATTGTGGCCGTCACAGTTCGGGCAGACCACGGCTAGGGCGGACAGCAGGAGCTGTGACATGAGCAAAGTGACTTTAGGGGTGTGACAGCGCTGGTTTCAACAGAGACGACGCATGGCGTTGCCCCCTCTGGAGGCGACAGTTACGATTGCGTCTCCCTCTTCATGATTCGCCTCAACGACATCCTCCAGCGGGTCGCCTCGTATCACCCGGACCCTGATCTGGACATCATCAAGAAGGCGTACGTCTACTCGGCCAAGGTGCATCAGGGCCAGCTCCGCAAGTCTGGGGAGCCCTACCTGATCCATCCGCTCGAGGTCGCCGGCATCCTCGCCGAGCTCAAGCTCGACGAGGCTTCCATCGTCACGGGCCTTCTCCACGACACCATCGAAGACACCCTGGCCACCTCCGAGGAGCTCACCGAGCTGTTCGGCGCCGAGGTGGCTCAGCTCGTCGACGGTGTCACCAAGCTGTCCAAGTTCTCGGCCTCCGCCACGCTCTCCCAGGAGGAGAAGCAGGCGGAGAACTTCCGGAAGATGATCATCGCGATGGCGCAGGACATCCGCGTCATCCTGGTGAAGCTGGCCGACCGCACGCACAACATGCGGACGCTGGACCACATGTCCGAGGAGAAGCAGGCGCGCATTGCCCAGGAGACCCTGGACATCTACGCCCCGCTGGCCAACCGCCTGGGCATCAGCTGGATCAAGACCGAGCTGGAGGACCTGTCCTTCCGCTACGTCAAGCCGCAGGAGTACTTCGCGCTCCTGGAGAAGCTCGACAAGCGCAAGAAGGAGCGGGAGAAGTACATCGAGGACACCAGCACCCTCATCCGCTCCAAGATGGAGGAGCGTGGGCTGAAGGGCGATGTCAGCGGCCGCTTCAAGCACGTCTACAGCATCTACAAGAAGATCAAGTCGCAGGGCATCGAGTTCGACCAGATCCACGACATCATCGCCTTCCGCATGCTCATGCCCACCATGCCCGCCTGCTACGAGGCGCTGGGGCTGGTGCATCAGCTGTGGAAGCCGGTGCCGGGGCGCTTCAAGGACTTCATCGCGATCCCCAAGCCGAACATGTACCAGTCGCTGCACACCACGGTGATCGGCCCGCTGAGCGAGCGCGTGGAGGTGCAGATCCGCACCCCGGAGATGCACAAGATCGCCGAGGAAGGCATCGCGGCGCACTGGGCGTACAAAGAGGGCAAGGCCCTCATCTCCAAGGACGACGAGAAGTTCGCCTGGCTGCGCCAGCTCATGGAGTGGCAGCAGGACCTCAAGGACCCCAAGGAGTTCCTCGAGACGGTGAAGGTGGACCTCTTCACCGACGAGGTCTTCGTCTTCACGCCGAAGGGTGACGTGAAGAGCCTGCCGCGCGGGGCCACGCCGGTGGACTTCGCCTACGCCATCCACTCGGACGTGGGCGGCCGGTGCGTGGGCGCCAAGGTGAACGGGAAGATCGTCCCGCTGCGCTACAAGCTGAAGAACGGGGACATGGTGGAGGTGCTCACCAGCCCCCAGGCGCACCCCTCCAAGGACTGGCTCACCTTCGTCAAGACGAGCCGCGCGCAGCAGCGCATCCGCAACTTCATCAAGCAGCAGCAGCGCGACAAGAGCCTGCTGCTGGGGCGCGAGTTGGCCGAGCGCGAGCTCAAGCGCTTCCAGCTCAACCTCAACCGCCTGATGAAGAGCGGTCAGATGAAGAAGGCGGCCGAGGAGTTCGGCTACCGGATCGAAGACGACCTGCTGGTGGCCATCGGCTACGGCAAGGTGATGCCGCAGCAGCTCATTCAGCACTTCGTCCCGCAGGACAAGCTGGGCTCCGAGGAGCGTCCCGTCCCCGCCGGGGCCACCGTGAGTGACGGCAACGGCTCCTCCATGCTGCCCGGCCTGTCCAAGGTGACGGACCTGGCCAAGCGTCTGGTGGGGCGCCAGAGCCGCAGCGGCGTGCAGATCGGCGGCGTGGATGACGTGCTGGTCCGCTTCGGGCGCTGTTGCAACCCTGTCCCGGGCGACAAGATCGCCGGCTTCATCACCCGTGGGCACGGCGTCACCGTGCATACGGACAACTGCGAGAAGGCGCTCGCCACCGATCCCGAGCGGCGCGTGGACGTCACCTGGGACGTGCGCGGCGACTTCAAGCGCCCCGTCACCCTGCGCGTGCTCACCGCGGACCGGCCCGGCATGTTGTCGGACATCTCCAACACCTTCTCCAAGAAGGGCGTCAACATCTCCCAGGCGAACTGCCGCGCCACCGGGGATGACCGCGCGGTGAACACCTTCGAGGTGACGATCTCGGATCTCAAGCAGCTCAACGATCTGATCCGCGCCATCGAAGGGATCAAAGGTGTTCAATCCGTCGAGCGCATCTGAGCGCCCGGCCGGGGATTCGTGCTAGAGGCACCGGGGCCAACCGCGGCCCCACCTCCGGGGTCGCCCAACCCCCGAGGTGCCCCTCATGGCGCGCAAAGCCGTTCACTCCGACGACGCCCCCAAGGCCATCGGCCCCTACTCGCAGGCCATCCAGGTCGAGGCCGGGAAGATGACTTTCCTGTCCGGCCAGATTCCGCTGGACCCCAAGACGATGGAGATGGTCCAGGGCGACGTGGTGGCCCAGGCCGAGCGGGTGATGCTCAACCTCAAGGCCGTGCTCGCCGCCGGCGGGCTCGACTTCTCCCACGTGGTGCGCTGCACCATCTTCCTCACCGACCTGGGCGACTTCGCCAAGGTCAATGAGGTGTACGGCCGCCACTTCACCGGCGCGCCCCCCTCGCGCGCCACCGTGCAGGTGGCCGCGCTCCCCCGTGGCGCCAAGGTGGAGATCGACGCCATCGCCGTGTCCTGAAGTACCGAGGCGCTCAGGCGCTGAAAACACAGAGGCCGCCGGACCCGCTTCGGTCCGACGGCCTCAGGTGTTTCAGGGGTGGGGGAAGGACTACTTCGCGTCCTTGGCCACCGAGCCGCCCTTCTTCAGCTCCTCATCGATGACGCGCTTGAAGGCGTCCACCGGCTGAGCGCCCACCAGGGTGCGGCCGTTGATGAAGAACGTCGGGGTGCCGTTGGCGCCCACGCGCGAGCCCTCGGCGGAGTCCGCCTCGATCTGCGCGTTGAACTTGCCGCTGTCCAGGGCCGCCTTGAACTTGCCCATGTCCAGCTTCAGCTCCTCGGCGTACTTCTCGAGCGAGGCGCGATCCAGGGCGCGCTGATTGGCGAACAGCTTGTCGTGGTACTCCCAGAACTTGCCCTGCTCGTGCGCGGCCATGGCGGCGGCGGCGGCCGGCTTGGCGTTCGCGTGGAAGGGCAGGGGCTGGTGCTTGAAGGCCACCCGGATCTTGTTGCCGTACTGCTCCTCGAGCGCCTTGAGCGTGGGCACCACGCGACCGCAGAACGGGCACTCGAAGTCGGAGAAGGCCACGATGGTGACCGGGGCGTTGGCGGGGCCCTTCACCGGAGCCTTGCCCACCTCGATCTTCTGCACCGCCGGCTCGGCCGGAGCCTGCTCCGCGGCCGGAGGAGGCGCGTTGGCCGCGTTCTCCATCACCTTCGCGTAGAGGTTCTCGATCTTCACGCCGCTGGCCAGCAGCTTGTCGGCCTTGCCGATCTCCTCGTCGATCGCCTGCTTGAAGTTCTCGAAGGGCTGCGCGCCCACGAACTGACGGCCGTTGATGAAGAACGTCGGGGTGCCGTTGGCGCCCACCGCGCTACCGGCGCTGGAGTCGGCCTCCACCTGAGCGCGGAACTTGCCGCTGTCCAGGGCGGACTTGAACTTGCCCATGTCCAGCTTCAGCTCCTGGGCGTACTTCTCGAGCGAGGCGCGATCCAGGGCCTTCTGGTTGGAGAAGAGCTTGTCGTGGTACTCCCAGAACTTGCCCTGCTCGTGCGCGGCCATCGAGGCCTCGGCGGCCAGCTTCGCGTTGGCGTGGAAGGGCAGCGGCTGGTGACGGAACACCACCTTCACGTCCTTACCGTAGTTCTCCTTGATCTTCTGCAGCGTCGGCATGACGCGGCCGCAGAAGGGGCACTCGAAGTCGGACCACTCGACGATCGTCACCTTGGCGTGCTTCGGGCCGAAGGAGGGCGCGTCCGCGGGGAAGTCCACCTTGCGGTAGGCGGCCTGCTGCGGCTGGGCGGACGGGGGCGGCGCGGCGCGCGTGGAGCCCTTCTCGATGATGGAGGCGTAGACCTGCGAGGGCTTGATGCCGCCGTCCACCAGCTTCTGGGCCTTGGGCAGCTCCTCGTTGATGATCGCCTTGAAGTTGTCGATGGGCTGCGCGCCCGACAGCAGGCGGCCGTTGATGAAGAAGGCCGGGGTGCCGTTGGCGCCCAGCTGGCCGGCCAGGGCCTGGTCACGGTCGATGATCTGGTTGAACTTCGCGTTCGTCAGGTCCTTCTTCCAGCGGCCCATGTCGAGGCCGATCTCCTCGGCGTACTTCTCGAGATCCTTGTCCTCGAGCTGCTTGGCGTTGGCGAAGAGCTTGTCGTGGTACTCCCAGTACTTGCCCTGCTCACCGGCCGCCATGGCGGCGACGGCCGCGGGCTTGGCGCGCGGGTGGAAGGAGAGCGGGTTCTGCTTCATCACCACGCGGACCTTGTTGCCGTACTCCTCCTGGAGCTTCTGCACGGTGTTGTGGGCGCGCGAGCAGAACGGGCACTGGTAGTCGGAGAACTCGACGATGGTGATGAGCGCGTCGGCGCTGCCCTTGACGGGCGAGTCCTCGACGGGAACCTTGAAGACGGTCGGGTCGACCGCGCGGCCACCCTGACGCGAGGGCGCGGGAGCCGAAGGAGCCGCATCCGCGACCTTGCCCGCGGCAGCGGCAACCGAAGGGGTACCGCTCTCAGTGCTCTTGGAGGCGCTGCGGGCATTGCCCACCGCGAACCCGAGCACAATGCCCACTACCAGGGCAACGATGACGTTTGCTTTCATAGTCTCTGTTCTGCTCCTTGCGTCTCAGATCCGTACTGTGCGTGGCGGCCCCTGGCGGGGGAAAGAAGGCGGGCTAGATAACAGAGTGAAATCCGGCCACGCAAGCCGAGCCGCCGCTTCATCAGCGGCCTCTCTGCCTTCTCCAGATGCCCGGAAACAGGGCACTTTCCTCGAAAATTCCTCCTGCGCGGTCGCCCTCCGCGTGCCAGACTCGGCAGCATGGAAGCGGCCGTGCGCGTGGACACCTCGGGAGCCGCCTGCCCCGTTCCCATCTTGGAGATCGCCAAGGCGATCCGGCGGCTGCGGATAGGAACGCTGGTGGAGCTGATCTCCACCGATCGCGGCCTGGAGGCCGATCTGCCGGCCTGGTGCGAGGCCACCGGCCACACCCTCGTCCGCATGGAGCGGAGGGGGGCGAGCTACGTGGGCTGGGTGCGCAAGGCCGGTGAGCAGCAGGGTCACGGGGCGTAGTGACGCGAGCGCCCCGCGAGTTTCAAAGAATCTGCAGCACCCGGTTTTCCAGCGAGCGGCCCCGGCTCACCCCGAGGATCAGCACCCCCGTCTGGAGCAGGTGCCCCACGGTGCGGCTGATGACCTCCTCGGGCTTGTGGTTCTGGCCGTCGAAGCGCACCAACAGCACGCCGGGGGCCTCCATCTTCGCGTCCTTGACGCCCGGTAGCTGGGTCAGCTCCGGAGGGAGCACCTCGCCCCGGGCGATCTGCACGCGGAACTCGGCCTGCTGGCCGGTGAGCTCCGACATGGCCCCGGCCTGAGCGAGCGTGCCCCGGTCGAGGATGGCCGCCGCGTCGCACAGCTCCTCCAGTTCCTGGAGGTTGTGGCTGGAGACGACCACCGTCTGCTTGCCCTTCATGTCGCGGATGATCTGCCTCACCTGGGCGGCCACGCGTGGATCCAACCCGGCGGTGGGCTCGTCCAGGAGCACCAGCGGCGGCTGGCCCATGAGCGCCTGCGCCATGGCGGTGCGCTTGGCCATGCCGTGGGACAGCGCGGTGGTCTGCACGGCCCACGCCTCGGTGAGCCCCACCTTGTCGAGCGCCTCGCGGGCCTCTTTCTCGGGCTGGGGGAGCCCGGAGAGCCTCGCCCAGTAGGTCAGCAGCGTTCCCACCTGCCAGCCCGGCGGGAGGATGGCGTCCTGGGGCAGGGCGCCCAGCTTGCCCTTCAGCGCCCCTGGCGCCGTGGGCTCCACGCCCATCACCTTGAGCGTGCCGTCGCTGGGGTAGAGGAAGCCGCACATCATCGAGAAGGTGGTCGTCTTGCCGGCGCCGTTGGGGCCGATGAGGCCGTACACCTCGCCCTGCTGGACGGAGAAGGAGACGGCGTTGACGGCCACCTTCTGGCCGAAGCGCTTGGTCACCTGGAACAGTTCGATCGCGGGCTGGCTCACAGGTCCCTCGCGCGCAGGATGGCGTAGGCGCCGCCCAGGAAGACCAGCGTGAAGACCGCGTAGGCCAGCCCGCTGACGCCGAACTCGCTCGGATCGGAGCTCAGCAGGTTCGACGAATAGAAGGAGGGGCTCAGGTAGCGGATGTAGCGCACGGCGCTGGTGGCGAAGCCGCCCGCGAAGTCCATCAACCAGAAGATGAACAGCAGGATGAAGTTGAAGACCAGGCTCACCGCCGAGCTGCGCTCGACGCTGGAGCAGAACGTGGTCAGCGCCACGTACGCCAGCGAGAACACGGTGGTGGCTCCCCACACCTTCAGCAGGTTGAGCAGCAGCGAGGAGAAGGTGAAGCCCGGAGTGGTGATCTTCGCGTAGACGAAGATGCCGAGGTCGATGATGAGCACCAGCCCCAGCAGCAGCGTGGCCTGCACCAGGAACTTGCCGATCAGCAGCGCGGACAGGCGCGCGCGCAGGGTGAGGTAGCGGATGGAGCGCGTGCCCACCTCTCCGCTGATCTGATCGAACCCCATCAGCGCCACGTACGCCGGCAGGAAGAAGAGGTTGACCTTGAAGACCACCAGGACGATGGGGGGCATGTCCGTCAGCCCCTGCAGGTCCGGGTTTCCCTGGGTCACCTGGGAGAAGAAGGCGCCCACCACCACGAGGACGAACGCGGCGAACAGGGTGTAGAGGCCCAGGAGCACCACCGCGCGCCCGCTGCGCACGGATCGGCGCGTCTCGGCGCCCCAGATCACCGCGATTTCTTTCAAGACGTTCAAAGTGCGGCGCACCCTAGTCAAATCCCGGGGGGGCGAGCCAGTTTCCACCGCTTGGAGAGCAGTCGAGGGAGCGGACGTGGACAGGCTCCGCCAAGTCTCTAGTATCGGCCTTGCCTGATGCCTCACGCCCGCCACCTCCTCGCCGCGCTGCTCCTTCCCCTCGCTCTCCTGCTCGGAGCGATGGGCACCGCCTCGGACTCTTCCCAGGTCCTCGACGCCACCGATGCGGGGCTGTCAGACGCTGGAACCGGGGCGGACGCGGGGACCGAAGCCCCGGACGCTGGGACCGAGCTGCTGGGGCTGCTGCCGCCCGTGCCGGTCCCCTCGCGCCAGGACGCGCCCCCCATCACTCGCATGCGGACCCTGACCCGCAAGGAGGACTTGCTGGCCCAGGCCCGGGTGAACAAGCAGGGGCGCCTCGTCGTGTCGAGCAAGCAGGGCGAGCAGACGCTTACGGTGGATCCGCTGCTCCAGGGGCAGTTGACCCGCATCATGCAGGACTACCAGGTGCCCTATGGCGCCGCCGTGGTCATCGAGCCTTCCTCGGGGCGGGTGCTGGCGCTGGCGGAGCACTCCCAGGCCCAGCCCGGCATGCGCGGGCTGACGACGCGCGCGGTGTTCCCGGCCGCCAGCATCTTCAAGATCGTCACCGGCGGCGCGCTCCTGGAGGCTGGGGTGTCTCCGGACGAGGAGGCCTGCTTCCACGGCGGCAAGCGGCGGCTCACCGAGCGGCTCCTGGAGGACAGCGAGCGCGATGGGGACTGCTACTCGCTGTCGTCCGCCATGGGGAAGAGCGCCAACGTCGTCTTCGCCAAGCTCACCCAGAAGTACCTGTCCGCCGACGCGCTGCGCCGCATGGCCGCGCGCATGCGCTTCAACCGGCCCATCCCGTTCCCCATCCCCACGGACATCTCCCTGGCCTCCATCCCCGAGGAGAGCTTCGAGCTGGCCAACACCGGCGCGGGCTTCGGGGACGTGTTCCTCTCGCCGCTGCATGGCGCCGCGCTCGCCGCCGCCTCCGCCACCGGGGTGTGGCGCGATCCCGTCCTCTTCGAGCCCTCGCCCGTCGCCGAGTTCACGCCCGAGGTGACTCCACCCGCTCCCGAGCAGGTGCTGTCGCCCGAGGTGAAGCGCGCCATGGCCAACATGCTCGAGGAGACCGTCACCCGGGGCACCGCGCGCCGCATCTTCCGGGAGCGGGCCTTCCGCGTGGAGGGTGCCGTGGGGAAGACCGGCACGCTGGCCGACAAGAACCCCTTCCGCGACTACTCGTGGTTCGTGGGCTACGCGCCCAAGGACAACCCCCGCGTGGCGGTGGCGGCCCTCATCGTCAATGATCCGCTCTGGCGCATCCGTGCCACGTGGCTCGGGCGCGAGGCCATGCGTCTGGCCCTGGAGCGGGTGCCCGTGCCGTTCCCGATCCCGGCCGCCGTGGCCGAGACGGCCAGCCCGCCGTCCCCCGCGCCCACGGACGCGCCGCCTCCCACCCAGCAGGTGTCAGGGGAGGAGGGTGGGGTGGAGGAGCCGACGCTCGAGGATGCCCCGCTGAGCCTGCCGGCGACGGCCACGGGGCTCCCCGCGCCTCCGTGAAGGGGCAGCTCAGCGCGGGGTGAGCTTCACGAAGCCGCTGTCCACGAAGCCCTGGAAGTACTTCAGCGCGTCCAGCTCGTGCAGCGGCGACACACGCACGATGGCGGCCACGTCCCGCTTGCCGTCGATGCGCGACAGCAGATAGCGCTCCGGCGCGGTGAGCTGCATCGTCTTGAGCTTCGCCGAGGGCACCTGCAGCGAGGGCACCTGCGGCGGATCCATCAGCACCCAGCGCAGCGAGTCCAACAGGCCCGTCTCCGCCTGCTTCAGCAGCGCCGCCGTCTCCGGCGAGGGGGCCAGCTCGTGCGCCCGGCGCGCCAGCGCCTCGCCGTCCCGGTAGTTGCTCATGTCCAGGAACATGCGCGCCGCCTGAATCACCTCGTCCGCGGGCGACTCCGAGCCGATGATCTGCGGCTCCGACTTCGGAGGCGCGCGCACTGGCTCGGGCGGCGCGACGGGCTCCTCGCGCACCTTCACCGCGTCCTGGCGGTAGAGCGCATAGAGCCGCTGGTAGAGGTAGAAGTCCGAGGCGTGCAGCGCCAGGGCCATCTCGTCGATCGTCATGCCCTCCTTGATGTGGGCGACGATCCGATCGTCCAGGCCTCCGGACTGACGCTGCTCGGGCAGCCGGCGCTCATCCACCGTCAGCCGCGCCTGCCCCGAGGGGAACACCGCCCGGATGGCCTGCCACGCCGTCTCCCGGAACTCGCCCTCGCGGTGGACGTCCAGCAGGTCCACCCGGATGTCCAAGCCCTCGACGCTGGGCGGCGCCTCCACCGTGTCGAACTGGAACTCACCGTCCGACCACTGGAAGGCATCCAGCAGCATCTCCCGGAACTTGAGGCTGAGCATGTTGTGGACGGTGGGCTCCGGCACCAGCCCCTTCATCACCAACACCTTGCCCAGCAGGATGTCCGTGGCGCGCTGCGTCTCGAACGCCTTGCCGAGCTGATCCTCGGTCAGGTGCCCCATGTTGATGAGGAACTGGCCCAGGAACTCGCGCGGCTGGTTGGAGCTGGCGCTGATGACGCACCCCTCTCCAACCGTCATCTCCTTGAAGACGCCGCCCCGCTGGACCCTGAGGATGCCGGATATCCGACGGTTCCCAAGGTAGCTGACGACGTCCTTGAGGGGCATCGTCGCGAAGTCTCCTGACAGGCCGTGCATCGCTGAGCATCCTGCAACGCCATGAAGGTCGATATCTACTCGAAACCCGCCTGCTCCCTGTGCGACGAGGCGATCGCCGTGGTGGAGCGTGTACGTGCTCGTATCCCCTTCGAGCTGAGGATCATCAGCATTCTGGAGGATCCAGCGGCCCTGCAGGCGTGGCGCTACGACATCCCCGTGGTCTTCATCAATGACGAGCTGGCCTTCAAACACCGGGTGGAGGAGGCCGCCGTGGAGGCCTGGCTGCTGAGGGGCAAGGATGGCACAGGGGTTGCTCCTCAAGGCTCCCGAGAAGAGTAAAGCAGTACCCTTCTCCTGGAACTTCAAGGGGATGGACAGGGTGGGGCGGCGGGTAGGGCTGTAAATCTGGGGGAGCCGGCGGGGGCCAGGGTGGGGAAGAAAGTTCTGAACCAGGGGAGGAGGACGGAGCAGTGGGGTTGAAGCGCAAGCACGGTGGGAAAGCGGGGCTTCAGCCGACCGTCCTTCTGGTGGAGCCGCGGGCCGACGAGTTGGAGCGGACGCGGGCACTGCTGGCCGAGGGCGGGTTCCGGGTGGTGCCGCTCACGCGCTTCGACGCGGCCGCGCCGCTGTTCGAGGTCATCCGGCCCGATGCGGTGGTGCTCGCCGCCCAGGGCCCGGACTTCGCGGCGGTGGCGACGGTGCGCAGGCTGCGCCAGCTCGGCGGCAGCACGGTGCCGCTGCTCTATATGGTGGATCCGAACGAGCCGGAGGCCTGGCGCCACTGCCTGGAGAAGGGGCAGTGCGTGGACATGGTGTCGCGCTCGGTCTCGGGGGCGGAGCTGGCGCTCAAGCTGCATTCGCAGCTGCGGCTGCGCGCCGCGGTGCTGCGCGCCGCCGAGGGCGCGGACACGGGCACCGCGCTGGTGCTGCATGATCCGCTCACGGGCCTCTACAACAAGGCGTTCTTCATGGCGATGATCGGCCAGGAGACGCGGCGGGCGGAGCGCTATGGCGGAGGCTTCTCCGTGGTGACGTGCGCGCCGCAAAACTTCCGGGCCGTGCGAAAGCAGCACGGGGCGGCCATGGCGGACCGGCTGCTGGTCTACACCGCGGTCGTGCTGGGACAGACGGTGCGGGAGTCGGACGTGGTGGCGCGAGTGTCGGATGGCGAGTTCGCCATGATGTTGCCGGGCACGGCGGCCGAGGCGATGCCGACGGTGTTGGAGCGCGTCTCGGCGCGCTTCGAGCTGGCGCGCTTCCAGGTGGAGGGCAAGGTGCTGCGCACCTCGCTGATGCTGGGAGCGGTGAGTTTTCCGGATGTGGTGGGGGCGCCGACGGTGCTGTTGAAGGCGGCGCTCGAGGAGATGCGCCGGTCGCGCGAGGTGCGCCGGCCGGACTTCGGCGTGAGTCGGATATCGGTGTGAGTGGGGTGGCACGCGGCGAGTCGCGGTGACACCTTCTTCGGTACGGGCGAGGGGAGACGTGGGGATGGATCGGATCGCGGTGCTGGTGGTGGACGACGAGGAGTCGGTGCGGACGTTCCTGGCGGAGCTGCTGGGGAACGCGGGATACCAGGTGCGGTGCGCGGGCAATGGGGCGCAGGCGCTGGAGATGTTGGAGGGGGGCTCGTTCGACGCGGTGCTGCTGGATGTGGTGATGCCGGAGATGAGCGGTCTGGAGGTCCTGCGGCGCTACCGGAGCACGGGTGGCTCGGCGCCCGTCATCGTCCTGTCGGCCCTGGCGGGCGCGGACGACGCGGTGCGGGCGATGAAGATGGGCGCCAGCGACTACCTCTCCAAGCCGTTCAGCAATGACGAGCTGGAGGATGTGCTGGCCCGTGCGCTGGGCACTCGCGCTCCTTCCCGGCAGGCCGCCGCGCCGGGGCCGTCCCTGGCGGCGCCGCAGGTCCTGGAGAGCCCGAGCGAGGCGCGGGTGCTCATCTCCACCTCGCCGGCGATGCGCCGGGCGCGCGCGCTGGTGGAGCGCATCGCCGACACGGATGTGCCGGTGCTGCTGCTGGGCGAGTCCGGAACGGGCAAGGAAGTCATCGCCCGGGAGATCCACGCGCGCAGCCAGCGTCGCAACCGGCCCTTCATCAAGGTGAACTGCGCGGCGCTGCCCGGCGAGCTGCTGGAGAGCGAGCTGTTCGGCCACGAGCGGGGCGCCTTCACCGGCGCGACGGCGGAGAAGCCGGGCAAGTTCGAGCTGGCCGACCAGGGCACCATCTTCCTGGATGAGATTGGCGAGATGGCGATCCGCCTCCAGGCCAAGCTGCTCCAGGTGCTGCAGGACGAGGAGTTCTTCCGCGTCGGCGGCAAGAAGAGCGTGCGCGTGGACAGCCGCGTGGTGGTGGCCACCAACCGCGATCTCGAGAAGGAGATCGCGCTGGGCAACTTCCGCGAGGACCTCTACTACCGCCTCAACGTGGTGGCCATCCGCCTGCCGGCGCTGCGCGAGCGCATGGAGGATGTGGTGCCGCTGACGGATCACTTCCTCAAGAAGTACGGGCGCAACTTCATCCACGGCGTGGCCGAGCTGCCCTCCGAGGTGCTCAAGGCCTTCACCGAGTACGACTGGCCGGGCAACGTGCGCGAGCTGGAGAACATGGTGCGCCGGCTCTGCGTGCTGAAGGACCCGACGATGGTGCTGGACGAGCTGCGCGCGGGCCGCGCTCCGGCCAGCGCTCCGTCGCTGCCCACCTCGTACGCGGGTGGGGAAGAGGTGGCGCCGCCGCCCTCGCGGCCCGTGGAGCCCGAGCCGGTGCGGCCGCCCGTTACCTCCTCGGTGCAGGTGCTGGAGATGCCGCCTCGGGGTGGGGCGCCCGTGGTGCCGACGATGGACGTGCCGCTCAACCAGATGTCTCCGCGCTACGCCAACCCGTTCGACATTCCGCAGCCTCCGCCGCCGCCTCCGAGCGTGCCGCTGGGGGAGATGTCGCTCAAGGACATCGGCAAGCGGGCGGCGATGCTGGCCGAGCGCGAGGCGATCCTCGCCATGCTCCAGCGCACCGCCTGGAACAAGCGCAAGGCGGCCGGAAAGCTGCGCATCAGCTACAAGGCGCTGCTCTACAAGATCAAGGAGTGCGGCATCGTCGACCCGCGCGCCAGCGCGGAGTTCTGAGCCCTGGGCTGGGTCCCCAGATACCCGGACTTTTCGAGGGGACCTTTCCTCGTGCGCGAAGCTGAGGGAATCCCTCAGCCCCGCGCTGCGGTGTGAACACTTATTAGCGAGACTTGCGGCGGAGGCCAGCTCCCAAGGGGGGCTGGCTTTTCAGCCCGTCTCTTGCCTGTCAGGCTATTCGTGTGGCCGCGCTGTGGGTCGGGCGCGCGGCCCCTCGATGAGAGGCAACGGATGTCACACAAGCTGCTCGCGGCGTTCAACGAGGGCGTCAACCGCTCCATGTCCGGGGATCACCC
Source organism: Hyalangium ruber (assembly GCF_034259325.1). NCBI lineage: Bacteria > Pseudomonadati > Myxococcota > Myxococcia > Myxococcales > Archangiaceae > Hyalangium > Hyalangium rubrum. The sequence goes on along the minus strand of NZ_JAXIVS010000012.1, from coordinate 144,010 downwards.
CTCCGCCATCCAGGCCTTCGACAAGGTGCTGGGCGAGGATCCTCGTCACTCTCCGGCGCTGAGCGCCAAGGGGTTCTCCCTGGCCCGGCTGGGGCGGCCGGCGGAGGCGCTGCGGTGCTTCGAGCGCGCCATCGAGCTGGACCCGACCCTCGCGGACAACTACCGCAACGCCGCGCTCTGCCAGCTCGACCTGGACGAGCCCGAGGCGGCCTCCACGCTGCTGGAGCGCGCCTTCCAGCTCAACCCCGAGCCCCCGTACCGGGAGGCCGCGGCGGTCGAGATCTTCACCCTCGGGCAGGCGCTGCTGGCGCGGGGCTCGCGCCGGGCGGACAAGGCGCGCTACCGGCACGCCCGCCATGCCTTCGAGCTGGCGCTCGAGTACCACCCTGGCTTCATCGAGGCGGCGAGGGCGCTGGCGGACGTCTGGTCGCACCTCGGGGATGCCGAGCGCAGCAGCCACTACGCGCACCTGGCTGCCCGGCTGCGCCCCGCGGGCTGAGCGGCGCGGGAGGCGGTGGTTACCCTCTGGGTGACCCTTCTCCCGCCCGGAGCCTGTGAATGATCGTGATGCTGGAGCCGGACTCCTCCGAGTCCGCGGTGAACGCGGTTCTGCAGGTCGCCGCGCAGTACAAGGGGCTCACCCCGCGCACGCACCGCATCGAGGGGGCCGAGTACACGGTCACCGAGATCTACCTGCTGGGGCCCACGGCCCAGGTTCCCTCCGAGCCCTTCGAGCAGATTCCGGGCGTGCGCCAGGTGGTGCGCGTGTCCGAGAAGTACCGCGTCATCGGCCGCCACGGCGGCAAGCGGCAGACGCAGGTGGGCTTCGAGTACAACGGCGTCACCTTCGATGAGCGGAGCGTGAACCTGTTCGCGGGCCTGTGCGCGGTGGACACCCGCGAGAGCGTGGACGCGATGATGGGGGCGCTGGCCCGCTGTGGCATCCGCACCACGCGCATGGGCGCGTACAAGCCGCGCACCAGCCCCTATGAGTTCCAGGGGCTCGGCGCGGCGTGCCTGCCGTGGGTGTTTGAGCTGGCCGGCAAACACGGCATCAAGGTCGTGGCGATGGAGGTGACCAACGCCCGCCACATCGATGAGATCCGCGAGGCGCTGGAGGCGTCCGGAAACGCCACCGGGGTCATGCTGCAGGTGGGCACGCGCAACGCGCAGAACTTCGAGCTGCTCAAGCAGGTGGGCCAGCAGCGGGTGTTCCCGGTGCTGTTCAAGCGCGGCATGGGCATTACCCTGGAGGAGTCGCTCAACGCCTGTGAGTACGTGGCGAGCGAGGGCAACCCGAAGATCGTCTTCTGCCTGCGCGGGGTAAAGACGCACCTGGGGGACCCGCACCGGAACATGGTGGACTTCGCGCATGTGTCCGTGGTGCGCCGGCTCACGCGGCTGCCGGTGTGCGTGGACCCTTCTCACGCCATCGGTCGCGCGGAGGCGGGGCCGGATGGGCTGCCGGACATCTTCCACGCCATCGGCCAGGGGTTGATCGCTGGCGCGTCCATGGTGTTGGTGGACTTCCACCCGTACCCGGAGCAGGCGCTGTGCGACGGGCCTCAGGCGCTGCGGTTGGAGCAGCTGCCCGCGCTGCAGAGCTACGCGCGCATCATCCGCGAGGCGTACGAGCAGGCCGTGCGCAACGGGGACGGGCTGCGCGCTCAGCCGGCGACGCGGTAGCTGCCCAGCACCCGGAACGAGCGGCAGGAGCGCGCCGCCTCGTCGAGGGCTTCGGCCATGGCGGGTTCCTCGCGGGAACCCGCGACGTCCAGACAGAAGACGTACTCGCCTGGGCGCTTCAGGGGGCGGGGCTCCAGCCGCTGCACGCCGAGGCCTCGCGTGGCGAACGCGCCCAGGACGCGGTAGAGCGCCCCGGGGACGTTCTCCATGGTGAGCGCCAGCGCTGTCTTGCTTCGAGGGCCCTGTTGCGCGGGAACGGCGGACATCGCGACGAAGCGGGTGTGGTTGTCCGGCGCGTCCTCGATGCCCTCCTGGAGCACCGTGAGGCCATAGAGCCCCGCCGCGGTCCGGCTGGCGATGGCGGCGGTGCGGGGAGGGCGCTGCTCCGCCACCCGCCTCGCGCTGCCCGCCGTGTCCGCCTCCGCCACGGGGGTGATGCCGCGCTGGCGCAGGAAGCCAGCGCACTGGGCCAGGGCCTGGGGGTGTGAGAGGGCGCGTTCGACGTCCGCCAGCGCCGTCCCCGCCGGCGCGAGGAGGCAGTGGTGGATGGGCAGCGAGAGCTCGCCGGTGATGGACAGCGGGAACTCCAGCAGCAGGTCCACGTTCTCCGTGACCGAGCCGGCGATGGAGTTCTCCACCGGCACCACGCCGCCATCCACCCGGCCCTGGGCCACGGCTTCGAAGACGGCGCGGAAGGAGGAGAGGGGGACGGCTTCCCCCGTGGGGCCGAAGAGGGCGTTGGTGGCCTCCTCGCCGTAGGCGCCACGCTCGCCCTGGAAGGCGATCCGGAGCCTACTCACGAGGAGACTCCGCGCGTGGATAGGTGCCGAGCAGGAGCATGGAGGAGGTAAGGGGCTCGAGGTCCTTGAGCGCCGCGACGAGAGGGGCGGAGGCCGCGTGGCCCTCCACGTCCAGATAAAAGCGGTAGCGCCAGGGCTCGCCCGGGACGGGGCGGGACTCCAGCTTGGCGAGGTTCACTCCGCGATGGGCCAGTTGCATCAGCACCTGCCCGAGCGTGCCGGGGCGGTGCTCCAGCACCACCATCAGCGACGTCTTGCAGGGCACGTCCGGAGGAACGGGCGCGGCCTCGCGGGCAATCTCCACGAAGCGCGTGTAGTCGCCGGAGGCGGTCTGGATGTCGCGCGCCAGCACCACCAGCCCGAAGCGCTGGGCGGCTGACTCGCTGGCGATGGCGGCTACGGTGGGATCGTTCAGCTCGCGCACCTTGAGGGCCGCGCCGCTGGTGTCGAACTCGGGCAGGGGGCGGATCCACGGCATCTTGCGCAGGAAGGTGTCGCACTGCGCGATGGCCTGCGGGTGGGACAGCACGGTGCGCAGGTCTTCGAGCTTCGCTCCAGGCAGGCCGAGCAACCGATGGTCCACCTGGCTCACCAGCTCGCCAGTAATGACGGCGCGGCCCTCGGCGAGCAGGTCGTAGGTTTCGTTCATGCTGCCCGCGGAGGTGTTCTCGATGGGGAGCAGGGCGAGGTCGAGTTCGCCTCGGCGCAGGGCCTCCAACACCTCGCGGCCCGTCTCGAAGCCGGAGAGGAGCACGCCGCCGGGACGGCCCGCGTAGCGCTGGCGCGCGGCGAGGTGGCTGTAAGAGCCCTCGATGCCGGGGTAGCCCACCCGGAGGGGGGTGGTGTCGAGCCGGTGGATGAGCGCCTGCTGCCGGGCGACGGACATGTCCATGATGAGCCGGTAGATGCGCTCGAGCTCATGGGGATCCAGGCCCCGGGACGCGGCGGCCTCGCGCACCTTGCGGAGCACGAGGTCCTCGCGGCGAGGGTCCCGGAGAGGGGAGGCCGCAGCTAGCTTGGTCTTGGCGATGTCGTCCGCGAGATCCATCCGCCGCCGGAGGGCGTCGAGGATCTCATCATCGATACGCTCGATGGCTTTTCGGAGGGTTTCGAGGTCCGGAAGGTCCGCCATAAGGGGAGCCTTACTATAGCCACGGGAGAGTCATCGCGCTGTCGGCGGTTCCGAGGTGGGCTGCCGGACTGTGTCGTAGGCAGGGTAATAGCAAGAGCCTCTCCACGCGTATTCATCATCGTTACACGGAGGCTGCACATCGGATGCGAGTCGTTTCCAACATCCACCATTGATGGCCACCTCCCTGGATTGACATTTCCCAGCGCTGTTTGGTCGGCGTTGCCCAGGCAAAGGCTTGGGGGGCAGGTCCAGAGCAATGCTGGACCAGCCTTGTAGGGGCGCGCTCTCCTTCACAGGGCGCGTTTCCAGCGTCAGCACCAACACGGCGATGCCCGCGCTCAGCCGGGGCGTCCACACCATTGCCTGTCTCTGCGGACGTTCATTGCGTGCCATGGCTTGGTTTCGGCTGTTTCGAGGTGGGCTGCCTGAGTGGGGCATAGACCGGGCTGTAGCAACGACCCATCCATTCGTACTGACCTTCATCGCACGGAGGGCTCACGCCTGCGACCTGAACCCAGCACCCATCGTTGATGGTCATTTCACCCCTCCGCCGACATTGGCCGGTGCTATCGGGTCGACGCTGCCCGGGAAGAGGCTTGGGAGGTACGTCCAGGCTGATGCCGAACCATTCTTGAGGAAGCTCGGTCTCCTTCATGTGCGAGGTGAGGACCTCCTGGGCTAACTCCACGGTGCCGCCATCACTACTACCTCCGTCTGGTCTTTCGGTCTGTGCAACGGCGGGCGCTTCCTCCTCAGGGAGTGGCCCAGGCGCTTCCTGTCGCGTTCCCAGCATGAGCACCAGCACGGCAATGCCCGCGCCCAGCCAGGGCATCCACATCCAGCCATGAGCCGGCGGATGGGCACGCTGGGAGGAAGCCAGAGCCTGTGCAAGCTCCTCTGCCTCTCGTCGCGCCGCCGCTGCCTTTTCGGCAGCGACTTGCTGCTGGGCCACGACTCTCTCCTCTGGGCGCGGCACGTGAGCGGACAGTTGCGGCTGCCGGAGAAACAGCGGCTGGTCCGCGTTGGGACCCGCGCACTCGACTTCCTCCTCCAACAATCCAGCCAGCTCCCGAGCCGTGCCTCGGGCCTCGGGACGCACCGAGAGCATGCGCAGGATGAGGGCGCTCAGCTGGGGATCCACTCTCGAGTTGAGTGTCCAAGGAGTACGGGGGCTGGCTCCGTCCACGTACCAGAGGCGAGAGTGGGTATCGCCTGGATCCGTGGCGGGCGGGTACTCGTTGGTGACGAGTCGATAAGCGGTGACGCCCAGAGCAAAGAGGTCATCCGCTGGGTTGGCCGGGTAGTGCGCGGTGCGCAGATGGTTGAACTCGATGGCGAAGCGCCAGGCCTCGGGACTGCGGTATGCGGCAGTCCCCGGAGGCAGCGGCTCGAAGGTGAGCAGTGATGCTCCCGTGTGGTGGCTGGAGCCGAAGTCCATGAGGCAGGCCTGGCCATCGGCCCGCACCAGCAGGTTGTCTCCCTTTACGTCGCGGTGGACTCCGCCGGCCGCATGGGTGGCCTGGAGCGCGCGAGCCACCTGGGCCAGCACCCGCATGGCCTGGCGCGAGGAGGGGTTGCTGGTGGCGGCCCAGTCGTAGAGCGATGAGCCCTCTACCCATTGCATGACGAGGTAGGGGTAGATGTGTCCCGTATGCTCCCACTGGCCGTGCGCCAGCAATGCCGGCACGTGAGGGTGCTCGAGGCGCGACAGCAGCGTCACCTCTCGCTCGAAGCGGGGATCCAGTGGGGTGAGCGCCAGCTTGAGGGCTACGGGCTCGGACTGGGGCGAGTCGATGCGGACGGCGCGGTAGACGGCGCCATAGGTGCCCCGGCCGCGCCACTTGAGGATGCGCCAGTTATTCACTCGGGTGCCCGGAGGCAGGGAAGCCGGATGCAGCTCAGGTGCGCGCGAAAGGTCCATCCGATGCCTCGCGGTGAGGGGAGTGGCCACCTCGGCCGCGCACAGCCTACCTCATGAGTAGGCAGGGATCAGCACCATCCATGAGGTTGCCTGTCTGCCAGCCAATGCGCTGGCTTCAGGGGCAGTTCGTCTCAGTGTTCGCCATGGAGCGGTGCTGGGTTGTCGGACAGGGGCTGCCTGGGACTGTCCACCACGGGGTAGTAGCAAGCTCCCCCCCAGGCATAGCCATCTTCCTCGCAAGGAGGCTTCTCATTGGCGAGCTCGACCCAACATCCGCCATTGATGGCGATCTCTCGTTGCCGACGGCACTTGCCTGTCATGTCCGGCCGACGCTGCCCAGGTAGCGGCCCTCGGGGGATGTCCAGGGTGAGTCCGGGCCAATCTCGAGGGATGGAGAACTCCTTGATGGGAGCGGTGAGCGCCGCGGGTGCCAGCTCCACGGTGCCTCCGTCCTCCAACTCTCCGGCGAGACCGGGGCGCTCGGATGGGTACGCAATCGCGGGCCTGTCCTCCAGTCGCGGCGCAAGCGCCTGCCACCACAGGCAGAGCACCAGCAGCAGCACGATGGCGATGCCAGCCCCCAGCCACGGTAGCCACACCAGCCCTGGTGCAGGTGGCTCGTGTTGCTCGGGGGCGGCTGCGGCCCACACGAGCGTTTCGCTCTCCCTCTGCGTGGGTGGCACCGGAGGGGAAGGCTGCCCGGCAAACAGGGGCTGGTCCGCTTGAGGACCCGCGGACTCAGCCTCCTGCTCCAACAATCCCGCCAGCTCCCGGGCCGTGCCTCGGAACGCAGGGCGCACCGCGAGCATGCGCAGGATGAGCGTGCTCAGCTGGGGATCCACCCTCGGGTTGAGCCGCCAGGGCGCACGGGGGCCGGCGCTGTCCAGGTACCAGAGGCGGGCGCTGTGCTCTCCCGGATCCGTGGTGGGGGGATACTCCTCGGTGACGAGCCGATAGGCGGTGACGCCCAGGGCGAACAGATCATCCGCCGGGTTGGCCGGGTAGTGCGCGGTGCGCAGGTGGCTGGACTCGATGGAGAATCGCCACGCTTCAGGGCTGCGGTAGGTCGGAGTGCCCGGCGGCAGCGGCTCGAAGGTGAGCAGCGAGGCCCCCGCGTAGTGACCCGAGCCGAAGTCCATGAGACAGGCCTGGCCATCGGCCCGCACCAGCAGGTTGTCTCCCTTCACATCCCGGTGAACGCCCCCCACCGCATGGGTGGCCTGGAGCGCTCGCGCCACCTGGGCCAGCACCCGCATGGCCTGGCGCGAGGTGGGGTTATGCGTGGCGGCCCAATCGTAGAGGGGCGAGCCCTCCACCCACTGCATGACGAGGTAAGGGTAGAGGCGCCCCTCGTGTTCCCACCGGCCATGCGCCAGCACTGCCGGCACGTGGGGGTGTTTGAGACGCGACAGAAGGGTTACCTCGCGCGAGAAGCGAGGATCCAGCGGGGTGAGAGCCAGCTTCAGAGCGACGGGCTCGCCGTGAGGCAGATCCGCGCGGACTGCGCGGTAGACGGCGCCGGAAGTGCCCCGGCCGCGCCAGTCGAGAATGCGCCAGTGGCCCACCCGCGTGCCCGCGGGAAGAGACGCCGGATGCAGCTCGCATGCGCTCGGAAGGTCCATCCCCCGCGCAGCCTACTCCATGAGTAGGTACGGATCAGCCCTCTCTTTCAAGTCACCTTCCCGGCGAGCGCTCCGGCTGTCGGATGGGCTCAGTCCGGCGCGGCCACGGGCTCGGCGAGCAGCGCCGCTCCGATGGCGCCGGACAGCTCTCCCAGCTCCAGCAGGCGCAAGGCAGGAGGCCGCTGGGAGACGAAGAGGTGGGGCTGCATCGCGTGGCTGAGGCGCTCGAGGTAGGGCTGCCCCAGGCGACTCCCCAGTCCTCCTCCGATGATCACCGCCTCCACGTCGAGCAGGTTCACCGCCGACGCGATGCCCGCGCCCAGCATCCGGATCGCCCGATGGATGAGCCGCTCGGCCAGCGCGTCCTCCTCCTTGAGCGCGCGGGCCCACACGCCGCTGGTGAGCCGGTCCTTGCCCTTGGCCTCCATCAGCTCGAACAGGCGCGTCTTCTGTCCCAGCTCGACGGCCCTGCGCGCCTTGCGCTCCAGGGCCCCGCGCCCGGCATACGCCTCCAGGCACCCCTTGCGCCCGCACGAGCAGCGGGCCCCTCCGCGCCGCACCACGATGTGGCCGATCTCCCCGGCCGCGCCGCGCCCCGTCCATCGCCGCCCGTCGAGGATGATTCCTCCGCCCACCCGTGCCCCACCACACCCCCAGCAGCGAGCGGTACCCACGCCCCGCGCCCAGGCGGGCCTCGGCCGCCACCGCCACCTGCACGTCATTGCCAAGGAACACCGGCACCTTCGTCCGCTTCGAGAGCGCCTCGGCCAGCGGGTAGGGCCCCGTCCACCCGGGCAGGTTCCCCGCCTGCAGCAGCGTGCCCGAGGCCGCATCCACCGCGCCCGGCGCGCCCACCCCCACGCCCGTGAGCGCCGAGGGCTCCACGTTCAGCGGCCGCGCCGCCTCCTCTAATGTGGCGTACAGCTCCGCGACGATGGCCGGCGGCCCACCCGCCTTCGGGGTGACGCGGCGAGCCTGGCTGAGCACCTGGCCTCGCGCGTCCAGCAGCACCGCCTGGATCTTCGTTCCGCCGAGATCCAGCCCTCCGAGGATCTGCCTTCCATTGCTCCGGGCCGCTTGCGTCATCGGGTGCTCCTCCGGACCTCTCCGCACTCGGAGGACCCCAGTACACCTGGGATTCCGATGGAAACCCTAGAGGTTTCAGCCGCTTGGCGCTTTTGAAACGAGCGTGTATGCCGTTTTTCGCAGTCCTGCGTCCTCATTTCCCAGAAGCAGCTCGGGAGGAAAGGGTTGAGGGAAACCGCCGCCATGAACGAGACGTCAATCGGGACACGCGCTAGCGCCGTGCTCGACTTCGACGCGCTCGTCGAGGGCCAGCAGGCAGCGCTCCTGGGCCTCGCTCGGCGGCTCATCTGGGATCCGGAGGAGGCGAGGGACCTCGTCCAGTCCTCTCTCGCGGATGCCTACGAGAAGCGCCACACCCTGCGAGATCCCCAGGCGGGGCCTGCCTGGCTGCGGCGCATCCTCGTGTCCCGGGCCATGAGCCTGCTGCGTCGCCGGCGGGTGTGGCATGTGTTGCGCGAGGTGTTGGACCTGGGCCCCGAGCCTCCGCCCTCGCCGGAGGAGTCCTTCGCCGGGGCCGAGCGCTGGCGGGCCCTGGGGCGCGAACTGCGGAAGCTCCCCCCGCAGCAGGCTGCTGCCTTCTCCCTCCGCTACCTGGAGGGGCTCGACCTCGACGCCGTCGCCGAGGCCATGGGCATCGGGCGGGGGACCGTTCGCGTCCACCTCCACCGGGCGCTCCAGAAGCTCAAGGCTGTCGATGCGCTGGTGATGAAAGGAGAAATGCCATGACCTGCCACGATGTCGCCGCGGCGATCGTGGACGAAGGGTTGCCGCGTCCCGTGGGCTTCCAGGCCCACCTGGACCAGTGCCCGCGGTGCCGTGAGCTCGCACGCCTGCATGCCTCCGCCTCGAAGCTGAGGCTGGCCAGCCCTCCCGCCCTGGCGCCCATCCCGCGCCAGGCCGTGCTGGGCGAGGTGCGGCGCCGACACCACCGCCGCCGTGCCCTCGCCGGCGTCGCCGTGACGGGAGCGGTCGCCGCCGTGGCCCTGCTCGTCATGCCTCCACGAGTGCAGCCGGTACCTGCCTCCGAGATGGTCACCCAGGCGGAGCTCGTCTCCGAAGTGGAGCCGGCCTCGATCGGCCTGCTGATCGACGAGGTCGAGAGCTACACGCGGCGCAACCCGAGCGTTCGGGACGAGACCTACGCGCCCTTTGGAGCGCTCGCCCTCTGGGTCCGCCCGCCAGACACCGTCGCCCTGGAGGATCGCCCCTTCCGGACGGCCATCGCCCCCCTTCACGCTTCACCCACACAGGAGCCCGCACGATGACCCTGAAAGCCATGTTGTCCCTCGGACTCACCGGGGCGCTGTTCGCCCTCCCCGCCGCCGCCCAGCCGCGTGAGGACGTCGTCATCCAGCGCCACTCGGGCCATCTCCCCCCGGTTCCGCCGATGCCGCCGATGCCGCCCGTGCCCCCCGTACCGCCCGTGATGGTGGCGCTGCCGCCACCGGCCTATGGCATCCCTCCGCATCTGGTGCAGAAGCTCGGGCTGTCGAAGGAGCTCAACCAGCGAATCCAGGATCTCACCTTCGCGGCGAACGACCAGCTCATCACCCTGGAGGCGGATCTGAAGCGCGCCCAGCTCGAGCTGGACAAGCTGCTGCGCTCGGCCAACGCGAGCGAGAACGCCGTGATGCAGCAGGTGGAGGCGGTGGGGCGCGCGGAGACGGCCGTGCGCAGGAACCGCATCGGGCTGATGCTGCAGATCAAGCAGCAGCTGGGCCCGGACAACTGGCAGAAGCTCGAGGCCGAGCTGGGCGAGGTCCGGCGCGAGGTCCACATCCGGCACTTCCAGGGGCCCGATGAGGCGCCGCCGCCCCCGCGCGGCGAGAAGAAGTAGCGCCTGCTACTTCGGCAGCGCCGTCTTCCCCATCTTGAGCACGAGCTTGAATTGCTCGGCGGTGACGGACGCCACGCTGAGCCGGCTGCGGGTGAGCAGCTGGAAGTCCTTCAGCGCGGGGGTCTTCTTGATCGTCCCGAGCTCCACGGGCTGCTGGAAGGCGACCACGGGCCCCACGCTCACCGCGGCCCAGTCCTCTCCCGGCGCGGTGGGGTCCTCTCCCGGCGCGGTGAGCACCTGGGCCACGCCCACCACGGCCTTGCCCACGTTCGAGTGGTAGTAGAGGCACAGGTCTCCGGGCTTCATGGCCCGGAGGTTGTTGCGCGCCTCGAAGCTGCGCACCCCCGTCCACTCCGTCTTCCGATCCTTCTCGAGCTGGGAGTACGGATAGACGGAGGGCTCGCTCTTGATCAGCCAGTACTGGGTCTTCGCCATGGCGGCGCACTCTACCTATACAGTAGGCAGAGGCGAGCGCGGCGTGCGCCTCAGGCGGCGTGGGTGCGTCGGGCGAGCTCGCCATCCACCGCCGCGTCCTCGATGCCCAGCTTTCGCTCCAGCGTCTGCTCCAGGTAGAGCACCTGGTCCTTCTCGGTCAGGCCGCTGAGCAGCTTCACCTTGCGGCCCTCACGGTCCAGCGCGAGCAGGTCGTAGCTGTACGTCGTGGAGCCCTTGTTCGTCCTGGCCACCTCTTCCCCGTAGAGCTGGGTGAGCTGGCGTCCCGGCAGATCCTGGTTGCCTCGCCAGGGCAGGGGGCCGTGGCGGATGGTGAGCTGGTCGCGGTTCACCTCGATGCGGGTGCGGTTCACGAAGCCCGTCAGCGTGGAGTAGGTGAGCCCCACGCCCACGGCCACGTGCGCGATGGGGAAGAGGATCATGATGATCGGCTTGTCCTCCATGTTGAGCGCGATGCCGTACCAGACCACCAGGAAGCCGTCCCACGCGATGCAGAAGAAGGCCAGGAAGAGGTGGGTGAGGGGGTTGAACCACCGCCAGGAAATCCGCGTGGTGGGGCCATCCTCTTCGACCCGGAAGTTCGAGGGGAGCGCGACCTTGGGCCGCAGTGGAAGCTTCTCCGGGCGCTGGGCGCTCAGCCCTCGCGCCTTGCGCCCGGACAAGTCATAGACCGCGTTGCACGCGTGGCACTTGGCCACCGCGAGGTCCAGGCGCACGTCCTCCGCACGCAAGGGGGAGTGGCAGACTTCACAGGACAGCTGCATGGCGCGGGGACTCCGGCGGGAGAGTCCCCGAAGTCTACCGGAACCCCGCGCCGAGCGCAGGGAGGGGGGCTCAGGTGACGTGGGTCTTCAGGAAGACGCGCAGCGCCTCCGCCACGCTCCACGCCTGGGCGATGCAGCCGCGCGGCCGGTAGGGCTCGGTGGCGTCGAAGATCTCGCTGATCTGCCCCACGCCCGCGTGCTCCAGGTGGTGCTCCAGGCCCTGCAGCAGCGCGCGCGCCGCCTTGATGTCCGGGTTCACCTTCAGCGTCGCGTCGATGTAGTGCCCGATCAGCCAGCCCCACACCGTGCCCTGGTGGTACGCCGCGTCGCGCGCCCTCAGGTCTCCATCATAGTTGGCTTTGTAGTCCTGCTGCCCCGGCGCCAGGCTGCGCAGGCCCACCGGCGTCAGCAGATCCCGGCGCACCACCTCCACCACCGCCTCCCACCGCTCCCGCCGCAGCACCGGGTAGCGCAGCGAGATGGCGAAGACCTGGTTGGGCCGGATGGCCGGATCGTCTCGCCCGTTCTCTCCATCCACCACGTCGAACAGGCAGTGGGTGGCTGGGTTCCAGAAGCGCTTGTTGAAGCTGCCGTACACCCGCTCGGCGGCTCCCATGTACGGGTTCGGATCCTTGCCCAGCCGCTCGGCCCAGGTGGCCATCAGCCGCAGCGCGTTGAACCACAGCGCGTTGATCTCCACCGCCTTGCCGCGCCGGGGCGTCACCACCCAGCCGTCCACCTTGGCGTCCATCCAGGTGAGCTGGTAGCCCTCCTGGCCCTGACGCAGCAGCCCATCCGCCGGATCCACGCCGATGTTGAAGCGTGTGCCCTTCTGGTGGTGCTCCACGATGCTCGCCAGCGTGGGGAACATGTCCCGCAGCAGCTCCTCGTCACCCGTCGTCTCCAGGTACCGGTCCACCGCGTGGAAGAACCACATGGTGGCGTCGGCCGTGTGGTACACGCCCTCGTTCTCCCCGTCCGGGAAGTAGTTGGGGATGAGCCCGTTCTTCACGTAGTGCTGGAAGGTGCGCAGGATGGCCGCCGCCTCCCGGTAGCGCCCGGTACACAGCGCCAGGCCCTCGTGGGAGATCATCGTGTCCCGGCCCCAGTCCGTGAACCAGTGGTAGCCGGCGATGACGCTGCGCGCGTCCTGTCCGATGGAGCGCGCCCAGGCGTCGTCCGCGGGGCGCGTCGGGTCGATGATGAACTGGTCGGCCGCCAGCACCAGCCGCGCCGGCACTCCCCAGTGCGCCTCCTCCGGCGCGCGGTTGAGCAGCTTGCGCTCGCGCTCCCGCTCCAGCGCGAAGGTCTGCGCGACATCCCGATCCAGCAGCCACCAGTCGTCGGTCGTCACGCCCAGCGCCAGGGTCTGCTCGGGCCCCACCGTACACTCGAAGTAGCCGGGGCTGTGCTGGATCTCGGTGTGGTCGTACCCGCGCGCCCGCTCCGTGCGGTAGAGCTGCGCCTGCGACGTCTGGCTCAGGCCCACGAAGGGCGCGGCGCAGGCCGAGTGGACGCGCATCCGCATTGGCGGCGCGTCGGACGAGGCCTGGATCTCCAGCCGCGTGCCCTGGATTCGGACGATGGGCTCGAGGGACTCCTGGGGAATGGGCAGATCATGCGGGCGCACCACGGGGAAGGGGCGCAGGCGCAGGCTGACCTCCGGCCCCGACAGGTGCTCCCACATCACGAAGAGCGTGTTCTCCCCATGCACCATCATCAGCTTGCGGCGCAGCCGCGCGGGGCCCAGCTCGTATTCCCAGCTGGGGATCAACCCGTCCAGGGAGAAGCTCCGCAGCACCGCCACGCCGTCCTGGTGGCTCTGGCCGTCAGCGTGCTCCTCGGCGCCCAGCAGGTATGTCTGGCCGGCCACGCGGGCCTCTTCCACCAGACGGGCGAGCAGCACGGTGCGCCCGCGCTTCGGAAGGCTCGGGATGAAGAGGCCGTGGTAGCGGCGGGTGTTGCAGCCGGCCACGGTGCCGGAGGCGTAGCCCCCGCGCCCGTTGGTCACCAGCCATTCCCGGCCGATGACTTCGGAGAACTCCGGGCCACCAGGCCACTCGAAGCCCAGGCGGGGCAGGGTAGGGGAAGGATCCACGACTGAGGTCACGCTGTCTTCTCCTCGGTGCTCGTGAGTACGAGGGCTGTCTGTCCGGGAATGCGCACCCGCCCCTCACCGGGAAGTGCGGGTGTGCCCATACCGCCGTAGCGGGAGTGCTCTGAAGACAGCAGGAGCCGCCAGATCTTTCCCGGCTCTGGTGCCAGCAGGGGTTCCGGGCAGGGCTCCAAGTCCAACCCCGTGCCCAGGTTGAAGAGCAGCAGGCGGTCGCCCCCCTGCCCGCTGCCGAAGTAGCGCAGCACCAGGGCGTGCGGGCCGAGCACCGCCCCAGCGAGCTTGCTCGGCTCCTGCGCCGCGAACACCGGATCCTCCCGGCGCAGCCGCAGCAGATCCGCGTGCAGCGCCCGGGCTTCCGAATGCGCATCCCACTCGGACCAGTTCAGCTTGGAGGCGCGGAAGGCCTCTTCCCCGATGGGCGCCTCGTAGCCCTCCTGCTGGAGCGCCTGACAGGCGCTCGGGAACTGGCAAAGGAAGTCGTTGCGACCCTTCTGGACGAGCTTCTGCAGCTCCGACTTGTGGTCCACGAAGTAGAGGAAGGGGGAGGAGGCGAAGAACTCCTGCCCCATGAAGAGCATGGGCGTCTGAGGCAGTAGCAGGAGCAGCGTCGTCAACGCGCGCGCTCGGGCCGCCCCGGCAATCTGATGGAGCCGCTGGCCCCGGAGCATGTTGGCGAGCTGATCGTGGTTCTGCAGGTAGAAGACGACCTGCTCGGGCGGCGTGCGCAGCAGCGGCGAGCCCCGGCGCTTCTTTTGCCACTGGTAATACTGCCCTTGGTACAGCGAGTTGCGCAGCGCGCAGGACAGCAACTCCTGCGCACTGCCGCAGTAGTCCATCAGGTACGCCTCGGAGCGGCCCACCGCCGCCACCCGCGCCGTGTGGTGGAAGTCGTCCACCCACAGCCCGTCGGCTCCGTTGCCGCCTCGCTCGGGCGGGGTGACCATGCGCACGTCTTGCGGTTCGTTCTCGGCGATGAGGAGGATCTTCCGGCGCCCGGCCGCCGCGCGGGTCTTCTCCACAAGCTCCTTCACGATGTTCGTGGGCGACGCGTCGTAGAGGCTCTGCGTCGCGTCCAGCCGCAGCCCGTCGAAGTGGTACTCGGCGATCCAGAGACAGGCGTTCTGGGCGAAGAAGTCCCGCGAGGGCCCCGCCGCCTCGCCATCATCGAAGTTGGTGGGGTCGCCCCATTCGTTGGGGTACTTCGGGTTGAAGTAGCCCTGGGAGTACTGGGCCAGGTAGTTCCCGTCCGGGCCCAGGTGGTTGTAGACGACGTCCAGGATGATGCCGAGCCCCAGCCGGTGGGCCGCGTCCACCAGGCGCCGCAGATCATCCGGCTCGCCGTACACCGCGCACGGGGCGAAGAGCGTCGTCCCGTCGTAGCCCCAGTTGTAGCGGCCGGGGAAGGTGTGCAGGGGCATCAGCTCCAGCACGGTGATGCCCAGCTCCTTGAGCAGGGGCAGCTTCGCCGCGGCGGCCGCGTAGGTCCCCTCCGGCGTGAAGGTGCCCAGGTGCAGCTCGTAGAAGACCTGGCCCTTCATCGAGGACAGGCCACGCCAGTCCTTGTCCGCCCAGGCGTAGCGCCCGGGATCGATGACGCGCGAGGGCCCATGAGGTCCCTCCGGTTGGAAGCGCGAGCAGGGATCCGGGAAGGTGTCGCCCCCATCCAGCCGGTACTTGTAGAGCGCTCCCGCGGGGACGGGGTGCGTGCCCTCGAAGTAACCGCCCGCGGTTCGTTCGAGAGGCAGGTAGCGCAGCCCTCCCGGCTCATGCAGGCAGACGTCTACGGTGCGGCGCCGAGGGGCCCAGACTCGAAAGTGGCTGCGCCCATCCGCGAGAGGTTGGGCGCCCAGGGTGAGTTGGAAGTGTGTCGTGGAAGCCAAAGCAGACCCCTCCGAGTCACGACTGGCAGTGAGGAACTTGGGGGCGCCCGGGGTTGACGTGAAGCATGGAGGGACAGCCGCGCGGACCGCTCGATGGACTGCCTGCTTCCCTCCTGGAAACCGGTCCTGGCGCCTCTCCTGAATTTTCTCTGCATGATTTTCCCGCTCGCCGGCTCCCTTTATTTCGAGGGGACTTTGCCGCACCCCACGAAAGCACCCCTCCAGTGAAGCGGTACGACCGTTCCATCCTGCAAGAGAGGTTGTTCACATGGGATTCATCCGTGGTTGTCGAAATCTGGCCCTGGCTGTCTTCATGGTCTCGCTGGCCCAGGCCTGCGGTCCGATGCCCGAGGAGACCTCGGTCGAGGCGTCGCGCAGCGCGACGTTCGAACTGGCGCTCTCGGTGAATGACAAGGTCCAGACCGCGAGCATCGAGGTCTCGCCCGAGGCGCGGCGCGCGCTCGGGGCGCTCCATCAGATGAAGAGCGGTGGCCAGAAGAGCACCGGTGCGGCGCCCATCCAGAGCCTCGTCCAGGAGCGGATCCAGCGCGAGATCAACGCGGGGAAGCTCCCGGCGGCCGAGGGTGCGAAGCCCCAGATCTCCGTCAAGGCGCAGTTCGAGGCCGCTCCGGCTCGCGAGGGGACGTTGAACGCCGATCCCTGCCTCATCCCCGGGACCATCGGCCTCTGGTACACCTACGTGTACACCACCCCGACGAGCTGCAGCTATTACGATGTGGTCGATTACTACGATGGCTTCTACAACCAGTGCGATAACTCGTACATCCTGATGACCTACCTGGGCTCGGCGATCTACGGCCCCTACTCGTGCGGCTGAGATGAATCGACGGAGGTCTGGTCCACCAGACCTCCGTTTGCCGTTTGGCGTTGAGCCCGGCCAACTCCAGTGCCGTCACCCATTCGCTGTAAGGGGGAGACGGGTGGGCACTGGGGGTGCGCCGCGTGCTCGTTCCGGGGGAGTGCGGTTCAGGCTCGGGGTTCCACCCGAGGACCTGCCGCATGTCCTTCCCCTGGCCCCGGAGCATCGGGAAGGCCGCTCGGTAGGCTGTCTGCCCTCCGAAGGGGGGCCGGCAGCCGCCAGGCCCCGGCCCGCCCGTAACATTTGCTCTCAGGGGCCTGTACTTCCTACCTCTCCAGCGAGGGCGTGACTCACGCCTCCTTGGCGAGGCCGCTGGGCGGGGCCGACAGCTTGCCCTGCAGCACCGCGCTGCCCGCGTAGAGGCTCACGCCCACCAGCCCCAGCACCGCGGCCTCCGAGAGAGGGCCGAGCACCGTGCCCAGCACCGCCATTGCTCCGCCGCCCGTCATGAACGCCGCCACCATCGCCACCGCCGCCTTCCTCATCGAACGCTCACCCCTCTATATGCGGGCACCTCGCCCGCCATTGATCGTGCCTCTCTCCTCTTCAATCCGCATGCCGTGCCGAGGGACGAGGTGCGGGCACCCGAGGTGCTCCGCGTGGGCAAACCTTTTCCCAAGCTGACGCCGGATCGGCAAAAAGCGCCGGAATGATCGGGCGTCACGTGCCGGAAATTTTTCCTGAACCCGGGGGCTGAACTGCCCAGGGCACCGCGCAACCCACCGCGATCCAATGGTTTTCCTCTTCCGGGAGGCGTGGCACGCCGGCTGCTATGGCAACCCCGCCAATGGCATGTCGCTCCCAGGCGCTCGCAGAGCAAGGGAGCAAGTGGAAGCCACACCAAATGGAGGAGAAGCGAACGATGAGCAAGACGCGGGCGAGGTTCTGGGCGGTGGTGGGCGTGCTGCTCCTGGCGGGGTGTGCTCACAAGCCGGTGGCGAAGGTGGACAACTCGGATCAGCCGTATCGGATTGGTCGCGAGGACGTGCTGGATGTCGCGGTGTGGCGGGATGGAGACCTGTCTCGCACCCTGCCGGTGCGCCCCGACGGCTACATCTCCATGCCGATGACGGGCGACGTGCTGGCCGCGGGCAAGACGCCCACGGAGCTGGCCGAGGAGATCAAGGAGCGCCTCAAGCCGTACGTTCAGGAGCCGCGCGTGACGGTCATCGTCCGCGAGGTGAACAGCACGCGGATCTTCGTCACCGGTGAGGTGACCAATCCGGGCGCCTATCCGCTGCGAGGGCGCGTCTCGCTGGTGCAGGCCATCGCGCTGGCGGGCGGCTTCACGGACTTCGCCAACGCCAACCGCATCGTCGTCATCCGCAATGACGGCAACGGTGGGCAGATCCCCGTGCGCTACAGCGATCTCATCTCGCCGGATGGGGGCCAGGACGTCGTGCTGCGCCCGGGCGACACCATCGTCGTGCCGTGAGGCGAGTGAAGGGAATGCGGGTCGAGGAGCGGGGAAGGAGGGTGGCGAACATGGGTGGGGTACGAAAGCTCCTGATGGCATGTGTGCTGCTCGTCGCGCCGGGGGCGCTGGCGGCAAGCGTGCTGGACTCCTCGCTGCGGCTCACCGCCGAGGAGCGCTATGACGATGACCTGCGGCTGGCCGAGGGCGGTGAAGGTCAGTTCATGACCAAGCTGACGCCTCGCCTGGGGCTGGAGCTGAAGGATCCACGCTCCACGGGCGAGGGCTTCTACGCCGCGGACCTGCTGATGCGGCACGGCTCGGGCAAGGCGACGCTGGACCACCGGGGTGGGCTGGATCTGCGGCACACGCTGACCCGGCGGCTGCGGCTGGACTTCACCGGCCGCATCTTCCGGGTGACGGATCCGACGTCCCTGCCTCGCGATGGCCTGGCGCGCTCGCTGGAGCCCATCGTGTACGGCAAGGCGCGGCTCGGCCTGTCGGGCCGTGTCACGCAGCGGCTGGATGTGCGCGCCACCTATGCCTTCGAGGGCGCCAAGGTCTACGAGGAGGGCCGTGAGCCGGGCTTCGTTCACACGCCCACGCTGGAGGCCTGGTACCGCAGCACCCGGCGGCTCACGCTGGGGCTCGAGTACCGCTACCAGGGCTTCCTCTTCGGGGACTCCTTCTCGGACGCGCACGGTGCCTTCGCGGGCCTGCGCTACCGGCTGACGCGGCCGACGACGCTCACGCTGCGCGGTGGGCCCGTCCTCTATCGCCCCGAGCCGGGGAAGGTGGAAGTGCTGCCTCGCATCGCGGTGGAGCTGGCGCGCGAGGGGGAGCTGTTCGATGTGGGGTTCACGCTGGGGCATGACCTGGTGGGCGCCAGCGGCTTCACCAACACGTTGTGGGCGGACTACGCCTCGCTGGTTCTCGCGCGGCGCTTCAACGCCAGGTGGTCGGTGTACGGCGGGGGCAGCTTCTTCCGAAACGGCCGCGCGCCGGGGGAGGGCGCCTTCAGCCTGAAGAACACGGAGTTCGTTTCGCAAGGGTATGCAGTGGGAGGCGGCATCGAGTACCGGCTCAACCGGTACCTGACGCTGCAAGGGGCTGTGGACCGCATCGCCCAGGTGGGCGCGGACGAGGAAGCGGCCGGAGTCGATGACCTGGCACGCAACGTCGCTGCGGTTCGGTTGATGCTCTCGGCTTGGTAGTGCACCTGTGTAAGGAGGAGGAGCGGATCATGGAGCGTGGGATGACGGCGGACCAGGTGCTCGTGGCCCTGTGGCGCCGCAAGGCACTGGTGGGGGCCATCGCAGCAGCGGTTTTCGCGGTGGGAGCGGCCGTCGTAATGACCCGGCCGAGCATGTACGAGGCGTCTTCGGTGGTCCGCGTGGAGCCACAGCGGCCCGGCGAGGAGATGGTGCAGCGCACCGTGAGCGAGCTGATCGAACAGCGCCTGCTCACCGTGCGCCAGGAGCTGATGGCGCGGCCGGTGCTCCAGAAGGCCATCGAGGAGATGAACCTCTACCCGGAGATCGTCTCCGAGAAGGGGATGGAGCACGCGGTGGCGCAGATGCGCAAGGACCTCACGATTCGCGTCGAGGGTGAGAACGCCTTCGAGCTGACGTACGCGAACCGCGATCCGAACGTGGCCTCGCAGGTGGCCAACCGGCTGCCGGCCCTCTTCGCGGAGGAGACGCTCAAGCTGCGTCAGGCCCAGGCCCGGCGCGCCACCGAGCTCTTCAAGGGCGAGATGGATGCGCTGGCCCAGGACGTGTCCAAGTGGGAGCGCAGCATCGCCGAGTTCAAGATTCGCCACGGCGGTGAGCTGCCCGAGCAGATCGAGATGAACATGCGCGGCCTGGAGCGCATCAGCCACCTGATGCAGACCAAGTCCGAGGAGCTGCGCGTGGCCGAGGCCCGCCGTTCGGACCTGGCCCGTGCCCGTAACGCCGCGGACAGCGAGGCCGGTCGCCTCGAGGCCGCCGAGAACGGGCTCACCCGCGCCCTGGTCGCCGCCCGCACCTCGTGGACGGAGGACCACCCCGAGGTGAAGCGCCTCAACAGCGAGCTGGAGACCATGGCCGGCAAGCGCAAGGACGCCGAGGGCCGCATGGTGGCCGAGCGCAACGAGCGCACCCGCGTGGGCACCCTGATCGAGAACATCCAGGCGGAGATCCAGGGCCTGCAGAAGGACGCGGAGATGTACCAGAAGCGCCTGGACAACACCCCGAAGTGGGCCCACGAGCTGGCGGTGATGAACCGCGACTACGAGATCGCCCGCACCAAGTACCAGAGCGTGGTGTCGCGCAAGGTGGAGGCGGAGATCGCCGAGGAGCTGGAGGCCAAGAGCTCCAAGAGCCTCTTCAACGTCATCTCCCCGGCGGGCGTGCCCGTCACGCCTGCTCGGCCGGATCGCCTGGCCGGCATGCTGATCGCGCTGCTGGTGGCCCTGGGCCTGGGCGTGCTCACCGGCGTGGTGCTCGAGATGCGCGACGACAGCATCCGCGACGGGCACGAGCTGCGCGAGCGGCTCACCCTGCCGGTGCTGGCGGTGGTCCCGAACATGCAAGGTAAGACGGAGAAGCGGGTGTTGATGCCTTCGTCCGGTACGCGGAACGGGATTTCTTCCCCGACCACACTGAACTGAGGCTGAAAAAAGGACTGAGGGAGACGGAAATGGACAGGACGATAGAGCGGGCGGGCAACTTCCTTCCTCGGGTGGACGAATCAGCGGGAAACCCGAACGCCGTGGACCGTCGGGTGGTGACCCTGACGGCCCCGGCCTCGGCGGCGGCCGAGCAGTACCGGACGCTGTACTACCGGCTGGAGCGGATGCGGGAAGTGAAGCCGATGAAGGTGATTGCCTTCACCTCGGCGATGCCCGGTGAGGGCAAGACGGTGACGGCGGTGAACCTGGCGCTGGCGGCGGCGCGGGCCAATCCGGATCGGCGCATCCTGCTGATCGACGCGGATCTGCGGCGCTGCCAGGTGGCCACCACCCTGGGCATCCGTGCCCAGAAGGGTCTGTCGGAGCTGCTGACCGACGACGAGTGCCAGGTGCGGGACGTGGTGCGGCGCTTCCACGCCACGCGGCTGGCGGTCATCCCCGCGGGGGGGACGCCCGAGGAGCCGACGCAGGTGCTGGCCAGTGGGAAGATGAAGCAGTTCCTCAAGGCGGTGCGCGACAACTTCGAGGAGGTGTACATCGACCTGCCGCCCACGCTGCCCTTCGCGGATGCGGGCATCCTGGCCCACCAGACCGACGGGGTGATGATGGTGGTTCGCGCCAACGTCACGCCGACCAAGGCGGTGAACCAGGCGGTGGAGCAGCTCGGCGGCGCGCCGCTCCTGGGCTGCGTGCTGAACGGGGCGGAGGTGAGCACCACTCCGTACCTGAAGAACTACATCAAGAAGTAATGAGGTTGTGGTGCCCCACCGCTCTCCGCTCGCGCAGGGAGGGCGGTGGGGGTTTGTCGAGCGCGATGGGGCTGTCGATTCCGGTGGGTGGGTTGGAGGGTTGAGCGTGCTTCGGGTTTTTCACCATTATTTCTCTGCCAGGAAACTCACGTTCTTTCTCGCCGAGAGCTCGGCGATTGCCCTGGCCTGTGTGCTGGGTGCCGCGGGGTGCGCGTGGATGTTCGCGCCAGCGGGGACTCGGCCGCCGCTGATGGCG
This sequence comes from Hyalangium ruber, assembly GCF_034259325.1. Lineage (NCBI taxonomy): Bacteria > Pseudomonadati > Myxococcota > Myxococcia > Myxococcales > Archangiaceae > Hyalangium > Hyalangium rubrum. The sequence continues at coordinate 122,740 of NZ_JAXIVS010000012.1, read as the reverse complement.
ATGGGGCCGACGCTGCTGGTGCTGAGCGCGGCGTTCGTGCTCGCCTTCCAGTTCACGCTGTACCTGTTGGACCTGTATGACCTGCGCGTGGCCGCCGAGGATCGGCAGCGCGGCTATCGCTTCCTGAAGGCTGCGGGTGTCACCGCGGCGGTAGTGGGCATCGCGATGCTCGCGGTGCCGCTGGTGTACCCGGTGCAGCTGCCTCCCGGCACGCTGCTGGGTGGCGCGATGGGCGCGCTGGCCGGCACCATGGCGGTGCGCGTGTCGCTGCGCGCGGTGGTGGGGGCTCCCTCGCCGGTGCTGCTGATTGGGGACGGCTTCAAGGCGCGCGCCGTGGCCAAGGCCATCGAGGAAGGTGGCGAGGGCAGCTACCGCGTGGTGGCCATGGTGGATCCGCGCCGCGACGGCGTGGGGGCGTTGGACGAGATGGCCACGCGCCTGAAGGTCGAGTACGTGGTGCAGGCCGCCGATGACATGCGCGGCGCCAACTGGGTGGACTCGCTGCTGCGCTGCCGGTTGTCGGGCATGCGCGTGTATGACGCGGCGGGTTTCTGCGAGCGCGTGCTGCGCCGCATCCCCGTGCAGTTCCTGCGCGCCAGCGACTTCGCCTTCGCCGATGAGCTGACCGTGTCGCCGGTGCGGCGGGCCTTCAAGCGGGTGTTCGACGTGGCCGTGGCCTCGCTGCTGCTGCTCCTGGCCTCGCCCTTCCTGGTGCTGGTGGCCGTGGCCATCAAGCTCGACTCGAAGGGCCCGCTCTTCTATCGCCAGGAGCGCGTGGGCATCAGCGGCAAGTCCTACTGGCTGTGGAAGTTCCGCAGCATGCGCACCGACGCGGAGAAGGACGGCGCGGTGTGGGCGCGCACCAATGACGACCGCGTCACGCGGGTGGGTCGCTTCATCCGCAAGACGCGCATCGACGAGATTCCGCAGGTGCTCAACGTGCTGGTGGGCGACATGAGCTTCGTGGGGCCGCGGCCCGAGCGCCCGGTCTTCGTCGAGCAGCTCAAGAAGCAGATTCCCTTCTACGGGCTGCGCGAGGCGGTCAAGCCGGGCATCACCGGGTGGGCGCAGATCTGCTACCCGTACGGCGCCTCGGTGGAGGACGCGCGCAACAAGCTCGAGTTCGACCTGTATTACGTGAAGAACGGGTCGCTGTTCCTGGACATCGGCATCATCTTCCACACCGTGCGGCACGTGCTGCTCGGGAGGGGAGCGCGGTAGTCGGGCGGTTGGCGAGTGAGTGGAGTGGGCATCGTGGAGCGGGTGGGAAGGGGTCGGGGCATGTCGGCGATGGATCTGGATTCGTCTCTGCAGGAGGCATGGAGTGAGGAGGCGAGGCGCGCCCAGCAGCGGGGGCGCAATGAGCTGCTACAGCCTCAGGTGCAACGCCCCACGCGCATCGTCGCCATGGGCGGCGGCACGGGGCTCCCGGTGGTGCTCCGGGGCCTGGCGCGCAAGGCGGACCCGAAGCCCGGGGACCCGGGCGTGGACATCACCGCCGTCGTCACCATGAGCGATGACGGGGGCAGCTCCGGTCGCCTGCGCCGCTCTCAGGGCGTGCTGCCTCCGGGCGATGTCCGCAACTGCCTGGTGGCGCTGGCGGGCGGCAAGACGGCGCTGGCCGAGGTGTTCCAGTACCGCTTTGGCGGGGCCAAGGGCCTGGCTGGGCACGCGGTGGGCAACCTGCTCATCGCCGCGCTGGCGGAGCTGAAGGGCGACTTCATGGAGGCGGTGCGCGTCTCCGCGGAGATGCTCGGGGCGCGGGGCCAGGTGCTGCCGTGTACGCTGGCGCCGGTCCAGCTCGTGGCGAAGATGACGGACGCCACCGAGGTGGTGGGCGAGCGCAACATCGTCCGCGCCCAGGGCCGGGTTCACCGGGTGTCGCTCAGCCCGCGTTCGCCTCCGCCCTCCGAGGGGCTGCTGGAGGCCATCCACAGCGCGGACCTCATCGTCATCGGCCCGGGCTCGCTCTACTCGAGCGTTATTCCCAACCTGCTGGTGGACGGGGTGGCCCAGGCGCTGCAGGAGACGCGGGCGCTCAAGGTCATGGTGGCCAACCTCATGACTCAGCCCGGGGAGACGGACGGCATGACGTGCCTGGACCACGTCCGCGCCATCATCGAGCACGCCGGGCCGGTGCTGGACGCGGTGCTCATCAACGGCACGACGCCTCCTCCTGAGTCCATCCAGCGCTACGCGCGCAAGGGTGCCTACGTGATTCCCGTGGATCGCCGCGAGCTGATTACCGCGGGCGTCATCCCCGTGGAGGCGGACCTCCTCAAGGAGGGGTCCAAGATCCGACACGACGGCCGGAAGATTGCTCGCTGCCTGCTGAAGATGGCGCGCAGCGGCTTGTAGCCGGCTTCGACCATTCCCACCTTGCACGCGCGCGGCGGCCCCCGAGGGCTGTCCGCGCGTTCGGGAGTTCTGCACACATGGAAGCCAGACAGCTCACGCCCGCCCCGAGTGTCCAGGAGATATCGGACCGGGCCGGGTTCATGGCGCTGGAGCCGGAGTGGAACGCGCTCGTGGAGGCCACGGCCAACGAGCTCTTCTACCGGCACGAGTTCCTGCGCATCTGGATCGATAACTTCGCGCCTTCGGCCCAGCTGCGGGTCCTCACCCTGCGGGACGGGGAGGGGCGCCTGACGGCGGCGCTGCCGCTGATGGCCGAGCGGACGACGATGTACGGGGTGCCCGTGCGGCAGTTGTCGGGCACGGCCAACCCGCACTCGTGCCGCTTCGACTTGATTGCCCAGGAGCCGGAGGCCGCGGCGGCGATGTTCCTGGCCTGGCTGCGCACGGACAAGAGCTGGGACGTGCTCCGGCTCACCGACGTGCCAGAGGGCGGAGCGGGCTGGTACCTGCTCGAGGAGGCGCGCGCCGCGGGGCTGGGGACGGGGACGTGGGAGTCGCTCCAGTCGCCCTATGTCCCGCTGCCGGCCACACGGGAGGCCTACCAGGCCACGCTCCAGTCCAAGTTCAAGGCGAACTGCCGGCGGCGGCGCAAGAAGCTGGAGGAGAAGGGCCGGCTCACGGTCGAGCGGGTGGAGGGCGGCCTGGAGCTGGAGGCGAAGCTGGAGGAGGGCTTCGCGCTGGAGCAGAGCGGCTGGAAGGGCCAGCGCGGCACGGCGATGGCGCAGGACGCGGGCACGCGGGGCTTCTACACGGAGCTGGCGCGGGACGCGGCCTACGCGGGCCGGCTGTCGCTCTACTTCCTGCGCCTGGATGGGCGGCCGGTGGCCTTCCAGTACGGGCTCACCTACGGCGGGCGCTACTTCCTGCTCAAGCCGGGCTACGACGAGAGCCTCAAGGAGTGCAGCCCGGGCCAGCTCTTGATGGACGAGGTGCTGGCCGACTGCATCTCGCGCGGCCTGCGCGAGTTCGACTTCCTGGGGCCGGACATGGTGTGGAAGCGGGACTGGACGGACAAGGTCCGCCGCCACACCTGGGTCTCCATCTTCAATGACTCCGCATTCAGTCGCGCGCTGTGCGCGGCCAAGTTCCGCTGGGTCCCCGCGGCGAAAGAGGTGGTGGCGCGATGGAAGAAGTGACGCTTTCCCAGAAGCTGTTCGTCCCCTCCCTGCCCACGCTCTGGCCGAGCATGTTGTTGGGGCGCCCGCGGTCGAGCTCCTTCCAGCCGTTCGCCGCGTCGAACGTGCGCTATTTCTACTTCGCCCGGAACGCCGTCTGGCTCACGGTGAAGATGCTGGGGTTGGACAAGGGCGAGGTGCTGATGCCGGCCTACCACCACGGTGTGGAGGTGGGGGCCGTCGTGGACGCGGGCGCCACGCCGCGCTTCTACCGCGTGGGCAGCCGGTGGGATGTGGACCTGGAGGACGTGGAGAAGAAGATCGGCCCGAACACCAAGGCCCTCTACCTCATCCACTACGCGGGCTTCCCGGGCCCGGCGGCGGAGATGCGCCAGATCGCCGATCGCCACGGCATTCCCCTCATCGAGGACTGCGCCCTGTCGCTGCTGTCGGCGGACGGCACGGTGCCGCTGGGGACGACGGGCGATATCGGCATCTTCTGCCTGTACAAGACGCTGCCGGTGCCCAACGGGGGCGCGCTGACGATCAACGGCCCTCGGCAGTACAGCCTGCCGGAGCCGCCGCTGCCGCCCAGCGTGTCCACGTTCAGCCACACCGTGTCCGCGCTGCTCCAGAACCTGGAGCTGCGGGGTGGGGCGATGGGCAGGGGGCTGCGCAGCCTCGTCCGGAGCGTGGGCCACGGCACGGTGAAGGCGGCCAACATCGAGCGCGTGGCCACGGGGACGCAGCACTTCAACCGGGACCACGTGGACCTGGGCATGAGCCCGCTGACCAAGCGCATCGCCCTGGCGCAGGACATGGAGGCGATCGTCGAGAAGCGGCGGCGCAACTACTTCTTCCTGCTCGGGCGGCTGCGGGACATCTCGACGCCGCTGTTCAACCAGTTGCCGCCGGGAGTGAGCCCGCTCTTCTATCCGCTGGTGGTGCAGGACAAGGCGGAGGTGATGGGGAGCCTGCACGCGCAGGGCATCGACGCCATCGACTTCTGGCGGCGCTTCCACCCGGCGTGTGACGCGACGGCCTTCCCGGAGGTGGCGCAGTTGCGGCGCTCCATCGTGGAGATTCCGTGCCACCAGGACCTGTCGCCCGAGGTGATGGCAGCGGTGGCCGCGGCGGTGCGCGAGGCGGTGAAGTCGGACCGTCGCACGCGCAAGCGCACCGGCTGAAGCCCCGATTGATGAGGTCGACACGATGATTCGTGAATCCGAGGTGACGCCCGAGCCACAGCTCTCGCAGTGGCTGCGGGTGGATGTCGTCCACGAGCTCTCCACGCTGGCCCGGATGCGCGCCGAGTGGGACGCGCTGCTCGACGCGAGCGACGCGGGGCCCTTCAACGCCTGGGAGTGGCTCTATCCCTGGTGTCGCCGGATCGCTCCGGACCGCCGGCCGTTGATCTTCACGGCCCGTGACCGCACCGGCGCGCTGGTCGGGTTGATGCCGCTGGGCTTCGAGCTGCGCCGGGTCATGGGCCGGCTGGTGGGCCGGCTCGCGTTCCTGGGCGAGACGCACATCGGCAGCGACTACCTGGACGTGGTGGCCCGCCGGGGCCAGGAGGAGGCCGTCACCCGCGCCTTCGCCAACGCCCTGCGCGAGACGCACGGGAGCTGGGACGTGCTGGACCTCACGGACCTGCGCGAGGACTCGCTCACCGTGAAGGTGCTGCGCGAGACCTTCCCGGACCTGGAGGTCGGCGTCACCGACCGCTACGTGTGCCCGTACGAGACGTTCACGCCGGGCGAGCCCTTCGATGCCTTCCTCAAGCGCACGGGCCGGCGGGACAACTACCTGCGCCGGCGCAAGTGGCTGGAGAAGCAGGAGGGCTACCGCATTGAGCGCACCGAGGCGCCCGGAGCGCTGGCGGCGCCGATGACGGACTTCTTCCGCCTGCACGCGGCGCGCTGGGCCGCGGACGGCGGCTCCCAGGGCATCAAGGGCAAGGGCGTGGAGTCCTTCCACCGCGACGCCACGCAGCTGTTGGCCGAGCGGGGCCGGCTGCGCCTGTACACGATGAAGGTGGGCAGCCAGGCCGTGGCCTCCGTGTACGGCATCGTCCACCGCGACACGTTCATCTACTTCCAGTCCGGCTATGACCCGGCCTGGCGCAACAAGAGCGTGGGGCTGGTGCTCGTGGGCGAGACCTTCAAGGACGCGCTCGAGGCGGGGCTCACCGAGTACGACTTCCTGCGCGGCACCGAGACGTACAAGTCCGACTGGACGACGAAGCAGCGGCGCACGGTGTCGGTGCGCGTCCACGCCTCCACGGGGGCGGGAGCGTGGTTCACCCGCCACGAGTCGGCGGCGCGCTCGGCCCGCGAGGTGCTCAAGCGCGTGCTGCCGGAGGACACGGTGGAGCGCATCCGCCGGCTGCGGCGGCGCCGGGCCGCCGTGTAGGGCTCAGGGCTGCTGGCCGGCGACTTCCTGGCGGAGCTGCGCGATGGCGGCCTCGAGCTGCGGCGGCTGCATGTTGCGCGGCACCTCCACGGCGAAGCGCTCGAAGTACGCCAGCGCCTTGGCCCGGTTGCCGGACTGGATGTGGATGAAGCCCAGGAACAGCAGGGCCTCCTGGGCGCCGGGGTAGGTGTCCGCCAGCGTCTCCAGCTCCTGCTCCGCGCCCGGCACATCGCCGCGAATGGCGCGCAGCACGCCGCGGTGGACCCGCGACTCGATGTGGAACGGATCCAGGGCGAGCGTCCGGTTCGTCAGCCGCTCGGCCTCCTCGGGGCTCTGGCGCCGGATCATCTCGTGCGCCACCAGCGCCGCGGACTCCAGATCGTTCGGGTTGGCCTTCAGGCGCTCCTGGGCCTCGGCGAGCTCCTGGTCCTCCTGGCTCATGCCCTGCGGCTGGCCCGGGGCGCCCTCGGCACCCGGAGGCACCCGGCCCGTGGCCTCCATGCCCTCGTCGCGCGGGCGCTGCTCGGAGACGAGCAGATAGCCCAGGGCCCCGAAGAACGTGACGATGGCCGCGCCCCACAGCGCGCCCATGAGCTGCGGGTGGGTCGCGGCGAAGCCCGTGGGCGCCGGGGCCGTGGGGGCGGGCGCCGTGGAGCCGGAAGTCCCCGGAGCGGGGCTCTTGCGCTGCTTCACGTACTCATCCCGGGCGCGCAGGGCGGCGGCGGCCTCGAGCTCCAGCCGGGACTTCTCGGCGGCGAACTGCTCGGGGGAGAGGTTGTGCTTGTCGGCCACCAGCTCCTTGAGCTGCTCGATGAGCGACTGCGCGCGCCGGTCCAGGTCGTCCAGCACGCCGTCGCGCTGCGCCTCGGGCGCGGGGGCGGCGCGGTTCTTTCCCCGCTGCAGCAGCAGGTAGGCGACTCCGCAGAGCAGGGAGATCGCCAGGGCGATGAGTCCCGGCCACCAGTTGGTCGGCTGCGTCATTGATCCAGCTCCCGGCGAATGGCCTGCAGGTACGGGTCCTCCGCCTCGGCGGACGCGGGCGGTGTGGCGGCAGGCGTGGCCTGGGCGGAGGCGGGCGCCGGCTCACGTTTGACCTGCTTCAGGATGATGAGGAGTCCGCCCACGAGGAGGAGGAGGGGGCCCGCCCAGACGAGCCAGTTGAAACCCTCCTTGGTGGGCTCCAGCAGCACCCACTCTCCGTAGCGCTCCACGAAGTACGTGATGATCTCCTCGTCACTCTTCCCCTCGGCGACGAGCTCGCGCACGGTGTCGAGCTGGGCGCGGGCCATGGAGGCCGGGCTGTCGGCGATGGAGACGCCCTGGCACACGGCGCAGCGCAGCTCCTTGCCGAGCTTCTGGACGCGCGCCTCCAGGACGGGGTCCGCGAGAGGATCGCTCCCGGCCTGCTGGGGAGCGAACTGGCCGGTGACGAGACCGGCGGCGAGAGCGAGGGAGAGGAGGGCGGCAGTCATACGGGGTACCCGGGCGCGGATTACCTAGCGCCGCGGCGCAGTGTTGCACAGCGAAACCTTCAGGAGTGGACCGGCCTGCCCAGCGTGCCCCCCGCCCGCCAGGCTGGGAGAGGAGCGCGAAGGAGCCTCCGGCGCCAAGGACTCAGCCCGGCATGTCCTCGTCGTTCGGGTTGGTCGGAGGGCCATAGTCGTCCTCCGTGGGGTAGTCGTCCTCGGGGGGATAGTCCTCGGCGTAGGCGGGGGCGGGCTCGTCGCGCCCCAGGGCCGTCATGACCGCCATGAGGCCCACGGGGATGAGCCCCGCCAGGAACATGATGGGCCCCACCTTCAGACGCATGTTCATCAGCACCCAGGCCAGGGCGATGACCGTGAGCCCCGCGGGCACGAAGCGCAGCCACTCGGGACGGTCCTCCTCGGGCCGCAGCATGGTGATGACCAGCACCGCCAGCAGCGCGAGCTGAATCGTGGACGCCACCGGCCGGCTGGCGCCCGTGGTGTGGACGTCCTCCAAGCCGCTGTAGACCACGTCCCCGAAGGGCCGGGGCGAGGTGTCCACGCGCCCCGCGATGGAGGAGGCAGCGGCGCCTGCGCGGCCGAAGTCGATGTTGATCCACGGGAAGAGGAGCGCCAGCATGCACACCGCCACACCGGCCAGCGCCAGCACCCGAGGCACGCGCAGCAGTGAGCGCGGATCGAAGCGCTGGGCATAGCCCTGGGGCCCCAGGAACACCTTGCGCCACTGGTCCCGGGCCAGCAGCACCGTGCCGCCGATCCACAGCAACGGCTGGACGCTGAACTCCAGCATGGGCAGGCACAGCCCCACCGACAGCGCCGTGTACAGCGCCGGCACCAGGGGAGGGTGGAGCGACTCAGGGATCCACGCCATCGCCGTCTCGCCGGCGGCGCGCAGCTCCCGCGCCACCACGAGGATGCTGCCCAGCAGCATCGCGAAGGACCAGAACGGACCCACGCCGGCCAGGGCGGGGATGATGGAGAGCCCCAGCGCCACCAACTGCAGCGCGATGCCCAGCACCGTGGGCGAGTGCCCCGGCACATGCGCCAGCCACTTGGGCCCGTGGTAGGGCGGCTTCTTCGGCTCGTCCGAGAACGGGTCCTCGGTGCCTTCGCCCCCTTCGCCCACGGCGGCGATCATCCCCGTGGGAGGCTTGTACTCGGGCATCCGCCCGCCACAGTTCTCGCAGTAGCGCAGCCGCGGCTCCGCGGCGACCTCGCCGCAGTCCGGGCACTTGGGCAGGGGCGGGGCAACAACGCTTCGGGGAACCTTGGGGGGCACGGGCCTGGCTCCTTACCGCTTCACGGCCGGGCCGTCGGCGGGGAGCCCCCACCGGTGGTCAGCAGGCGGATACGGTCGGCGAGCGTCTGAGGATCGATGGGCCCCACGTGCTTGCCCAGGGCGTTGCCCCGGGAGTCCTTGCCCGGGAGGATGACCCCGTTGGTGTCGATGAAGTACGTCTCCGGCACGCCGGCCACGCCGTAGTCCACCGCCACGCGCGAGCGCGGATCCACCAGCTGCGGGAAGCTGGCGCCCATCTGCTGGAGGAACTGCACCGCGTTCTCCTCGGAGTCCTCGAAGACGATGCCGAGGAACTGCACCTGGTCGCCGAACTTGTCCTGGCCCCACTCGAGCACCGGGTGCTCCTGCCGGCAGGGTCCGCACCACGAGGCCCAGAAGTTGATGACCACCGGGCGACCGCGGAACTCGTCCAGCGTCACCTTCTTGCCGCTGTCCATGGCCCGCAGGGTGAAGGCCGGCGCCGGCTTGCCCGCCATCATGAAGGGCACCTCGTGCGGGTTTCGCCCGAAGCCCATCAGCAGCACGACGAGCAGCGCCGCGGCGAGCACGACGGCGGCAATGGTGATTCCCCACTTCATGCGGCACCCCGGTTCATGTCACTGCCGGCCACGGGAGGCGCCGAGGCGCCCGCATCCGGAGCGTTGGCCGACACCGCCACGCGCCGCCGGGACGGCCAGATCGCGATCAGCGATCCCAGCACCAGGATGGGGATGCTCCACCAGATCCACCCCACCAGCGGGAAGACCCATACGTTGAGGCTCGCCGTGCCGTTCTCCGGAGAGATGGCCATCAGCGACATATAGAGGTCCTCCTTCGGCGACTCGCGCACCGCGGGCGTGCCGATGGGGTCCGTGCTGCGCTCGTAGTAGTTCAGCCGGGGCATGAACTCGCTCACCTTGCCGCCGGGCGTCGTGACTTCCACCTGCGCGGCGATGAAGGTGCGGTGCGGCTCCTGGCCTTCCTTCACGCCCAGGAACTTCATCTGGTAGCCGTCCAGCTTGAGCACCTCGCCCATGCGCAGCGTGCCGGAGGTGTGCTTCACGTACGCGGAGGAAGCCGCCACCGCCACGATGATGATGATGATGCCCAGGTGGACGACGTAGCCACCGAAGCGCCGGCGAGCCTTGGAGGCGCTCTGCAGCACGGCGGTGACGAGCCCCTCCTTGCGCTCGCTCATGCGCACGCGCACCGGCGCCACCAGCTCGCGCAGCGTAATCACGGTGACGAAGCCGGCCAGCCCGAAGGTGAGCAGCGGGTACACGCCGCGCATGCCCGACGCATAGCAGGCGATCGCCACCACCAGCCCCACGGCGGCGGGGATGATGAACTGGCGCCGCACGGCCGCCTTGTCCGGAGTACCCCAGGGCAGCATGGGGCCCACGCCCATGAGGAAGAGCACGGCGATGCCGCCGGGCACCGCCATCTTGTTGAAGTACGGCTCGCCCACGCTGACCCGTACCCCGCGCACCGCCTCGGAGATGAGCGGGTACACCGTGCCCAGGAGCACCGTGAAGGTGATGGCCACGAACACCAGGTTGTTGATCAGGATGCTCGTCTCGCGCGACAGCGGCGAGGTGATGCGGCCCTCGGGCACCAGCAGGTGCCCGCGCGTGGCCATCAGCACGATGGAGCCCACGATGAGGAACGCGAGGAAGGCCAGGAACGTGGGGCCGATGTCCGACTGGGTGAAGGAGTGGACCGAGTTGAAGATGCCCGAGCGCGTCATGAACGTGCCCAGGATGGTGAGGATGAAGCTGGCCAGGGCCAGGCTCATGGTCCACAGCTTGAGCATCCGCTTGCGCTCCTGGACCATGGTGGAGTGCATGAAGGCGGTGGCCGTCAGCCACGGCAGGAACGAGGCGTTCTCCACCGGATCCCACGCCCAGTAGCCGCCCCAGCCCAGCACCGCGTACGCCCACCACGAGCCGAGGATGATTCCCACGGACAGGAACATCCACGCCAGCAGCGTCCAGCGCCGCAGGGGCGCCATCCACGCGTCGCCAATCTCCCCGCGCAGCAGCGCCGCCACGGCCAGGCCGAAGGGCACCGTCATGCCCACGTAGCCCAGGTAGAGCATGGGCGGGTGGATGACCATGAGGATGTGGTTCTGCAGCAGCGGGTTGGGACCCGGGCCGTCCGGCGGAACCACCGGCAGGGTGTGCCAGGGGTTGGCGGGACCGGCGATGAGGAAGGCGAAGAAGACGCCCACGCCCAGCATGGTGCCCAGCGCCAGCGACATGTAGCGCCGGTGCTCGTTGCGGTGCGCCAGCGCGAAGGCCAGCACGAAGGAGCCCATGATGAGGCCCCAGAAGAGGATGGAGCCCTCGAGGGCGCTCCACAGCGAGACGATCTTGAAGAGCGTCGGCGTGGCGCGGCTGCCCACCTGTGCCACGTACTTGATGCTGAAGTCGTTGCTGAGCAGCGCGTAGACCATCAGCAGGTTGGAGCCCGCCATACAGGCGAAGAAGCCCCACACCGCGCGCATCACCCAGGGGAAGCCGGCCTCACTGCGGCGCATGCCGCTGACCAGGCCCACCAGGGCTCCGAACGTGGCGCAGACCAGCGCCCCGAGCACGAGCCCGTATCCAATCGTTGCGTTCACTTCGCCCCCGTCGTCGACGCGGTGGTGGAGCCCTCGGAGACGGTCTCCTGCCACTTGCGCGGCTCTTCACCCGGCTTGGGCGCGCGGTACTCGTTGGAGTGGTTCACCATCAGCCGGTTGGAGGTGAAGACCTGCGACTGGTCGAAGGTGCCCTCCACCACCACGCCGATGCCCTCGCGGAACATCTGCGGCGGCACCTCGGTGGAGCTCACCAGCACGCTGGGCGAGCCCGGGTTGTGGTCGGTGGTGACGTGGAACTTCAGGCTGGTGTGCGCCTCGTTCCACTGGATGGAGCCGGGCTTCACCACTCCGCCCAGGCGGATGGTGGGGCCATAGGCCTTCTCGCCCTGGGAGAGCATCTCCTGGGGGCTCCAGTAGTAGACGAGGTTCTCGCCGATGTTGCCGAAGGCCACGAAGGCCAGGCCGGCACCGGCCACCAGCAGGGCCCCCAGGGCGATGAGGCGGTTACGCGCGACGGGCGTCATGGCTCAGGACTCCTTCATGCCGGGCGAGGTTTTGGGCCGCCGCAGCCACAGGGACAGTGAATAAAGGGCGAGAGAGCCCCAGGCGATACCGTAGCTGACCCAGACGTAGCCCCAGCCACCCTGGATCCGGCCGCTGCCCACTTCTCCAGCGGCCACCTGCGCCAGCACTCCCAACGATGCGAGCGCGTTCATCACGCCACCCCCGCGGTGCGACGCGCCTCGGGCGAGTCCGTGGGCAGCGAGTCGGGAAGGGCCACCTCCGCCTGCCGCTCGCTCAGGGCGATGCGGTAGCGGTGGATGATGAAGAGGATCATGAAGGCCAGGAAGGCGAAGGCGCTGATGCGCAGCGGCGTCACCATGGCCGGGTCCACCGTACGGGGCGAGGACTGCACCTGGTGCAGGCTGCGCCACCACTTCACCGAGAACCAGATGATGGGCAGGTCCACCGCGGCGATGATGCCCACCACGGCGCTCCACACCGCGCGCTTCTCCGGGTCCTCCACGAAGCGGCGCAGCGCCATGTAGCCCATGTAGGCCACCAGCATGATGGCCGCCGTGGTGAGGCGCGGATCCCACGTCCAGTACACGCCCCAGGTGGGCCGGCCCCAGATGGCGCCCAGCAGCACGCCCACGGCGCCGAACAGCAGGCCCACCTCGGCGGTGGCCTCGGCCAGCGAGTCCGTCTTCCAGCTCGGCTTGAAGAGGTACGTCACCGAGCAGATGAAGTTGAGCGTGAGCGCCACCAGCGCCACCCACACCGCGGGGACGTGGACGTACATGATGCGCTGCACTTCACCCATCTCGCGGTCCGGCGGAGCCACGGCCAGGCCCACGTAGTGGCCCCAGGCCAGCAGGCCCAGCGCGATGGGAGGCAGCGCCATTCGGAAGAACTTGCCCATACGTTTCAGTCCTCGACCACCCGGGGGAACAGGAGGAACCCTAGCCCCCAATAGATCAGGTTGAACCCGCCCAGCAGGCCGAACCATGAGTTGAGCTGATTCATCGGGTCACCCTGGAGCACCAGCGTCATCCCCTTGGCCGAGGCCAGGAGGGCGGGAACAATCAGCGGGAACAATAGCAGAGGTAGGAGCACGTCCCTCGCTCGGGCGTTGCTGGCGATGGCTGCATACACGGTCCCCGGGGCGGCGAGCGCCATGCATCCCAGCACCAACGTCGCCAGGAGCGAGCCGATTCCCAAGGTCACCTTCACCCCGTAGATCGCGACCATGACGGGGATGAGCAGGCCGCCCAGGACGACGAGCAGCAGGGTGTTGCCCACCGCCTTGGACAGGAAGATGGCCCGAGCGTCGGCCGGGGCCAGTCGCAGGCCATCCAGGCAGGCGTTCTCCTGCTCCACCCGGAAGGACTCCCCCAGCGACAGGGTGCTGGCGAAGAGGATGGCCAGCCACAGGTAGCCCCCGGCGTTGCGCTCGAGCAGCTTGGTGTCCGGCCCCAGGGCGAAGGAGAACAGGAGCAGGGTGGAGAGGGCGAAGAAGACCAGGGCGTTGAGGCGCGCCCGGGTGCGCCACTCGATGAGCAGATCCTTGGCCAGCAGGACGAAGGAGGCCCGCAGCAGGCCGATGGGCTTGGAGGGCTTCACGCGGGCACCGCCCGTCCGTCCTGGAGGTGGAGGCGCTCCTCGCACAAGGACAGCCCCTGCTCGATGAGGTGGGTGGCGAGCACCACGGTGACGCCCGAGGCCTTCAGCTCGGAGATGATCTTCTCCATGGCCTCGATGCCGGAGGGGTCCAGCTCGCCGAAGGGCTCGTCCAGCAGCGCCAGGGTGGGCGCCTTCAGGAGCAGCCGCGCGATGGCCAGGCGCTTGCGCATGCCGGCGCTGAACTGGCGCACCGGGCTCTGGGTGCGGCGGGTGAGGCCCACCCGGGTCAGCAGGAGACCGGCGGCGTCCGACGGAGAGGGGATGCCCAGCAGCCGGGCGAGGACCACGAGGTTCTGGTGGGCCGTCAGGTCCTCATAGAGGAAGCTGGCGTGGGACAGGAGCGCCACGTTCTGACGCACCGTGTCGCGGTCGTTGACGGCATCCCGCCCCAGGACTTCCACCCGGCCGGCGGTGGGGGAGAGGGCGGTGGCCACCAGACGCAGCAGGGTGGTCTTGCCCGAGCCGTTGTGGCCGGTAAGGAGGAGGGAGCGGCCGGCGGGCAGCGCGTAGGTGAGGCGCGCCAGAGCCCAATAACGCCCGTAGCGCTTGCTCACGTCATGCAGGGCGAGCGCGGGAGGCGCGGCGGTGGAGAGGGCGTCCATCGAGGGCTGCGTTCGTAACTGGAAACCGCTCCGTTCTCCAGTGAAAGCCGGCCGAGGCGGCGCCTAGAAGCGCCCGCCGAGTACCAGCCCCGCGCCCTCCCGCCCCATCAGGGTGGGGGCGAAGGACACCTGGGGGGCCGCCGAGTCGGGCGCGTCGAAGTCGCGCGTGAGCCAGGTGGTGAACCCCAGCCCCGCGAGGGCGCCGACTCCCGCGCCGAACAGGATGGGGTCTCCGTCCTCGGTCACGAGGGCCACGGCGGCCGCGCCCAGCAGGCCGCCCAGAATTCCACCCGAGTCGATGAGCAGCACCCGGCCTCGGGAGATGGGCACCGACTGGGAGAGCAGGGCGAAGGAGAGCAGGCCCACGCTGGTGACGGCCGACTCGATGGCGAAGAAGGTCTTCATGTCCCCCGAGTCCGCCGTGGCCAGGAACAGCGCCATCACTCCGCCGGCCCACAGGCCGCCCGAGTTGGTCAGGGAGACCTGCCCCGCGGTGGGCGAGGTGAGCATGGCCAGGGCCACGCCCGCGCCGGTGAGGCTCGCCATGCTGAACATCACCGTGCCGATCTCGGCGTCCGAGTCATTCATGTCGAGGAGCGAGATGGCGGTGATGCCGTACCACACGCCCCACGTCGTGCCGGAGTTGATCACCGCCGACTGGCCCGGGGTGACGCCATTCGGAGTCAGGAGCAGCGAGGCGGTGGCGCCCACGCCCGCGCCGAGCAGCGCGGCGCCGAGGCCACCTCGCGCGTCACAGTCGGCGATGACGCACAGGAGGATGCCTTGGGAAGCGCCGTGCATCGTCTGCCACACCACCAGCCCTCCGCGCGCGAAGCCCGTGGGCTTCTCCCCGCTGGTGAGCGCCGCCTCGGCGAGCTCCGCCCCGGGGCCCAGCCGGCTGCGGGCGAACCGGGCGAACTCGCCCGCATACGGGTGGGTGGGGCAGGTGGCGAGCACCCGCTCCAGCGCTCCGAGCGCCTCCTCGTCTCGCCCCTTCAGCAGGGCGTTGAAGGCCGAGGTGTAGTCCTCCTCGGCCGAGGAGCAAGGGTCCGAGGCGGACGGCAGCGGGGGCGCGGACATGGGGGCGTCCGACTCCTGGGCGACGGCGACCGTGGCCAAGAGGCTGAGCAGGCTCGCGAGGGGCAGGGTCATGAGTTGGGCACTTTATGCGCCTCTTCTTCCGATCCCTCACGGTTCGCTTCCGTGAGATCTGGAAAGTTTTTCAACCCCTGGGGCACATTGTTCCCGGGACGGAAGAGAACCATCCTTTCAGTGCCAATGGCAGCGAGGGAAACCCGCTCGTGGACCTTGGCACTCCGCATGCAAAGGAAACGGGCCAAGGTGTTTCTCTGCGCAGGGGAGAGGTCATGGGCGCGGGTAGGTTGGTGCGGAGGGTAGTGAAGTCGGCGACTGCGGGGGTGCTCCATTACAGCGGGCTACGCAAGGCGATGGCGGCGTACCGCCGGAGCCAGTCCGGTGGGCGGCGCATCCTGATCGTCAGCTATCACCGGGTGGTGGGGGATTTCACAGGGGAGCTGCAGCGGTCCATTCCGGGGCTGCTCATCTCGGAGGAGACATTTCGCGGGCATCTGGAGGAAGCCGCCGCGGCGGACTACGAGTTCGCCTCGATCGGCGATGCGGTGGATGTGATGGCCGGGCGCAGGGTGGCGAAGAAGGATCTGTGCGTCGTCACCTTCGATGATGGGTACCGGGACGTGTACCGGTACGCGTATCCCATCCTGAAGCAGATGGGGATACCGGCCATTGTCTACCTGCCGACGGACTTCATCGGCACGAACCGGCGCTTCAACCACGACCGGCTCTTCCACCTGGTGTGTCAGGCCAAGGCGCGGCGGCTGAGTCCGTACTTCAACACGCTGCCCCGGCTGACGATGGAGCTGCTGCGGCCGGTGCTGACCGGACAGAAGACGCCCTCGGCGGCGCTGGATGACTTCATCGGCGAGCACTCGGCTCGCGAGCTGGTGGAGATCATCGGCACCCTGGAGCGGGAGCTGGGCGGCGAGCTGTTGCCCGAGCAGGGCGACATCATGGATTGGGACGAGGTGCGCCGCATGGCGAGCGACGGCTTCGACTTCGGCGCGCACACGCTGGGGCACACGGTGCTGACGCTGGAGCCTCCCAATGTGGTGGAGCGGGAGATTCTCGAGTCCAAGCTGGCCATCGAGCGCGAGGTGCCCATCACGGTGCGGGACTTCGCGTACTGCAACGGGTGGTACTCGGACGAGATCATCAACGTGCTGAAGGCGCACGGGTTCCGCTCGGGTGTCACCACCGAGGATCTGCCCAACCGGATCTCCGGCGATCCGTTCACCCTCAAGCGCAAGGTGCTGTGGGAGAACTTCAGCCTGGGGATGCTCGGCGACTACTCGTCGGCGCTGACGGGTTGCCAGCTCGATGACTGCTTCGGCGTGCTGGGCATGAGCCACCCTGTGCCGGGGCGGCGCCCGCACTTATCTTCGGCCGCCATGGCAGCCAACGCGGTGCGCATCGAGCAGCCCCTCATCCAACCCATTCTCCAAGGGGAGTCTCCGTGAGTTCATCCTCGGCGCCGGCCGCGCCCGGGTCCTTCCTGGGCAAGGCCGGTCCCCTGGTGCTGGCCCGGCTGTTCACCGCCGGGCTCACGCTGTGCATTCCGCTCGTGCTCGCGCGGGTGCTCAGCCTCGAGGAGTACGGGACGTACTACCAGCTCTTCCTGATCGCGATGACGCTCTACTACGTCCTGCCGATGGGCGTGGTGCAGAGCCTCTACTACTTCCTGCCCCGCGCGGAGCAGAAGCGGCCCTACCTGGGGCAGGCGCTCCTGTTCGTGTCGGGGGCGGGGGTGGTGGGAGCGGGGCTGGTGTTGGGGTTGCTGGAGCCCGTGTCGCGGTTGTTCTCCAACCCGGCGCTCGTGGAGTACCGCTGGCCACTGGCGATCTACACCGCGCTGCTGATGGGCTCGTACCCGCTGGAGGTGTCGCTGACCAGCCAGGGGCGTACCCGGCAGTCGGCGGTGGTGTACCTCGTGTCGGACACCCTGCGCTCGGCGGCCATGGTGGTGCCGTGTCTGCTGGGCACCTCACTGCACGGGATGATGCTGGCGGTGGTGGGGTTCGCCGGCGTGCGGTACGTGGCCACCTGGTTCGTCGCGCTGAGGGGCGCGAGCGGGCCGCTGGTGAGCGGGCCGTTGCTGCGCGAGCAACTGGTGTACGCGGCGCCCTTCGGGGCGGCCATGGCGCTGTCCATTCCGCAGCAGAACGCGCACCTCTATGTGGTGGCGGGCGCGGTGACGCCGGCGCTGTATGCGCTCTATCGGGTGGGCTGCTTCCAGCTCCCGGTGGTGGACCTCCTTTATACGCCCACCAGCGAGGTGCTGATGGTGCGCCTGGGCGAGCTGGAGAAGGCGGGCCGGCTGGAGGAGGCGGTGGGGGCCTTCCGAGAGGCGGCGGGCAAGCTGGCCTTCGTGTTCCTGCCGTTCGCGGCGTTCCTGTTCGCGGCGGCCCCCGAGTTCATCTCCGCGCTGTTCGGGGCGAAGTTCCTGCCCGCGGTGCCCATCTTCCGGGTGAGCGTGCTGGGCGTGGTGCTGGCCATCCTGCCCATGGACGGGGTGCTGCGCGCCCGGGGGTATACGCGCGCCATCTTCGTCTCGTACCTGGTGAAGGCGCTGGTGACGGTGCCGCTCGTGTGGCTGGGGGTGCGCCACTTCGGGATGCAGGGCGGCATCGCCTCGTGGGCCCTGGCGGAGCTGGTGGGCAAGGCGACGCTGCTGTCGCGGGTGCCGGCGGCGCTGTCCACCCCGGAGCAGCGGCTGCGCATCCGGGATGTCATCCCCTGGTCCGAGCTGGGCAAGGCCTCGATGGCGGCCCTGGCCGCCGGGCTGGGCGTCTTCATCCTGCGCGCGAGCCTGTCGGGCGCGTGGGTGGGGCTGCCCGAGGGCTTCGTCTGGCGCGTGCTGCCGCTGGTGGTCGCCGGGGTGCTCTTCACCCTGGGCTACGTGGGTGTGCTGTGCGCCACGGGCATCCGGCCGCTGCGGGTGCTGGCGAGCCTGCGCCCCCGTGGAGCGGGGTGAACATCGGCGAGCGGTGGACACCTGGGGAGGACTTCCCTCCCCAGGGGGGTGTACCTAGGTTGCGGTCCACTGGATGGGGTTGGGGAGGGAGTCATGGGCGTGGATGCGATGACGTTGTACCGGCTCGCGCGCAAGCTGCACCTGCGCGGGGTGCCGCTGGTGCCGAACCTGTTGCGCAAGGCCATCTACTATCTGCACAGCTCGTACATTCCGTACGAGGCGGAGATCGGTGAGGGCACCCAGGTTGGCTATGGCGGCATTGGCGTCGTCGTCCACAAGGCCACGCGGATGGGCCGCCACTGCCTCATCTCCCAGCAGGTGACGATCGGCGGGCGCTCGGGCCTCGAAGGAGCTCCGATCATCGGCGACTACGTGCGCATCGGCGCGGGGGCGAAGATCCTCGGCAACATCCGGATCGGCGACTTCGCGGTGATCGGCGCCAATGCGGTGGTGCTCAAGGACGTGCCGCCGGCCACGGTGGTCGCCGGGGTGCCGGCCCGCGAGCTGCGCAAGGATCCGGATCCGCTCACCACCTATCAGCGCGAGATGGGGCTGCTGCCCCGCCCGGAGGCGTCGATTCAGCCTTCGGGTGCCACGCTCCAATAGCGGGAGGCCGAGCGTCATGCGCGTACTCCTGGTTGGCGACTATCCGCCGCCCTACGGCGGCGTAGCGATCCACGTTCAACAACTGCATCGATTTCTTCGCGGGCGCGGCGTCGAAGCGAAGGTGCTGGACATCGGGAAAGGCGGCCGGCCGGCTCCGGACGTACACCCTGTCCGCTCCCTCGCCGGGTTCGGGCTGAAGCTCGCGGGATTCTTGAGCGCTGGGTGGACGGTGCATGTCCACACCAGCGGCAACAACCCGAAGTCGTGGATGCTGGCCGCCGCGGCCAGTGTCCCCGCGCCTCGGGCGCCACGCATCATCACCCTGCACTCGGGGCTGCTGCCGGACTTCCTGGCGGCCTCCGCCGCTCGGCGGGCCCTGGCGCGCACCGCGCTGGCGGGCTACTCGCGTGTGGTGGCGGTGTCGGAGGCGGTGAAGGAGGCGCTCGTCGGCTGCGGGGTGTCGGCGGAGAAGATCCTCGTACAGCCAGCCTTCTGCGCCTCGCAAGTGAGCCCGGGGCCGGTGACTCCGGCGGTGGAGTTGGCCCGCGCGCGGCGCAAGCCTTTGCTGGCGATGGCGCACCACCCGTCGCCCGTCTACGGGCGGATGCTGATGTTCCGCGCGCTGCGGATGATCGCGGAGGAGGTGCCCGAGGTGGGGCTCGCGGTCTTCGGGCCGGGCACGCGGACGCCCGAGTTCGCGCGGGACGCCCGCGAGACGCACGTGGCGCCGTACCTGGAGGACCTGGGCGAGCTGGACCACGAAGAGGTGCTCGGGCTCATGTCGCGGTGCGATGCGTTCATCCGCCCCACGACGCATGACGGGGATGCCATCTCGGTGCGCGAGGCACTGACGCTCGGGGTGCCGTGCGTGGCCAGTGACGTGTGTACTCGGCCCGAGGGCACCTACCTGTTCCGGGCGGACCATGCGCCGGACCTCGCGCTGCGGGTGCGGCAGGCCATCGCCGAGGGGCCCGCGCACGTGGCCTCTCCGGACGCGGGGCCGGTGATGCTCCGGCTGTACTCGGAACTGGCGGCCACGCGGCAGCTCGGCAGCGCTTCTTCTCAGTGGATTTCGATACAGGAGACGAGACATGCGGCGCAGTGAAGACATGGATCTGACTCGCCGGGCTCTGCGCGGCAGGGACCTGGTGGTCTTCTCCAACGACTGGGACGGCGATCCGCTGTCGAAGGTCCACATCATGCGGATCCTCTCTCGGGACAACCGTGTGCTGTGGGTCAACAGCATCGGCAACCGGGCGCCCAAGGCGAACACGCACGATCTGCAGCGCATCTGGAAGAAGCTGTCCACCTTCACCGAAGGCATTCGTGAGGTGGAGCCGAACCTCTTCGTGCTGGCTCCGCTGGCCATCCCGTTCTACGGCTCGGAGGCGGTGCGTGCCGCCAACCGGGAGCTGCTGCGGCTGCAGGTGCGCCGGGCGATGAAGAAGCTGCACTTCAAGCGGCCCATCTCCTGGTCCTTCCTGCCCGCCTCGGCGCCCGTGTCGGGCACGCTGGGCGAGGAGTTCGTCGTCTACCACTGCGTGGACGAGTTCTCGGCGTTCAGCGACACCAACGGGCGCCACATCGCGGAGCTGGAGGATCGGCTGCTGCGCAAGGCGGACGTGGTCATCACCTCCGCCGAGCGCCTGCGCGAGAACAAGGCGAAGGTGAACCCGCGCACGGTGCTGGTGCGGCACGGCGTGGATTTCCAGCACTTCGTGAAGGCGTGTGATCCGGCCACGGCGATTCCCGAGGACATCGCGAACCTGCCCAAGCCCATCATCGGCTTCTTCGGGCTGATGGCGGACTGGGTGGACCAGGAGGCAATCATCGCCACGGCCAAGGCGCACCCGGAGGGCTCGGTCGTCATCATCGGCAAGGTGGCGCCGGACTGCGATGTGACGGCGATGAAGGCGGTGCCGAACATCCACTTCCTGGGGCGCAAGCCGTACACGAGCCTGCCGGGCTACAGCCGCGCGTTCGATGTGGCGCTGATGCCCTTCACGGTGAACGAGCTGACGCTGAACGCCAACCCGCTGAAGGTGCGCGAGTACCTGGCCGCGGGCCTGCCGGTGGTGTCCACGGACATCCCCGAGGTGCGCAAGGTGGGGCTGTGCAAGGTGGCCACCTCGACCGAGGACTTCGTGCGCAAGGTGGACGAGTGCCTCGCGGAAGGGGCGGGCCCGAGCCGTGAGCGCGCCGAGCGCATCTTCCACGAGAGCTGGGACGCGCGCGTCGAGGAGATCCGCACCCACGTGGGCGAAGCCATGCTCAAGGCGGGTCGAGGGCTGTAGCGCGGGTCCGAGGGCGCCGGCTCAGACGGCGTCCGCGGCGGCGCGGCCGGTGATGACGGACTCGAGCCGCGCATACCGGGTGGCGACCCGGGCGTAGTCCCTGGGGGAGAGCGAGCGCTGGTCCAGCGCCCGCGCCAGCTCGGCGCGTGCCTCCAAGTAGTGCGAGAAGGGGATGCCGCAGCGCTGCTCCAGCATGCGCGCGGCCTCCTCTTCGGAGAGGGCGAGGGGGATTCCGAGCCTGTCCTGCATGAGCTGGCGCAGGTGACGGGCCATCTCCGGCAGCAGCTCGCGCTCCACCTTGGCCCGGCGCGCGAGCCAGCCCATCGACTGCACGTACTCGAGCGCTGAGCGGTGTCGCTCCGGCAGTTGGGGCCTGGGCGCGCCGAAGCGGGTGCCGCGCGCCACCACATAGAGCAGCCCCACGGCGAGACACTGGAGCGCGAACACCCAGATGCCGCGTGACATGGGTGGAGGTGGGGCCGCCGCGTGGTGGAACTCATCGAAGAGCAGGGGGCCTCGGGCGGCGAGGGCCTCCCAGAAGCGCAGGTTGTCGAGCAGTTCCAGCCGGCGATTCTCCGCGAGGTCCGGCCCCGCGGCGACGTACACCTCGCCCTTGCCCATGCCCAGGCGCCACAGGGCGGCGGTGCCCTCCAGGCCCGCGAGCGGGACGGCCTCCGCCATGCCCAGGGTGATGCCCCGGTCACGAGACACCCGGAAGCGGCTGAGTCCTCGCGCCGCGCCCGCCGGCAGCCAGAGTTCCACGGTGGTGCCGCCGATGTCCTGTTCGCCCTCGGGCAAGCCTTTGGCGTTCGTGCCCAGCAGGGAGTCCTGCTTCAGCTCCAGCCACTGCTCCAGCGCGGGCTGTCCCTTGTCCTTCTCCCGAGAGGTGAGGAAGACGAGCGTGCCCCCTCCTTGAATGAAGCGCTCCAGCGCCTCCACCTCCGCCGATGACACGGGCCGGGCCTGAGGCGCGGCGATGACGACGGTGCGCGCGGAGGGGGGCAGGTTCTCCAGGGAGTCACGGTGCGCGTCCACCGTGGCGCCGCCTTCCTGGAGATAGAGGTAGAGCGCGCGCAAGCCCAGCGCGCCGGGGTTCTCCACGGAAGGAACGGTAGACTCGGGCGGAGTCTGCCCCGCCGCCAGTCCCAGGGCCGCCGCCACGGCGATGAGGACTCCAAAGAAGAGGAAGGCGCGCAGGTTCTTCATGCCGCCACCCCTGGGACAGAGGCATGCAGGCGCTCCACGTCCTCCACGAAGCGCGAGGCCTCCTCGGGCGGCACGGGGCTCAACGAATAGAAGGTGCGGTCGTACCAGCGCACCAACCGCTCCACCTCCTGGACGAGCGGGGCGGGGGCGCCACGTCCGGGCAGCTCGGCGGCGAGCTCCCGGTTCGTCTTCACCCGGTCAGGCCGGGCGAGCTGTCGCTCTTCCAGGGTGGACAGCAGGGCCAGCAGCCCCTGGCGGATGGCTTCGCGTGTGTCCTGGGAGAGGGACTCTCGGGCCCGCCGCAGGTGCTCGCCGGGAGAATCCAGCGCGAGGGCGGTGGAAGTCCCGACGGCTCCGGGAGCCTGGGCGAGGGAGGGCCTGCGCCAGCGCCGCAGCCGCAGCGCCACCCAGAGCACCACCGCCAGGGCAAGCCCCAGCACCACCGCGCGCGTGGCGACGGCGAAGCTCTGGGCGCCTCGGGATTGGAAGAAGCCGTCCAGCCAGGCATCGAGCTGACGCATCAAGCGCTGGAGTAGATCGGTGTTTCGCTTGCGGGCCTGGGCGAACTCAGGGCGATCGAGGATGGCGCGGAGGCGGGCGGGCTCGCTTTCGGGCAGTGCCGCCTGTTCGCGCGCGGCGGCTTCCTGGAGCGAGCAGGCCTCCCGCAACCGGGCCGAGACATCCGATGCGAGCTTCTCGACGGAGACGTCCCCGGGCGGACGCAGCGGCATTCCCCCCGCGCGGGTCTCTAGGCCGTCCACGATGGTGGGAAGCTCGGCGGGACGGGTCTGCGCGGTCTGTTCGAGGAGCTGGCGGTCCGACTCCACGTCCGCGCAAGGCACGGCGGCGAGCAGCAGGGGAAGGGCGAGGGGCAGCACGCGGCGCTCAGGCGGAGGTGGGGGGGCGGTTGTCGAGGCGACGCTCGAGATCCAGCCCTTCGCGGCGCATGCGCATGTCCAGGTAGAACATGGCGGAGAAGACGAGCGCCAGCGGAGTGAAGAAGGACTGCCCGACGACCTGGAGCAGCTCCACGGGGACGAGGAGGGTCTGGGGGATGGGGTTGGCGGCGGCTGCCGCGGCATCGAACGGATTGCCGTAGGCGAAGCGGACGATCCACGCGGGCAGGCCGGAGACGAAGCTGACGGCGATGAGGATGCCGGCCACGACGGTGAACAGGATCATCGCCCGTACCTTCACGCGGCCCATGAAGCCGGGCGCCACGCGGCCGGAGATGAGGTCCCCCGAGCGCCGGAAGGAGCCGAGGGTGGACAGGTCCTCCATGGCGAAGACGGGGGCGAGGAGGGAGAAGCGCAGGAAGTACCAGAAGAGGGCGGCCAGGCCTCCCAGCATGGCGAGCAGGGCGCCGCCTGCGATGAGCAGGAGACCGGCGATGGTGGCGGGGCGCGAGTTGGAGCCCGTCTGGCTGAGGAGGGCCCCCAGCAGGATCAGGGCTCCGCCGGGGAGCATCATCAGCAGGCTGATGCCGAGCCCCCACAGCTGGGTGAGCACATAGGCGCCGGTGAAGGAGCCCAGGCGGTGCAAGCCCCGGCGCAGCCCGTCGGCCGGGAGCGCGCTCTCACCCAGCTGGACGGGGACGACGTAGCGAGCGACGACGAGGGTCGAGAGCCAGTAGCTCCAGATGAGCACCACCCAGAGCACGCTGGTGGCCCCCATCATCGTTCCGAGGTCTCCGAACAGGCTCGTCGGGTCGTTCTCCATCCGGGATTGGAGCTCGGGGCCTCCCTTGAAGAAGAGGTTGCCGCGCTCGAGGGCGACCACGACGCTCTTGCTGAGGATGTAGTTGATGAGCTCGAAGCCGAAGCACAGGAGGAACAGCGGCTTGATGTGGGCGCGCCAGAAGGTGGCGGAGCGGTCGATGAGCTCGCCAAGGGCGAGGGGGCGCAGGTCCTTGATGCCGGGGGCGTTCACGAGGAGGGCAGCATACCGCGACTCAGCGCAGCAGGGCCCGCGCCACGGCGGCGGGATCCTCGGCCTCCAGGACGGAGGAGATGACGGCGAACCCATGCGCCCCGGGGACGCGAGCCGCCCGCTCGGGAGTGATTCCCCCAAGCGCCAGGGCGGGGCAGGGCAGGGCGGCCGCCAGGGCTTGGAAGCCTTCCGGCCCGAGCGCAGGGCGGGTGTCTCCCGGTTTCGAGCCCGGAGCGTAGACCGGGCTCACCAGCGCCAGATCCGCGCCCTGGGCGAGCCGGGCCTCGGCCGCGTCATGAACGGCGACGCTCACCAGTCGCCCGGGAGGCAGGAGCGGCCGGACGTCCTCCACCCTGAAGCTGTTCACGGGCAGGTGCAGGTGCGCGTCCACCAGGAGCGCGACATCCAGCCTCCCGTTGACGAAGAGGGAGTTGCCCCGGGCCCGACACAGCGCCGCCAGCAGCCGCGCCTCTTCGAGGAAGGTGCGCACGGGAGCGTCCGGGTGGCGGTGCTGGACCGCCACCTCGGGGCCCGCTGCCAGCGCCTGATCGAGGGCAGCGAGCAGCCGCTGCCGGGGAAGCCGCCAGTCGGTGATGACGACCAGGCGGGGCGGCGTGGGCACTACTCGACGAGTCCCTGGAGGGGGCTGGAGGCGGAGCCGTACGCCTTGCGCGGGATGCGGCCGGCGAGGAAGGCCTCCCGGCCCGCTTCCACGGCCTTGCGCATGGCCACGGCCATCCGCACCGGCTCCTTCGCGCCGGCGATGGCGGTGTTCATCAGCACCGCGTCGATGCCCAGCTCCATGGCGATGGCGGCGTCGGAGGCCGTGCCCACGCCCGCGTCCACGATGACGGGCACCTTCACGGTCTCGCGGATGAGGCGGATGTTGTGCGGGTTGCGGATGCCAAGCCCCGAGCCAATGGGGGCCGCCAGCGGCATGACCGCGGCGCAGCCGATGTCCTCCAGCTTGCGCGCGGTGATGGGGTCATCGGTGGTGTAGGGCAGCACGGTGAAGCCCTCCTTCACCAGGATGCGGGCCGCCTTCAGCGTCTCCTCGACGTCCGGGTAGAGGGTCTTCTCGTCGCCGAGCACCTCGAGCTTCACCCACTTGCTCATGCCCAGCTCCTCGGCGAGCCGGCAGGTGCGCACTGCGTCCTCGGCCGTGTAGCAGAGGGCCGTGTTGGGCAGCAGGCGCATGCGCGAGGTGTCGATCCAGTTCATCAGCGACGCCTCGCCGCGCGCCTTCAGGTCCAGCCGGCGCACGGCCACGGTGACCATCTCCGCGCCGGAGGCCTCGTGGCACTGCTTCATCACCTCGTGGCTGGGGTACTTGCCCGTGCCGACGATGAGCCGTGACTGGAAGGTGACGCCCGCGAGGGTGAAGGGGGTGTCCTGGATGCTCATGTGCTCTCCTTAACCGCCGCCCACGAAGGTGACGATCTCCACGCGATCCTCGGGCTGGAGGGTGAAGGGGGTGTCCTGGGTGCTCATGTGCTCTCCTTAACCGCCGCCCACGAAGGTGACGATCTCCACGCGATCCTCGGGCTGGAGGCGGTGCTCGGCGTGGAGGGCCTTGCGGACCACCTCCGCGTTCACTTCGACCGCCACGCCCTTGCCCCCGACTCGCAGCAGCTCGAGGAGGGCAGAGAGGGTCGTGCCCTCGGGCAGCTCACGCGCTTCTCCGTTCACCCACACCTGCACGGCGGACCGCTCCTTGCCTGGAACGCCGACGCACTACAGGCACCTTCCCGCCCTGTCAACGCACACGGACTGCTGCGGTACGTGGCGCCCCCGCTATACTCGCCGCCATGTTCACCGCTCCCCGCCAGCTCACCGCCTCCGTTTTGGCGTTGACGCTTGCCCTGCCCGCGGCCGCCGCCGAAAAGAAGGCTCGTCCCGCGGACGAGGCCCCCCTGGCTCCGGCCGCCAAGCTCACCGCGGAGCCAGAGCCTTCCTCGCCTCCGGCCAAGACTTCGACTCCGGCCCAGGCTCCTTCCAAGGCCTCGGCTCCGGTCCAGGCTCCTTCCAAGGCCTCGGCTCCGGCGGTCCCCACGCTGGATGCGCCCGCGCGTGAGCCCGAGCCCTTCATCCGAGGACACCGGTACGCCTACGTCGCTGGCGGCGCCCTGTTGCTCGGGGGCGTGGGGTTTGGCTACTTCTCCCGGGGCGAGGCGAAGCGGGCGCAGAGCCTCGAGTCAGCCCGAGAGGCGCGCGCCGCGCTGGATCGCGCGCGTACCGCCTCAGCCACCGCGAATGTGATGTACGGGGTGGCGGGCCTCACGCTCGCTTACGGGTTGTTGCTGGAGTTGCTTCCGGAGCCTGCCGCGGATGCGGCGAGCCTCACCTACCACTTCTAAGAGGACGCGTGGACGCAAGGCAGACAGGTGGTTTTCTCGCGCTCGCGGCCGTGCTGACGGCGGCGGGCTGTATCATTTCCCAGGATGAGCAGGCGGGGCGGGAGTGCGCGTTCGACGCGGACTGCCCCGAGTCCTATACCTGCGCGGGGCCGGAGGGGCAGCGCTTCTGCGAGGTCATCTACCCACCTCGCCCTGGCACCCCCGATGGGGGGTCGACCGATGGGGGCCCGACCGACGGAGGCACCGTGGTGCCCACGTACTGCGCGGAGATCCAGCCCATCCTCGCCGCCAACTGCGTCTCGACCTGCCACGGGGCGCTGACCGAGGGCAGCAACCGGAGCGACTTCCGGCTGGACTATTACGAGTCGGCCGACACGAGCCAGCCCAAGGGCGCCAAGGCCATGGCCACCCGGATCAAGGTGCGCGCCTTCGACTTCCAGACCATGCCCCCCTCGGACCCGAAGCCCTCTGACGCGGAGCGCGCGCTGCTGGCCCGCTGGGCGGTGGGAGGAGCACCCTTCTGCAGCGACGGGGGAACCCCGGACGCAGGGGGGAACTGAGCCACCATGACAAGAGCCGTCTCGACTGTGTGCCTCCTTGCCGTCATGGCCGTGGTCGGCTGTGTCGTGTCGGTGAGTGACTTCGCCGGGAAGAGCTGTGAGATCGCCGAGGACTGCCCGGAACCCTACGTGTGCGTCGCGGCACGCGCGGGGGCAGGCCGGACCTGCGAGGCGCTGGCCATGCCCGAAGTCACGGACGGGGGAAGGGACGACGGGCCGATCCCCACCTACTGCGCGGAGATCCAGCCCATCCTCGCCGCCAACTGCATCTCGAGCTGCCACGGAGCGGATACCTCGGGCAGCAATCGGATCGACTTCCGGCTGGACTACTACGAGCCCGACGCGGGGCAGCCCAAGGGGGCGAAGAACATGGCCCCTCGTATCAAGCAGCGCGCCCTGGACTTCCAGGACATGCCGCCGCCGGGCAACCCGGAGCCCTCGGCCGCCGAGCGCGTGCTGCTGGGCCGGTGGGCGACGGGCGGCGCGCCCTTCTGTGACGACGGGGGAGTCTCCCTGGACGGTGGCACCGACGGAGGGCCGTAACCCCGCGAACACTCGGGCTCGCGAGGCGAGCAGCTCACGGAGTGCCTGCTCGCCCGCTCGCTGCCCCTAGGGCGCCTCACGTCCCTGGCAAGTGCTGTTCAAGGACTGAGCCAGCACCCACTTTCTGCCCAATCCCGCTGGGGAGCCTTGCTCCCTGGCCAGGCAAGAAAAGGAGAGGGTGTATGCGAAAGCTCATGATGACGGTGGCGGCGGTGGCGGGGCTTGCTCTGACGGCGGGCTGCAAGCGCGATGAGGTCCAGAAGGAGCGGCAGGATCTGGCCGAGGCGCAGCAGGAGGCCCAGAAGGAGATCACGGACATTCGTCAGAACGCGGCCGAGAAGGGGACCGGCCTGAGAGCCGAGGATCAGGAAGAGATCGCCGAAGCCCAGCAGGATGTGGCCGAGGAGCAGGCGGAGCTGTCCCAGGCCGAGCACGAGCGCCTCGCGGAGCAGCGCAAGGACAGCGCTGGCACCGTGGCGGCCAACGCCACCGTCCAGGGCCGCGTGCAGTCCACCATGGGTGATTCGCTGGTGATCCTCGTTCCTGGCAGCAACGCCGAGATGAAGCTGAAGACCGACGACCAGACCCGCGTGACGCAGAACAACCTGGCGGTGGAGCTGGATGACTTCGAGGAGGGCACCGAGGTGCGCGCCTCCTTCGTGACGAAGGGGGACGACAAGGTCGCCCGCGATGTCGTCATCATCGCTCCCGTGATGGAGAAGTAACAGCTCGCTTCAACGTGTACTCCAGGGACGGCTCCCGCTTGGGCGGGAGCCGTTTCTCTTTATGGGACGCGGAGTTCGGCTTCGGAGCGGTTGGGTAGGGCCGTGGATGTCTGCCCCCCTTGGTAGGGTGCTGACCCGTGAGGTTCTTCCTATCATTCCTACCTGCGATTTCTGGTAGGATGCCGGCGGCCATACCTGTAAGGTTGGCTTGCTCTCCCCGCCGTTCCACACGCGGCCATTCGCGTGCCTACCCAAGGAGTGCATGAGATGTCTTCAACCCCTGAGCAGCCCACCTCCAAGCCCGTCATCCTCTTCTCGTCCGGTGCCACCTCCTACGAGCTGCTCCGGTACCTGGGAGCCAGCAGCAATGGAGAGGTGCTGCTGGCGCGCCGAAGGTACGCCGATACCCTGGGAAGCTCCGTGCTCATCAAGCGCCTGCAAGAGCCCTCCAGCGGCGTCGAGCGGGCGCGGCTCCTGGACGAATTCAAGCTCATCCTCCAGCTCAGCCACCCGTGCATCGCCCAGGCGTACCTGGTGCGTATGCATGAGGGCTCGCCCCACGTCGTCATGGAGCACGTGGATGGCTACTCCCTGGAGTCCCTGCTCAGCTTCGCCGCCATGCGCGGGCAGCCCATGCCCGAGCCGTTCGCGGCCTATCTCGTGGGTGAAGTGGCGGATGCCCTCCAATACGCGCACACGCTGCGGGATGCGCGGGGCCGGCCGCTGGGCATCGTCCACCGGGACGTCAGTCCGCGAAACATCCGGTTTGGCTTCCATGGGCGCGTCAAGCTCACGGACTTCGCCTCCGCCTATTCGAAGATGGAGGGCCGCATGGAGACAGTGGGCCCGCTCCTCAAGGGCGATATCGCCTACTCCTCCCCCGAGTACCTCATGCTCCAGCCGCTGGATGCCCGTTCCGATCTCTTCTCGTTGGGGGTGGTGCTCCTCGAGCTGGTGACGGGCAAGCACCTGTTGGATCTGGAAGAGGTGCAGCAGGCCATGCGAATGGCGGGGCCGCCCACCACCGTGCAGGCCTCACTGCAGAGCGAGCTTCAGAGCTGGGCCACCGCGCCCGAGATGTCCATGCGCATGGAGCGCTTTCGTCCAGAGCACGTGGAGCGCGCCACGCGGGGGCTGTCGGCGCCCATGAGGGCCATCGTTCTGAAAGCGCTCCGGCGCGACCCGGGCGAGCGGTTCCAGTCCGGGCAGGAACTGAGAGATGAGCTCTGGGCCTTCATGGGCGGCACCGGGCGCTGCTACGGCCCTCAGGATGCGGAGCGTGAGGCAGCCCGTGTTCGCAGTGATGCCACCCGGCGTCATGGCGGCGCCCAGCTTCCGGAGAGCGAGGAGTTCTCTCCCAGGCCGCCTGGGTTGGTCCCCCGCAGGCACGACCCCTGAGCCTTGGGCTTGTTCTCCGCGAGGCGAGGTCCGAGACTGCCGGGCATGAGCGACGTGAACGAACTCCACCGGCGCTGGTGTATCGCTGACGGCCACGCGGATTCGCTCATGTGGAACCGCGACCTGTGCGTTCGCTCCGATGAGGGGCACGTGGACTTCCCGCGCCTGCGCGAGGCGGGCGTGAAGCTGCAGTGCTTCACCCTCGTCACCCGGGGCTTCCCGTTCGTCGGGGGCTTCCCGCTGTTCGCCACCTGGAGGGGGTGGCCGCGCGAGGCGCGCTCCAGCGAGTGGGCGCGGGCGGTGTGGCAGATTGACCGGCTCGCGGAGTTCTGCCAGCGCTCCGAGGGTCAGGCGCGCATCACCACCAGCGCGGCCATGCTGGAGGACAACCTCGCCCACGGCCGGTTGTCCGCCATCCTCGGCGTGGAGGGAGGGCATGCCATCGAAGGTCAGGTGGCGCGGCTGGCGGAGCTGCACCAGCGGGGTGTGCGCTTCATGGGGCTGACCCACCTGTCCAACAATGACTTGGGGGGCTCTTCCTTCCCGATGATGGGCAACCGGGGCCTTACGCCGCTGGGGCACGCGGTGGTGGAGGAGATGGCCCGCGTGGGCCTGAGCGTGGATGTGGCGCATGCCTCCGAGCGCACCCTGGAGGAACTCTTCGCGTTGCCCTCCGTCCGGTTCTTCTCCTCGCACACCGGTGTGCGCGCGGCGGGAGGAGGGTGGCGTAACCTCTCGGATGAGTCGCTGCGGCGAATCGCCGAGCGGGGTGGGGTGGTGGGCATCATCCTCGCGCCCGTCTACCTGGGCGGCGACACGTTCGATGACGTCGTCCGGCATATCGAACACGCCGTGAATGTCATGGGCGAGGAGGGGGTGGGGATTGGCTCGGACTATGATGGGATGGTGGCGCTGCCCAAGGGCATGCGCGATGTGACGGATCTTCCCCGCCTGACCGAGCTGCTCCTGCGCCGCCACCCCGAGCCGTGGGTGGAGCGGATCCTCGGGGGGAACTTCCGCCGCTTCTTCCGAGAGACGCTCGGCGGTTGACCCGCCGCGCGAGGCCCGTGATAGTCGGCGCCCGCATGAATCGCATCCTGGCGCTCCTTCCGCTCGTTGGCTTTCTCTTCC
Source organism: Hyalangium ruber (assembly GCF_034259325.1). Classification (NCBI taxonomy): domain Bacteria; kingdom Pseudomonadati; phylum Myxococcota; class Myxococcia; order Myxococcales; family Archangiaceae; genus Hyalangium; species Hyalangium rubrum. The sequence goes on along the minus strand of NZ_JAXIVS010000012.1, from coordinate 91,841 downwards.
TCTCTGGGTGTGGAGGGCCGGACGTCGGCGACTCCTGCTCGAGCAGTGGCTACATCTGCAGCAGCGAGACCGAGGCCCTGGAGTGCCGTGGGAGCCAGTGGCGCGCTCTGCCCTGCCGGGGGGGGCTCGGTTGTCAGGAGGCGGACGGTTCCATCCGCTGTGACACCTCCGCCAACGTGGCCGGCGACAACTGCGCCCTGAGCGCCGAGGGCCGCGGCCTGTGCCGCGCCGACGGTCTGGCCGTGCTCGAGTGCCGCATGGGGGTCCTCGTGGAGACCGAAGCCTGCAACACCTGCTCCCAGAACGGCTCTCAGATCGTCTGCGAGCAGTAGCCCGTTCGCGCCGAGAGGCCGTCCCCGTGCCCATGGCCCGTGGATTGGCAGGCTTGCCGCCCGTGCCTACCTTCTCTTCGGTTGTGGGGGAGGTCGGGGATGGCGGGGATGGGGGGAGGCCCTTGGGCTCTGGGGCTCGCGGTATGGGTGTGGCTGGGGTGTCAACAAGCGAACGCCAATCCTCCGCATGAGGAGAAGGTGGCCGTGGCGCGGCGCTCGGTGCGGGAAGTCCCGCCCCTGGAAGCGCCGGGAGAGTCAGCTCCGCGAGGAGATCCGTCCTGGCGCAAGGGCAAGCCCGCGAGTCCTGCGGAGCTCGAGGTGCTCACCTCTGCGCAGGCGGCCCTGGCGGGCGAGCAGGTCTTGGTGGAGGTCTCTTCCCTGGGGGCTCCGGCGGTACGCGCAGAGGTCTTCCGCCTGGGAGTCTACGGAGGGGCTGGGGCCCTCAAGGTGTGGAGCAGCAAACTCTACGCGAGCGCTTCTCCTTCTGGTCGGATGACGTTCTCCTTCGAGATCGCCGAGGACTGGGAGCCGGGGCTCTACCTGGTGAAGGTGACGCGCTCGGACGGGCTCCGAAGCTTCACCTCGCTGGTGGTCAAGGAGCGCAAGGGTGAGGCGCCCCCCACCTGAACTCAGGTTGGCAGGGACGCCAGGAAGCGATCGAGCACCGCGTTGAAGCGCTCGGGTTGCTCTTGGTTGGGCAGGTGCGCCGCGCCTGGGATGACCTCCAGGTGTGCCCCGGAGATGAGATCGGCCATCTGCCGGGCCTTCTCCAGCGGAGTCACCGTGTCGTGTTCGCCTACGACGATCAGCGCAGGGCCCGCATAGCGCGCCAGGATGTCCTTGCTGTCCGCCCGCAGGGCCATGCCGCGCTGCGCGGCCGCCACCGCCGCGGGAGAAGCCGTGCGCATCATCGCCGCCACCTCGCGGCCCACGGGGGAGTCCGGGCCCGCCGCCACCAGCTTGGGCAGCAGCGTCTGGACGAGTGGCTCCACGCCTTTCTCCAGCGCCTCTTTCGCCGAGGCCTCGCGCCGGGCCCGGCCCGCCTCATCATCCGCGGTGGCCTGGGTGTCCACCAGCACCAGCCCTCGCACGCGCCCCGCGTCCTCGCGCAGCAGCGCCATGGCCGCGTACCCGCCCATGGACACGCCTCCCACCACCACCGAGTCGAGCTTCAGCGAGTCCAGCAGCGCCAGCGAGTCCTGGGCGAGCCGGGTCATCTCCGTGGGCCCCTGGCCCAGCTCGCTCTCTCCGAAGCCTCGATGATCCGGAACGATGAAGCGGTAGCGGCCCGACAGCGCCGCCACCTGCTTGTCGAACGCCTCGCCATGGAGCGGGAAGGCGTGCAACAGCAGCACGGGCAGGCCCTGGCCCACGTCGCGGTAGTGCAGCGGGGTGCCCTCGACGGTGATGGTCAGCACGGTTCCTCCAGGAAGCTCAGATCCAGTGCTTGTGCCTGAACCAGAAGATGAGCGCGATGGGGAACCCGATGATCATCGCCCACATGGCGTAATAGAAGCCCGTACCGGACAGCATGTCGAAGTTCTGTCCGAAGAACCCCACGATGAAGGACAGCGGCAGGAAGATGGTGGCGAAGATGGTGAGCTGCTTGGTGATGTCGTTCGTCTTGTTGGCCACCATGGACAGGTAGCCGTCCATCACGTTGCCCAGCAGATCGCGCCCCGCGTCGATCTGCTCGTACAGCCGGACGAGGTGATCGTACACGTCTCGGAAGTACAGGTTGGTGCGCTCGTTGACATGGGGGATGCCCCGGCGGGCCATCAGCCCCACCACGTCGCGCTGGGGCGAGAGCACGCGCCGCAGCGTTACCAGCATCCGCTTCATCTCGAAGATGCGCTGCAGGTGCTCCTTCTCCGCCTGCTCGAAGATGGCCACCTCCAGGTCCTCGAGCTCGTCGCTGAAGGTGTCCAGGATGGGGAACTGGCGATCGATCAGTGCATCCGCCAACAGGTAGAGGATGAAGTCCGCGCCCCGCTCGAGTGTCGCGCGAGGATCATTCACCACCCGGCGGCGCACCTCGTCGTGCGCGTCGAACGGGAGCTGGTGGACGCTGATCAGCCAGTCCGGTCCGAGGAAGAAGTGGTGCTCGTGTAAGGTCAGGTCGCAGACGTTCTTGCCGGCGGTGAAGCCCTGCAGAACGATGAACTGGTGCTCGGGGTACTCCTCCAGCTTGGGGCGCTGATCCAGGTGGAGGCAGTCCTCGACGGCCAGCTTGTGCAGGGTGAACCGCTCGGCCAGCCGCTGCATGCCCTCCTCGTTGGGGTCCTGCACGTCGATCCACTTGAGCCCGGGGCGTTCAATCAGCTCCTGACCGCCCGAGAGGATGCGACCTTCGTGGAGGACACAGACCTGTATCTGCATGATGCGGGACTCCAGTTCCAGGCTGGAATTGTCGACTGGAGCGCGATTGCTAGAACCAACGGCGAGAGAAGTCGAGGACCCAGCGGCGCCGGACTCGGTCTAGAGTGCGCCCCGTGTCCGCTGAAACCACTCCGGCTCCCCTCGCTCCGAGGCTCGAGCAGATCGTCCAGACGCTTCCCGACCCGGCCTTCGCCGCGCGCCTGAGGAAGGTATACGCCGCCGCCGCTCAGGCCATCACCCGGCTGAGCGACATGGACCTGGTGAAGTACGAAACGGACTCCACCGACACCGGAGCGGACCTGTCGCTCTGGGAGGAGATGGCCCCGGTCATCCGGGACACGGTGATGGACGTCAACACGCTGCTCAACGTCATCCGCGAGCAGTTCCCCGCGCCGCCCGGGGGCATCGCCGACACGGTGAGCCACGCGGCGGAGCAGGGCACGCTCCAGGGCCGGAGCCGGGCTGCGGCCGCGTCGCTGCAGGACGCGATGATGCAGATGGCCCAGAACATCACTCAGCTCGGCGAGGCCATGCGCAACCCCGCCGTGGTGTCGGACCGGTGGACGCTGCTGGCGGAGATCCAGCGCCTGCGGTCCACCTTCCGCGAGCAGATCAGCGACCTGGTCTACACGTCCATCAACGCCTTCGTGGACGTGGCCCGCAAAGAGGTGGTGCCGGGCTACGAGGAAGAGGTGAAGGCGGCGATGACCGTGCGCGCCATCGTGGCGGACCTGGCGCGCATCCTCAGCGCGCGCCTGGTGAAGGTGCGCGAGGCCGAGCCCGCGACCGTGCAGTGGAACGCGCAGCAGCTCCAGGGCGAGCTGGATGTGTTCGGTCGGACGGCCGCCTACCGGGGCCTGCGCGCCCAGGACAAGCGGCACATCATCGAGATGCGCGGCAGGGTGGGGCGGATCGCGACGATGGCCGCCCCGTCGAAGGACGAACTGCTCCAGGTCGTGGAGGAGCTGGACGTCCTGGTGCGCTCGCTGTCCGCGGTGAACCAGCGGCAGGTGCTCGTCATCAATGACCGCGAGGTGTGGGCCGCCTGTGGGGTGCGGTTGGAGCGCGCCCATGGCGTGCTGGCCACGGATGCCACGCTGGCGGCGCGCCTGCTGGCGGATGCCGCCACGATCGCGCAGTCGCTCTATGGGCGCGAGCCGAACATGGACGTCTTCCTGCGCCGGGCGCGCAAGGTGCCCCTGGCCAGTCTCACGGGCCCGGAGCTGCGTGCCACCCTCGAGAACTTCCAGGGCCTGCTGGCCACCCTGGGGGTGACGTGAGGCGGCAGGCGGGGCCTCGGCCGCTCCGAGCAGCGGATCTGTCCCAGGTGCGGAGTGTCTTCACGGACGTGGATGGCACGCTCACCACGGGCCACCGGCTGCGCAGCCAGACGATCCGCGCGATCGAGCGTCTGTCCGAGGCAGGGCTGAAGGTGGTGCTTGTCAGCGGCCGGCCGGCAGGGTGGGGTGAGGCCTGGGCGCGCACGCTCCCGGTGGATGGCGTCATCGTGGAGAACGGAGGGCTCTTCTTCGTCCGGGGGGCCCACGGGGCGCTGCGCCGGGTGTACGCCGAGGCGCCAGCCGAGCGCGCCGCGAACCGCAAGCGCCTGCGTGCGGAGGTCTCCCGGGTCCTCAAGCAGGTGCCAGGGGCCAGATTGTCCTCGGACAGCGTGTACACCGAGGTGGATCTGGCCATCGACTACAACGAGGAGGCGCGGCTGGGCGACGCGGCCGCGGGCCGCATCGAGGCCCTGCTGCACGCGAGGGGCGTGACGGCGGTGCGCTCCTCGGTACACGTCAACTGCTGGCTGGGTCGCTTCGACAAGCTCACCACGTCGCGGCGCTATGCCCGCGAGGCCTGGGGTGAGCGGCTGGCGCCCGAGGACGGCCGCTCCGTCTACGCCGGGGATTCTTTCAACGATGCCCCGATGTTCCAGGCATTTGCCCTCAGTGTGGGCGTGGCCAACGTGCGGGCCGTGCTGGACCGCATCGACGCGCCCCCTGCTTTCGTGACCCGCGCCGCCGAAGGGCGGGGGTTCGAGGAACTGGCCCGCGCCATCCTCGCCCAGCGGGGCCGTTGACCGGCCCCTCAGGAGTGACACCGTGAACGTCGTCAAACTCGAACTGGCCCGTGGACTCGGCCGCCACCTGCGCGCGGGACACCCCTGGGTGTTCCGCAAGGCCCTGGACCAGGTGCCGAGGCTCCCCGCCGGCAGCGTGGTGGACCTCACCGAGAACGGGAAGTTCGTCGCGCGCGGCTACTACGATCCGCACTCGGCCATCGCCGTGCGAGTGCTCACGCGAGATCCCCGCGAGAACATCGACGCGGGCTTCATCACGCGGCGGGTGCGGCAGGCGCTCGCCGAGCGGCGCTCCCTCATCGATCTCACCGACACGGACAGCTTCCGCCTCCTCCATGGAGAGGGGGACGGCCTGCCGGGCGTGGTGGTGGACCTCTACGCGGGCTACGCGGTGCTCAAGCTGTACTCCGCCGGCCTCACACCCTACCGCCACCTCATCGTGGAGGCGCTCAAGGGCGCGCTGCCCGAGCTGAAGGGCATTCTGGGCCGTGACGAGCTGGCGCGGGACGACGTGGAGGAGGACGAGGGGCGCGGCTCCGGGAAGATGCTCTACGGAACTCAAGCGCCGGACCTCATCCCCATCCGCGAGCGCGGGGCCACCTTCCTGGTGGACGCATGGCGCGGACAGAAGACGGGCTTCTTCCTGGATCAGCGGGAGAATCGCTTCCTCATCCGCCGGCTGGCGAAGGACCGGGACGTGCTCAACTGCTTCAGCTTCAGCGGGGGCTTCTCGGTCAACGCGGCGCTGGGCGGTGCCAAGAGCGTCTTCTCGGTGGACCTGGATCCGGACGCCATCGCCCTGGCGCGGGAGAACTTCACGCGCAACGGGCTGCCGGCGGAGAAGCACGACTTCCTGGCTGCGGACGTCTTCAAGATCATCCAGTCCTTCAAGGACGAAGGCCGGACGTTCGATCTGATCATCCTGGACCCGCCCGCCTTCGCCAAGAGCCAGCGGGCGGTGCAGGCGGCGATCGACGGCTACGCCTCGCTCAACCGCCAGGCGCTGGGAATCCTCCGGCCGGGCGGGTTGCTGGCGACGGCCTCATGCTCGGCGCGCGTCAGCCCGGATGACTTCATGGGCGCGGTGCGCGAGGCGGGCTTCAAGGCGGGGGTGGACCTGGCGCTGGTCGAAGAACGTTACCAGCCGCCAGACCATCCCGTGCGCCTGCAGTTCCCCGAGGGCAAGTACCTCAAGTTCTACGTCCTTGCCTCGGTGTAGGGCAGGCGCTCAGCGCTTCTCCAGCTCCTCGGGGTGGAACACCCGCGAAGCCACGCGGTCCAGCACCTCGTGGCCCCACTTGAGGCTGGCCTTCATCAGCTTCTTCATGTCCTTGGCGAAGGCGCGCTCATCCGGGACCTGGGTATAGGTCCGGCTGAGGTACAGGCCACGGTTCTCCGGCTCGTAGTCCACCGTGCCGCCGCCGGAGTCCGTGCCCTCCTTCTCCTCCGCCTTGAAGCCGTCAATCACTCCCGGCTTGGGCGGCTCGTGGAACTTGTACACGAGGGCGCTGCACTCCAGCGCCTTCGTGTCCTCGTGCCACTCGAAGTAGAGCTGGGCCCCGCCCATCGTGATGCCGCCGAAGCCCTCCGCGTTGAGCCCGGGGCTCTGCATCGCGCCCTCGGGCCTCACGAAGGACTGCACCAGCCGCTGCGCCCCCTCGCGCGTCATGGGGGCACCCGCGGGAGTTGCCGGCGACAGGCCGGCCACCCACGACATCAGGAGGCCCGCCAGGCCGTTGCGAGGGGCGGTCGCCATCTTACTTGTTGAAGTTGCCCTGGCGCGCCTGCTCGAACGGCACGCGGTGCTGCAGGTAGATGGACTCGAAGCCGTGCGCCGCGATGGGGTTCAGCTTGAAGTCGTTGAAGTGGTGAACCACCGAGCCCTTGCCGCCGTCCACCAGCGGGTTCCACTTGTCCGAGGCGGGGCCCAGGCCGAAGAGGCCCGGCACCGGATCGCCGCGGTTCACGTAATGCACGTACTGCGGGCCGTCCGGGTAGTGCATGGCGGCGGCGCCGAAGGTCTCCACGTTGAGCTTGCTCATCGCCTGCTGAGCCTGCTCCTTGGACATCCCGTCTTCGATGCGCAGCCGGTTGTACACGTCGTTCAGCGCGCGGCTGGAGATGAGGCCACCCTGGCTGTGCGCCATCAGGTGCACCGAGCGGCCGGCCTTGAGCTCCGTGTAGAGGGTGTCGGCCAGCGTGTCCACGGCCGGGTTGGTGCCCTTGTCCAGCTTGTCCTTCACGCACTGGGCCAGATCCGAGACGAAGCCCTCGGTGGCGTTGTGGATGCCGATCACCTTGGCGCCCGTGGTGTCCGCGATCGCCTGGAGGCTGTTGGACTGGCCCGCCTTGTCGGTCTGGATGCCGTTGACGTACAGCACGGTCGTCGACGGGTTCGGGTTGTTGCGCGGGGTGACGCCGGCGATGTCGGTCAGCGCGGTGCCGGGGGGGTAGGTCTGCCCGCCAGCGCCCAGGAGCTTGCCGTCATGGACGCTATCCGGCTTGTTGCCACCGCCGAACAGGCTCTGGATGCCACGGGCGCCCGCGGCGGCCTTGGTCTCGAAGCCGTCGACGACCTGGTTCAGCTGCCGGCCGCCCGCGGCGGCGACGTCCTTCGTCTTGTCGACGACGTTGCCAACCGCCTGCTGCGTCTTGTCGACGGCCTTCTCGGTGCCGGTGCGCACAGTGTTGAGGAGGTTCCGGCCGCGCTCGATGGGGTTCATGGGGACTCCGTGAATTCGTAAGGGGGGTTACAGCTCTTGTGGGAATTATCGCACCCCGGGTTGAAAAGTTGCGAGACCCCGGATGATGCGGTGCGTCAAGGATGTTTCAGCGCTTGAAGGCGCGCGAGGCGACCCGGTCCAGCACCTCGTTGCTCCAGGTGAGGCTGGCCTTCATCAGCTTCTTCATGTCGTCGACGAAGGCGGGCTGCGCGGGCGCCTGGGTATAGGTGCGGCTGAGGAAGAGCGACTTGTTCTCCGGCTCGAAGTCCAGGGTGCCACCGCCGGTGTCCGTGCCCGCCTTCTGCTCGGCCTGGAAGCCCTCGAGGACGCCGGGCTTGGGGTTTTCGCGGAACTTGTGGATCAGCGCGCTGCACTCCAGCGCCTGCTCCTTGTCGTGCCACTCGAAGTAGAGCTGCGCGTTGCTGACGGACACGCCGCCGAAGCCCTGGGGGTTGAGGCCGACGCTGTTGGGCTCGCCCGCTGCGGCCAGGAACGCCTGTGCCAGGCGCTGCGCTTCATCTCGAGTCATGGGATCTGGATCTCCGGGAAGGGAAGGCCTGGGCAGGCAGCCTAGCAGACCTTTCCGGCCAGAGGCCCTCGTGTCGCGAGAGGCACCGCCGGGCCTCGGGGCCATGCCGTTGGATCACGCCAGGATCATTCTCGGATCAGAAATGGCGTTTTTGCTGAACCGATGTTCAGCGCGTGCGCCACCGTGCCCGTCCGGACACATGCTTGAAAAACGGGCGAGCAGGCTCGAGCGATGGCCTAAGTTGCCGCGATGGTTCTGAAAGGTCAGTTCCTGGAGCGCTCCACGCTCATCCCGGTGGGGCGCGAGGTGATGGAGGGCACGGCGCACCGGGGCGAGAAGAAGCCGCCGCTGCTCGTCATTCCTCCCCGTCCCGAGGAGGGAGGGGGCATGGATCACGTCATCGCGGCGGAGCTGGTCTGGGCAGCGGCCACCGCGGGCTTTCCGACGCTGCGCTTCAACCACCGGGGTGTCGGCGCGAGCCAGGGCAGCCGGGGCACGGGCGAGGCGCTCGTGGAGGATGCCGAGGCCGCCATGCGCGTGCTGCTGGAGAATGCCCAGAGCCCCAGCATCGCGGTGGTCTCGCTCTATGGCGGCGCCCAGGTGGCTCTGGCGCTGCAGGCCCGACACCTGTCGATCGGAGGGGTGTGCCTGGTGGCACCGGCGGACGTGGACCTGACGGCGCTGTCGCGGGTGGATCGCTCCCTGCTCGTGGTGGTGGGCGAGGAGGACCGGCGCCTGCCCCGGGCGGCCCTGTCGGCGGCGGTAGGGGAGGCGTCTCGGGGCGAGCTGGAGCTGGTGGAGGACGCGGGTCCGACGTTCAACCGCAACCTGCCCCAGGTGGGCAAGTTCGTGTCCGGTTGGCTGAGGCGGCTGTCGGGCGAGTGACCGATGCCGCGTAAACCTTCGGACTTCTTAAGAATTCTCAATCTTCCGGAACTTGCCGGCAAGCCTGCCTGTCGAACAGACTGTGGAGCAGACCCAATCGTTTCTCCGTACGTTCGTAGGAGTCTGACGAAGGCGTGCCCCGCTTTTGAAGGAGTACCCCGATGATGCGAAGGACCCTGGCGAACGCGGTACTGGCCCTGGTCGTGGTAGCGACCGCGGCCTGTTCTTCCCGGAGCGAGGAGCCGGCAGCCACCGAGCAGCCGACCGCGACGCTGGACCTCGCCGAGGCGGAGGTGGTGCCCGGCGGCATCGTGGTGGACTTCAAGGACGGCACCAGCAAGGCGGAGTTCGACGCCTGGGAGGCCGAGTGGGGCGTGGACCTCGAGTTCAACTCGGTGGAGAGCTCGGACGACGGCCTGACGGTGGCGGTGGGCGTGGATGACGTGGAGAGCGCGCTGGCGCGCATCCGTCAGAACCCGAGCGTCGAGTCCGCAGAGCCGCTGCTGCAGTTCCGGGCCAGCTACACGCCGAACGATCCGGACTACGCCCGGCAGTGGAACCTGAAGATGATCGACATGCCCAAGGCGTGGGACACCACCAAGGGCAAGGGCGTGGTGGTGGCGGTGCTGGACACGGGCATCGCCTACGAGGATTACGACGACTTCAAGCAGGTGCCGGACCTCAAGGGCGTGAAGTTCGTGAAGGGCTACGACTTCGTGAACGACGACGAGCACGCCAATGATGACCACGGGCACGGCACGCACGTGGCGGGCACCATCGCCCAGGCGACGAACAACGCCGAGGGCGTGGCGGGCGTGGCCTTCGAGGCGACGCTGATGCCGGTGAAGGTGCTCAACCACTTCGGCAGCGGCACCTCGGCGGACATCGTGGACGCCATCCGCTTCGCGGCGGACAAGGGCGCCAAGGTCATCAACATGTCGCTGGGCGGTGGTGGCCACTCGGCGGCCATGGCCTCGGCGGTGGAGTACGCGCGCAAGAAGGGCGTCACCGTGGTGGCCGCGGCGGGCAACGCGGGCCGCGCTCGCGTCGAGTACCCGGCGGCCTACCCGGGCGCGGTGGCGGTGGCGGCGGTGGGCCCCAGTGGCACGCGCGCGCCGTACTCCTCCTATGGCAAGGAGCTGGATATCGCGGCGCCGGGCGGTGACAAGCGCCAGGGCGACCAGGGCGGCATCCTCCAGAACACCATTGATCCTCGCAACCCGGCGCGCTCCGTGTACGCCGCCTTCCAGGGCACGAGCATGGCCACCCCGCACGTGGCGGCCGTGGCGGCGCTCCTGTACGCCTCGGGCGCCAGTGGCCCGGACGAGGTGGAGCAGGCGCTGTACGCCGGCGCCAAGCGGGTGAACGAGCAGGATCGGACCGATGAGTACGGCCACGGGCTGCTCAACGCCCAGGCCTCGCTGGAGGCGCTCGGCGCCGGTGGCGGCGCGCAGTGGCCGTCGCTCTGGTGGGCGCTGGGCCTGCTGGCCGTGCTGCTGCTGACCCTGCGCAAGGGCGAGCGGCCGGGCTACCTCAACATGCTCTTCACCCCGAGCTTCCTGGTGCCGCTGGTGCTGGCCACCGTGGGCGTGTTCTTCGCGCGCTCGCTGTTCGGTGGGGCCGACGGCGCGGCCGGGGACGTGGTGAACGCGGTGTCGCTGCCCATCCCCGACTGGCAGAAGATCATCTTCGGTCGCGGCAAGGTGGCCAACCCGCTCTTCTACAGCGCGATCATCCCGCTGGTGCTCTCGGTGTTCGCCATCCGGTTCCGCGCGATCCGCCCGGCGCTGGGCGGTCTGGCGCTCGGCTTCGCGGGCTTCCTGGCCTACGGGGCGTGGGCCAAGGCGCCGGCGCTGGCGTACATGCCCTTCACCTTCCTGGCGATGCCGTGGCTCGTGGTGAACGCGATCGTCTGCCTCTTCATCGCCCGCGCCATGCTCAAGAAGGAGACGGTATGAAGCTGACCGGCAAGGTCGTCTACCGAGACCTCGAGGGCGGCGTCTGGGTGCTGGAGGGTGATGACGGCCGCACCTACCAGCTCGCCGGCGGCGATCGGAAGATCAAGCAGGACGGTCAGCGCATCGAGATCGATGGGCAGGTGGACAACGACGCGATGACCATCCACATGGTGGGCCCGGTCCTCAACGTGTCCACCTACCGCTTCATCTAGCGCTTCAGGCGAAGCGGACCGCGTAGATGGGGGGCAGGTGCGCGGACACGTGCCCCCAGGAGTCCCCGCCGTTCTCGGACGTCCACAGCGAGCCGGTCGTGCTTCCGAACGCGAGCCGCTCGCCCGTGGCGTCCACGTCGAGCGCGTGCCGGAGGGTGAGATCGTAGGCATGCTCCTGCGGCAGTCCCTCGCGCAGCGCCTCCCAGCTCTTGCCCCCGTCACGCGTGCGTGAGACGACGACGCGACCATCGACGGGGATGCGCTGCTCGTCCTTGATCGCCGGAACGCGCCAGGCGATGTCCGGGTTGCTCGGATGGGCCGCGATGGCGAAGCCGAACACGCTCGGCGTGCTCTCGGGGATGTTCACCCAGTTGGCCCCCGCGTCATCCGAGCGGAAGACGCCGTTGTGGTGCTGCACCCACAGGCGGTCGGGGTGCGCGGCGCAGCGCGAGAGGATGTGAGGGTCCTGGATGGAGGGATCTCCCCGCCGCTCCGGGGGCATGTACTCGGCGAACATGCCCTCGCACGAGGCCTCCCAGCGCTCGCCCCCGTCGCGCGTGCGCCAGACGCCACCGCACGAGACGGCGACGAGGAGATCGTTGGGGTTCTTCGGGTGGGCGCTGATGGAGTGGATGCCCGGCGCATCCGTCCCGCCGCCAAACCACTGCTTGCGCATCGGGTGATCCCACAGGCCACGCACCAGCTCCCAGGACTGGCCACGATCTCGTGAGCGGAAGAGGCCTCCGCCGATCGTGCCGCACCAGAGGGTGCCGTCCACCACCTGGAGCGCCCAGATCTGCTCGACCCGCCAGGGCCAGGGCTTGCCGTCGGGGAGCGTCTCGTCGAGCCCTTCCGGCTTCTTCGGAAACGCGGGCGCGGGCAGCTCCTCCCAGCTCTGTCCACCATCCGAGGAGGCGCGCAGCTTCACTCCGAAGTGGCCCAGCCCCAGCGCGGCGTACAGCCGACCCTCCGCGGGGTCCTTGGCGACCAGCGACACCGAGTCACCCAGGAAAGAGGTGCGAGCGATCTGCCAGCGGCCGCTGGTGCGACGCAGCTCGAACAGGCCCTTGCGCGTGGCGACGAAGATTCGATCCGACATGGTGACTTACCCCCCGGAGAGTGCCTGCATGACGTAGAGCTCCGCGTCCTCGCGGATGGGCTCCTGCTGGCCCGCGCGGTCGCGAAGCTGACTGCCGTTGACGAAGATGACGACGTGCTGGCGCAACGCGCCTTGTTCATCCAGCACATAGCTGCGCACCGGAGGGTGGCGGGCGAAGTACTGCTCGAGGGCCTCTCGCACGGTGGCTCCGCCCACCGACTCCGGAGGGCAGGGGACATGTCGCTGGAAGCTCGAGGGGAACGAGACGCGTGGCACGGCGGCGCAACCTAGCACGTCGGATTGCGCCGTCGAATCAGCGGGTGTTCTTCGGGTGTGCCTGGGCCTGACGGAGGAGTTCTTCCTCGTAGACCTTGATGGGGACACGCCCGCCTCGGACCTCCTGGCGGAGTCGCTTCAGCTGGGCGCGCTCGGCATGGAGCGCGTCCGGCGCGTCCTTCGGCAGCCTGGGCAGTCGGTGCTGGATGTCGAGGTAGCTCAGGCGGATGCCGCGCGAGTCCACGAGCACCAGGGCCCCGACCGACAGCGTGGCCGTCACCACCCAGGGCAGCACACTGCGCGCCAGGGGAGGGGGAGATACGGCCACGGTCTCGGGTTCCCGACGCGTCCCCCACAGCGAGGGGAACCGGCGCCCCAGTGCGATCAGGCCTCCCATGGCCAGCACCCCCACGCTCATCAGCCCCAAGATGGCCTGCAGTGGGGGCCGCTCCTCGGCGGCCTCGGCTCCCGCCTCCCGGAAGAGGAGGAACAGCATGGAGGACACCACGTTGTTGGCCGAGTGGGCGAGGATGCTCGGCCACAGCGAGCCGGTGTAGAGCCGCAGCGCGCCGAACAGCACGCCCAGCTCCACCCGCGCCAGGAAGCCCACCGGATCCAGGTGGAACGCGCTGAACACCACGGCCGTTACCAGCACGGCGGCGGGCCGCGAGAGCGTGGTGGCCAGCAGGCCCTTCTGGAAGACGCCCCGGAAGAAGAACTCCTCGCAGAACGGCGCGGCCAGGGAGACGCCAGCGATGAGCAGGCCCAGCTCCAGCGAGCTCTGGCCCTCGAAGATCCGGCTCACGTCGAACATCTCGCGAAGCCACGGCGGCGCCACCGACTGCGCCGCGTACTGGATGGGCACCACGAAGGCGAAGAAGTTGGCCACTCCCAGCCCGAAGCCCAGGGCCGCCGCGCTGGGCTGAGGGGCATGCAATCCCGTGTAGCTCCAGGGCTCGTAGGCAGTGGCGCGCAGCAGCACCCAGCACACGCCCACGAAGATGAAGATCTCCGTGAACCACAGGCCGAAGGCCGCGTTGAGCACCTGGCTCATTCCCCCGAGCGTCAGGAACAGCGCGAGCACGGTCGGGCCGCAGACCATCGCCACCAGCAGCGGGCTCCACAGTGGCGTGAGGGGCGGGCGAGGGGTGGAATCTTCCACCGGGATCTCCTGACTCAGAAAAGGCGTGCGAAAACCGATAAACCTTGGAGCGGACGTCCTTATAATGCCGCCACCTTGACGTTCTTCCTGGATCGAATTCAGCGGAGCATGAGGAAAGCCGTCCAGGCTTCGAGTCTGGTGCTGGCGCTGCTGGCGGCGGAGACGGCCTCGGCAGCGGCATTTCAGATCGAGGCACGCACGGAGGCACAGGCGTACCAGATCCGCTCATGGCGTGGGAGCACACCGGATGACGTGGTGTTGCTGCCGCGGCGGCGGATCGTCCAGTACCTGGGCCTCAACGCCTTCGAGCTGGTCACCGGGCAGGATCTGGGCTTCGAGTCCAACCTGCGCGTCTTCGCGGACCTGGGGCTGCCGCGTGGCGAGGCCGAGAAGGTAGACGGGTTGCGCACCGAGGACGCGCACCTGCTCCACGCTTTCGCGCGCTACGGCAGCGGCGGCTTCGAGGGCCGACTGGGGCGCCAGCTCTACGTCGACTCGATGGACATCCTGGCCTTCGACGGGCTGCGGCTGCGCTACAAGACGCGGTTCGGCGTGGGCGCGGAGCTCTACGGCGGGCTGTGGGTCCGGGGTGCGGGCTTTCTGACCTCCTCGGTCTACCAGCCGGAAGGGACTCGCGAGAGCGACGCGCGCCGGCTGGAGCTGGGCGTGGTGGGCGCGGACGAGAACCTGGATGCCCTGGCGCCCATGTACGGGGCGAAGGTGTTCCTCGAGGACTTCAAGGGCATCAGCGCCTCGCTCGGCTACCGCAAGGCGATGGTGGGCGGGAAGACGGACCTGGAGCGCGCGGGGCTGGAGCTGCGCTACGGGCGCGGGCTGGGCGTGACGGCGCTGGCGGGGCTCGACTTCGACATGCTGCAGATGACGCCGGCGCAGGTGCGCGCGCAGGTGCGCTACGACCAGACGCAGTTCGCCGTGAGCGCCGAGGCGCTGCGCTTCACCCCGGTCTTCTCCTCGGACTCCATCTGGTACTACTTCGCCTTCGCCCCTCGGGACGAGGCGCGCGTGCGCGTGGACTTCTACCCGGTGGGCCCGCTGCGCTACTACGTGCAGGGTCTGGCCAGCCTGTACCACACCAACCTCAACGAGAACCTGGGCATCGCCGACCAGGTGGACGGGGAGGGGGCTCCCTCCTCCGCGAACGTGGGTGGTGCGGTGGGCGCGGCGCTGCGGTGGGGCGCTTTTCGCTCGGCGCTGGATGTGACGTACCGCGGCGGCTTCGGGGGCAATCAGCTCTGGGCGGACCTCACCGGCGGCTTCAGCTTCGACCGGGGGCGCTTCGATCTGGACGGGCGGCTGTCGGTGGCCCGCGTCGATGACGCCTTCAACCCGCAGCTCAAGGGCAACTTCTTCGGGGCGCAGCTCTGGGCCAGCCGGGCCCTGAGCCAGTCGACTCGCCTGTCCCTGGTGCTCGAGCAGAACTTCAACCCGTTCACCCGCTCGGATACCAAGGCCTTCTTCCTCTTCGATCTCAAGGCGAACCTCTAGATGGACCGCCCGTACCGTAAAGCACTGGGTGTCCTCACCCTCTCCCTCGTCGTCGCGGGAGTGGCCTGGGCGGCCACCGGCCGTGAGCGCAGCCTCGCCATCTACCCGGCGCAGAACATCCCCCTGCGCTTCGACCACGCGCAGCACCTGGAGGCCGGGGCCGACTGCGCCACCTGCCACGACTCCACCCGCACGAGCGTGTCTCCCAAGGATCGCAACCTCCCCGGCCACGAGGAGTGCGAGACCTGCCACGACATCGCCGCCGCCCAGAAGGGGCAGAAGACGGACCCGCCGTCTGGCTGCGCCTCGTGTCACCCGGGCTTCGACGCCACCGTGCGCAAGGAGCCGGCGAAGCTGGACCTGCCTCCCGCCAACATCGAGTTCAGCCACAAGCTCCACCTGGACAAGAAGGTGGAGTGCGTCGCCTGCCATGGGGACATGACGAAGGTGACGCTGGCCACGCGGCAGCAGCTGCCCAAGATGGCCACCTGCTTCGAGTGCCATGACGGCAAGGTGGTCACCAACGAGTGCAAGGCGTGCCACCTGAAGCAGCCCTCGGGGCGGCTCCAGCTCACCTTCAGCTCCGGCATCCTCCGGCCCATGCAGGGCAACCCGCTGGGCATGGACCACGGCCCGCGCTTCGAGTTCAACCACGGCACCCGCGCAGCGGTGGCTCGGCAGACGTGCATGGAGTGCCACTCGGACTCCTACTGCCAGCAGTGCCACGACTCGCTCCAGAAGCCGCTGTCGGTACACCCCAACGACTTCATCACCCTGCACCCGCTGCAGGCGCGCACGGACGCCACGCGCTGCGAGAGCTGCCACCGCGCCCAGTCCTTCTGTGCCGCCTGCCACGAGCGCGTGGGCGTGGGCATGGACGCGGACTCCTCGCTGCGCCCGCGCAACGCCAAGGTGCATCCGGACTACAACACCTGGGTAGAGGTCATCGGCCCGCAGCACCACGGCATCGCCGCCTCGCGGGACCTCCGCCAGTGCGTCGCCTGCCACCGCGAGGAGTCCTGCATGAGCTGCCACTCGGAGTTGTCCGAGCGCCGGCAGATCAACCCGCACCCGAGCGGCTTCCGGGATGCGTGCCAGAAGCTCGCGGCGGCCAACGATCGCGCGTGCCTCAAGTGCCACTCGGACAACAGCCTCCGCCAGAAGGGGTGCCGCTGATGCGCCGCCTGCTGATTGCCTCGTGTGCCGCGATGGGCCTCACCGGCTGCCTGGAGCCGGGGGATCCGCTGCTGGCCGTGCGTGACACGGACCCTCCGGAGCTGCAGTCCACCGTGCCGGCGGCCAACGCCGAGGTCGCGAAGGACGGCACCCTGAGCGTCACCTTCTCGGAGCTGATGGACGAGCGCACGCTGCGCCCAGGCATCGCCGTGTTCTCGGGGCAGACGGAGGTGGCCCTGCGAATCACCGTGCCGCCCCTGTCGGGCATCGACGAGGACACCGAGCGAGGGGATCTCCCCTACACCGTGATGGTGGGAGCGGCCTCGGGGGCCTTCGCCTCGAATACCTCCTATACGCTGGTGCTGCGCACGAGCCTCACGGACTACGAGGGGAACGCGCTCGTGGAAGAGGTGCGCGTCCCGTTCCGCTCCAGCTTCTGAGGGGCCGGCCGGAGGACTACGCGCTGCGCAGGTAGAGGCGGATCTCGTCGGCGAGCTGCGCGCGGGCCAGCGGCTCGGAGGCGGCGGGGCCCAGCTTCAGCTTCTTGTCCTCCTCGACGAGGTACTTCTGGTCGAGCAGGTAGGCCACGGCGTTCTCCAGCGTCGTCTTGGCCAGGGACTCGGCGGCGCCGATGCGGCCTGCGTGGAACTCGGCGCGGCCGGTCTCCATGGCGAGCTTCACGAAGGTCTTCCGGTCCGTGGCGGTGCCCTCGGCCACGTCACCGAGCGTCATCGCGGCCAGCAGGTACGCCTCGAGGTAGTCGCGCATCAGGTCCGCGAGGAACTCCAGGGACGGGCGCGCGTGCGGCTCGGGAGCCACCTGCAGGGTGTCGTCCGAGCGCAGCACCAGGCCCATGCGCACCAGGGCCTCCACCGTCTCGGCGAAGATGGTGTCGAAGGTGAGGCCCACCCGGTAGATGAACTCCACCTTGAAGAGGCGCGAGAGGAACAGGGCGCGCGCCTTCACGCCCTCGTAGGGCCCGGCGCCCGCCAGCAGCGCGTTGGCCACGAGGCTGCGCGGCGTCACCAGGTTCATCAGGGTGTTCTTGTAGAAGGACAGCTCCGCGCGGCGCTCGTCCTCGGGCTGGTAGATGAACTCGCCGCGCGCCTGCTGGGTGCGGATCATCCCATCGGCCCGGAACGTCTGGAGCGCGTCGCGGATGGCGCCCAGCGTCTCCGGATCGCTGGGGGCGTTCTCCAGCGTCTTGGACAGCGGGGTGCGCTCCTCCTCGGCGATGCGGCGCAGCAGGGTGATGCGGTCGCCCAGCTCCCGTTGGGTGATACCCCGGCGACGGTGGGCCAGCAGGGCGGCGCTCACCAGCGCGTGCGGCGTCACCGTGGACACCTTGCTGATGCCGTACATCACCCGGTTGCCGAGCGCGCGCACCAGGCCCTTCTTCTGCTCGTCCGTCACCGGCTCGCCGGGCGTGAGCCCGCGGCTCTTCATCAGATCCACCAGCGACAGCGGCTCGTCGAAGGTGAGGTGGATGCGGCCGTAGCGCGCCGTGAGCACCTTGGGCGTGCTGAGCAGTGCCTTGATGTCCTCGGGCTTCTTTTCTCCGCCGGCCAGCTCCTTCGAGTAGCTGCCGGACTCCACCACCTTCTCGTAGTCGATGGAGACGGGCACGAAGATGAGATCGTTCCGGGCGCCCTCCAGCACGGCCTCGACCTGCCAGGTGAACATGCCCAGCTTGGGAGGCAGGAGCTTGCCCGTGCGCGAGCGGCCACCCTCGGGGAAGAACTCCTGGTGTACGCCGTCGAGGACCAGCTTGCGGACATAGGCCTGGAACGACTCGGCGTAGATGGGGTCACCCTTGAAGGAGCGTCGCAGGAAGAACGCGCCGCAGCGTCGCAGGAAGGGCCCCAGCGGGAAGAAGGAGAGGTTGGCGCCCGCGGCCACCAGCGGCACCGCGTAGCCCCGGTTCCAGAGCACCCAGCTCATCACCAGATAGTCCACGTGGCTCTTGTGCGAGGGGCACAGGACGATGGGCGCACGCCCGGCCATCTTGAGGGCGCGGTGGAGCCCTGCCTCATCCACTTCGATGCCGTCGTAGATGCGCTGGAACACCCAGTCGAGCAGGGGAGAGGCGAAGGCGAGCGTGGTGGGGCTGGGGCGCGCGGCGATGGCGGCCAGGTTGCGCCGCGCCTCGCGGTAGACGCTCTCCGGGCGGCGGCCCACGGTGGCGGCGTGGGCATCCAGGGCCCTGCGCAGCTGCCGGTCCCGCATCGTCTCGTCCATGAGCCGATCGGGCGGCTTGCTGGGCGGGCCGAAGACGGCGCGCGTCTCCCGGGCGAGGTGGTGGTGCAGGATGCTGCGCACCTTGCGGGCGATCACCTCGTCGGAGTCCTGGGGGTTGTCCTCGATGAAGCGCCGCAGATCGATCGGCTCGCCCACGCGGAACTGGGCGCGGCGGTAGTTGCGGAAGAAGGCCACCATGGAGTGCAGGAAGCCCGGGGCCTCGGGGCTGCCGAAGATGATGTCCATGATGCCGGGCTTGATGCGCGCGGTGCGCTTCTCCCAGACGAACAGCTCGGGCACGAGGAAGACGTTGCGGTCCCCCTTGCGCGCCATGTTGACGAGGGCGGGGAAGGGGTTCTCCTCGATGTCCTTGCCCGAGGCGCTCATCAGCGCCGTCTTCTTCAGGAAGATGAGGCCGCTGCCGCCATGGCGCCGGGCGTAGGTGAAGCGCACGTCGAAGTCGCCGCGTTGGGCCGTCTTCCGGAAGGGGCGGGTGAACCAGGGCCGCAGGTTCACCACGGCGCGGACGGGAGGCAGGGCCCGGCGCACCATGGCCCAGGCCAGGTAGAGGAAGTTGATCCACGCGGTGGAGCGCATGACGTGGACCACGAAGCCCTGGTCATGGAGCGTGCGCAGCTCGCCCTCGGCCTCCGGCGGGAAGTGAACCCCGTCGAAGTAGCGGGCCCCCAGCATCCGGGAGACCGGTCCGAACTCTTCCTTCAGCAAGGCCGCCTCCTGCTCCTGGTTCGAAGTCCGAGCCACGGCACTCTCCATGGGGAGCTCCTCCCGAGGGGGCTAGCTACATGTTCTCCGGCGTCGGGATACCCAGCAGCGTCAGCCCGGAGGCCAGCGTCACGCGGGTGGCATCCGTCAGCGCCAGTCGGGCGGCGCGCAGCGCGTCGTTGCCCTCCACGAGGATGCGCTTGTCGCGCTCCTGGTTGCCGGCGGTGAAGTAGCGGTTGTAGGCGGCGGCCAGGTCCAGCATCAGACGCGCCACCAGGCTCGGCTCGTACTGCTCGGCGGCCTCGCGTACCACCACGGGCAGGCGGGCCAGGACGCGCAGCAGGGCCTGCTCCTCGGGCAGCGTCAGCAGCGCCCCGTCGAAGCTGGCCGGCGCGCCACCGCCCTTGCGAATCACGTTGCAGGTGCGCGCGTGCGCGTACTGGACGTAGGGGCCGGTGTGGCCCTCGAAGCTGACCACCTCCTCCCAGTCGAAGGCGTAGTCGCTGGTGCGGTTGTGCCGCAGGTCGCCGAAGACGATGGAGCCCAGGCCGATCTGCTCGGAGAGCTCCTCCGGGTTGTCCGTCTGGATGCGGCCCTTCTCGATGTTCTCCTGGACCTTCTTCCGGGCCAGCTCCTTGGCCTGATCCAGCACGTCGTCGAGCAGCACCACCTCGCCCCTGCGGGTGCTCATGCCCTGCACGCGGCCGAAGTAGGTATGGACCAGCCGGTCCGCCCACGGCT
The DNA here is from genome assembly GCF_034259325.1 of Hyalangium ruber. Classification (NCBI taxonomy): domain Bacteria; kingdom Pseudomonadati; phylum Myxococcota; class Myxococcia; order Myxococcales; family Archangiaceae; genus Hyalangium; species Hyalangium rubrum. The sequence goes on along the minus strand of NZ_JAXIVS010000012.1, from coordinate 71,822 downwards.
TGCCCATCTTCTGAAGGACCAGGAAGAACTGCTTGAAGTGCAGTTGCTGATCCTTGGCGACGACGTAGAGGGCCTTGTCGAACTGGAAGCGCTCGTACCGGTCCGTGGCAGCGGCCAGATCGCGCGTGGCGTACAGCGTGCTGCCGTCGTTCTTCTTGAGCATGACGGGCGGCTCGCCCTCGGCGTAGGGCAGATCCACCACGAGCGCGCCCTTCGACTCCTTGACGCCCACCTTCTGGGAGATCTCCTCGATGACGGGCTCCATCTTCCCCTGGTAGCGGCTCTCGCCCTCGATGTGCTCGAAGCGGATGCCCAGGCGCGAGTAGATGCGCTCGAAGTCGCGGATGGAGGTTTCGCGGAACTGCTGCCACAAGGACAGGGCCTCGGCGTCATTGGCCTCCATGCGGCGGAAGAACTCACGGGCCCGCTCGTCGAAGGCCGGCTCGGCCTCGGCGCGCTTGTTGGCCTTCACGTACACCTCGATGAGGTGCCCTACCTCCTCCTTGCGAGCCGGATCGCCGTACTCCTGGAAGCCCACCGCCACCAGGCCGAACTGCTTGCCCCAGTCGCCCAGGTAGTTGATGCCCTCCACCTTCCAGCCGAGCGCCCGGTACAGGTTGGCCAGGCAGTGGCCGATGACGGTGGAGCGGATGTGGTGGAAGGCGATGGGCTTGGCGATGTTGGGCGACGAGTAGTCGAGCACCACCGTCTTGCCCTTGCCGTCGTCTCCATGGCCGTAGGCGGGGCCCTCCTTGCGGGCCGTGTCGATGACCTCGGAGGAGAAGGGCTGGGTGGCGAAGCGCGCGTTGACGTAGGGGCCAGTGGCCGCCACCTCGAGCCCCGGCACCTTCACGGCGGAGGCGAGGGAGGAGGCGATGGCGGGGGGCGCCTTCTTCTGCGCCTTGGCCAGCGGGAAGGTGACGAAGCTCAGGTCCCCGTGCGCGGGATCCGCCGGCTTGATCTGCGGCTCGATCTCGGAAGCGGGGACGCCGAGGGCTTGGGCAAGCGCCTCGGCGAACGCGGTGCGATAGCGGGAAAGGACGGAAGTGCTCATGGGCCGCGCGGATACTAGCGGAGGTGGGAGGCTTTCCAGCCTCTTTCGTACCCGCGGGAGGCCCCCCGTCAGGATGAGGCGGGGTTGCGGCGGCTGGGACGGACCACCGCCGCGACGGTGTCCAGCAGCCGGGGCAACTGCAGGGGCTTCTCGAAGAACCCGTCGATGCGGTCCAAGCCCTGGCCGGAGCTGAGCGAGGCCACCTCGCTGGCGCCGGAGATGATGTAGACGACGATGTCCGAGAGCGACTCGCTGCCGCGGATGAAGTGCAGCACGGAGCGGCCATCCTCCTGGCTCAGGCGCAGGTCGAGCAGCACCATGGCCGGGCGGATGTGCGAGAGCACGGAGCGGGCCTCCGCCGCGCCCGAGGTGGCCATCACCCGGTAGCCCTCCTGTTCGAGCACTTGCTGGAGCACCTCGCGGCAGTCCGCGTCGTCCTCCACGAGGAGGATGCCGCCGGCGCGCGGGGCCGCCTGGGTGATGTCCGGCGTGCTGACGGCCCCGGCGAACATGGGCAACACGAGCTGGAAGGTGGAGCCTTCACCGAGCGTGCTGTTGGCCTCCACGCGCCCGCCGTGGAGCGCGAGGATCTTGGCCACCAGCGGCAGCCCCAGCCGGCCGCCCAGGGGCCTCGGCTGACCGGAGCGGGCGCGGTAGAACGGATCGAAGATGTTCTCCAGGTCCTCCTGGGAGAGGCCCGGGCCGCAGTCCTTCACGGAGAGGGCGGCGAGGCCCTCCTCGGTGGAGACGCGGATCTCGACGGTGCCGCCCTCCTCGCTCTGGTGGATGCCGTTCTCCACGAGGTTGTGGATGGCCTCGGCGACGCGCTCGCGATCGCCGCGGACGAAGACCTCGGGGCAGGGGGGAATGTGCAGGCGCACCTTGCTGTGCTCGGACAGGGCGGCCAGGGCGCGCAGCACCTCCTCGGCCACGGCCTTGAGGCCGAAGGGGCGCTGGTTGAGCTGCATCTTCCCGGACTGGAGCCGGGACATGAGCAGCAGATCATTCACCATGCGCAGCATGCGGTCCGAGTTCCGGTCGCAGATCTGCACGGCGCGGCGCTGGGACTCGCTGAGGGCGCCCAGCTTCTCGCGGCCCACCATGGCCAGGTACGCCTTGATGGTGGTGAGCGGGTTCTTCAGGTCGTGCGAGACGTTGCCGAGCAGCTCCTCGCGGTTCTGCTCCAGGCTCTTGAGGCCGGCGATGGCCGTCTGCAGATCCTTGTTGCGCCGGGCGGAGTCGTCGCGCAGGCGCGCCACCTCATAGGCGGCGGAGAGCTGGCCGGCCAGGGCGCGCAGCAGCGTCTCCGAGGCCTCGCGGCGAGGGGCGATGATGGCCAGACAGCCGGTGACGCCCTGAGGGTTCTCGAGCGGCACGGCGACGGTGTCCTCGTCGCGCAGCACGGCGTTCTCGGAGAAGGCGCGGCCGACCACACCCTTGTCGGGGACAGCGGCGGTGACGCGCTCGTCGTAGCGGCCGCGCACGTGCTCGACGTGCAGCTGGTTGCGCTCGGCGAAGTGCCGGGCGACGTAGCAGACCTTCGGCTTGAGCAGGTTGAAGATGACCTGCAGGTATTGGCGCAGCACCTCGGTGGTGCTGGCGCTGGTGGTGAGCTGGCGCGCCATCTCCAGCAGCGCGCGCTCGGCCTCCTCGGCTTCGACGGGAGGGATGGGACGTGCCGGCCGCTTGGGCTGCTTCTTCAAGTGGGGCCGGAGCGTGACGACTTCAGCGAGGGGAGGGCCCTTCTTCTTGGATGAACGCACCCCCCCATCCTGCTCCAAGGCAGCGACCGCGTAAAACGGCCCCGCGGGGCAGATGCGCCCGAGAAGACAATGGCACTGTCGGCTTCCCGACAGCGCCCGCGACGAGGGAGGGCTCAGGCCTGGCGCTTGACCAGCACACCGTCCTTGTCGACGACATAGGGCTCGACGAGGGCGGACTCCACCTTCTCCCGGTATCCCTGGACGTTGAAACCGCTCTCATGGAGTGCTGACAGGGCGGCCGTCTGGACGCGACGCGCGGTCTCGCTCCCGGTGAGGAGCTGGAGCATGGGCTCACGGGCCGGCTCGTGCTTCAGGGGGCCGAGCGCCTTGAGGGCGGCGATCTTCACGTCGTCCGACATGTCCTCGAGGAAGGGGAGGACGGCGGGGGCGATGCGCGGATCCTGCTTGTTGCTGACGTGGTGCAGGAGGACGACCTTCTTCTCCGGGTCACGCGTGTAGTGGGTGCTCAGGTGGGTGAGCGTGTCGAGGAAGATGCTCAGGGCCTCGGACTCGGGCACCAGCTCCTCGAGCAGTCGCACCGCCCAGGAGGTGGCCTGGTCGCTCTTGCGGAGGAACTCCTGGATGGGAGCGATGGCGTCCTTGCCGAAGCTCTTGATGAGCTCGTAGACGTGGTCCTTCTCGTCCGCGTCGGTGGTGAGCGGGTCCACGGTCAAGGTGAAGCGGGCCAGCAGCACGGAGACGGCCTCGGGGTACTTCATCTCCCCGAGCTGCTGAATGGCCTTCTGGCGGCTGGCCGGGTCCCCATACTTCTGGGTGACCTTGGGCTTGAGCTTGAGGGCTTTCTCGGGGCCGGAACCACCGAAGAGATCAAAGAGGCCCATGTGCGAGTGCTCCAAGAAAGGACGGGATGTGGAGGCGCCGTGTAGGACGCGGCGCCCGGCAAGGCAATAGGCAAGAGAGAGGGCAGGGTGTCATGTCGGGTGGGAGCCTAGAGCTTCAACTCCTGGCGAACGTCCTGGGGGTACCCGCGGGCGAGCGCCTCGGCGGCCGCCTTGACCTCGGGGGTGGCGTTCTCGGGCACCTTGACCTGGAGGACGAGGTAGAGGTCGCCCGTGGCCCCGCCCTTGAGCGAGGGGGCCCCGCGACCCTTGAGGCGCATCTTCCGGCCGGACTGCGAGCCGGAAGGCACCTTCAAGGTCACCTCGCCCTGGAAGGTAGGCACCTTCACCTCCGCGCCGAGGAGCGCTTCGGTGACGGTCACCGGCAGGTCCAGGTAGAGATCATCCCCCTCCCGGCGCACCAGCGGGTGCTCGGCCACCTCGGTCTCGATGTAGAGATCACCCGGAGGACCGCCGCGAGTTCCCGCCGCGCCCTGGCCAGAGAGCCGGACCTTGGAGCCCGTCTGGACGCCGGCCGGGATCTTCACCGTGAGACGGGTCGTCTCCTCGACGACGCCCGTGCCCTGGCACGCCGAGCAGGGCTCGGCGGCCCGACCGGTGCCGTTGCACGTCGGGCAGGCTCCCGCGAAGGGCATGCCGGCACTGCGTCGGGTGCGGCCCGTGCCTTTGCAGGTGGGGCAGGGGCCGCTGCGGCCCGCCTCTCCCTGACCCTGGCAGCGTTGGCAGCGGCCGGGGCGCTGGAGGCTGAGCCCGCGCTCGGTACCGGAGATGGCCTCGGACAGGGTGAGCTGCACCTTGGCGGAGAGGTCCTCGCCGCGCTCGGGGCCCCCATGGCCTGCGCGGCGCCCGAAGGCTTCGTTGATGTCGAAGCCGCCGGCGCCCGCTCGGCCGAAGAGGTCTCCGAAGAGGTCCCCCAAGTCGAAGTCCGCGCCGCCGCCACCCCCACCGCCGAAGGGGATGCCGCCCCCGCCGCCGCCCCCGTGCGCCCGAGCGGCACGGTAGGCCCGATAGGACGCCGCCTTTTTCTCGTCGAAGCCCATCTTCGCGGCGTCTTCGCCGAACTCGTCGTAGAGCTTGCGCTTCGAAGGGTCCGACAGCACCTCGAAGGCGCTGTTGAGCTGCTTGAAGCGCTCCTCCGCCGACTTGTTTCCCGGGTTGACGTCGGGGTGGTACTTGCGGGCCAGCTTCCGGAAGGACTTCTTGATGTCCTCCGCGGACGCTGTCCGAGGGACTTCAAGGATCTGGTAGTAGTCGTCCGCCATTGCTGACCTGTCCTGAAAATTTCCGACTGCAAGAACGTAACCAGTCCGGCGGGCTTGGCCAGCAGACTGCGTGCTTCTGGGGGCGATGTATAAAGTGGCCGGTGAGGAAGGGGCCCATGGCAGTGCGGCGCCGTCATCGACCGGGAATACTTGTGCTGGCGGGGTGGCTCGCGGTGGCGCCGTTCGGGGCAGGGGCCTGGGCGCAGGCGGGCGAGGCTCCAGAAGCCCCTCGGGCTGCGGAAGGCCGGGAGATCGACCGCGTGGTGGCGATCATCGAGGGCCAGGTGCTGACCCGCAGCGAGCTCGAGTTCGAGACCCGCGTGGCCTTCATCGAGCGAGGGGCCGTGCAGGCGGCTGTCGCGCCGCTCGACGATGAGACGCTGAGGGGAGCGCTCGAGCTGGTGATTGGCCAGCGACTCCAGGTGCTGAGCGCGGACCGGCTCGAGGCCTTCGCGGCGGAGCAGGCGGAGGTCGAGGAGCGGCTGGGGCGGTTCCGCGAGCGCTTCGAGAGCGAGGAAGCGTTCCAGGCCTTCCTGGCGCGGTCTGGGGCGGACGTGGGGCAGTTGAGCGAGGTACTCGAGCGCAGCGTCCGCGCCGAGCGAATCCTCGACAGTCGCATCCGGCTGCGCGCCCAGGTGACCGAAGCGGAGGCGAAGCACTATTTCCAGCAGCATGCCGACGAATATCCCCAGGGGTACGAGGCGGTGAAGGGCCGGCTACGAGACAAGCTCTTCCAGGAGCGCTACAAGGCGCTCGCCGCGGAGGAACTGGCCCAGGTGCGGGACTCCGCTCAGGTGCGGCGCGTGGCGCCGTTTGCCCGGGAGGCACGGCGATGAGGCGCTTACGCGAAGACGGCATGCCGGAGGGTCGGCACCCGTTCCTGATCCGGCAGATGACCCACGAGGACATGCCGGCGGTGATCACCCTGGAGAAGGCCTCGTTCCGCAACCCCTGGTCGCCGGAACTGCTGCGGCGGGAGCTGGATCACGACTGGTCGACGATCCTGCTGGTGGAGGAGCCGCTGCCCAACGGGGAGAAGCACCTGCTGGGCCTGGCGATCTTCTGGATCGTCCAGGACGAGGTACACGTGCTCAACGTGGCGACGGCGCCAGAGCACCGGCGCCGCGGGGTAGGGCGGGCAGTGATGGACGAGGTGCTGGCGCGGGGCCGCCACCGCCGCTGCACCCTGGCCACGCTGGAGGTGCGCCGCAGCAACGAGGCGGCGATCGGTCTCTACAAGTCCCTGGGCTTCCGCTCGGTGGGCGTGCGACCGAACTACTACGCGGACGAGAAAGAGGACGCGATCGTGATGGTCCTCGACTTCTAGTGGCACGAGGAGTAGAGGAGCCCTCCAACCCCGAGTTCCAGGGAAGGACCTGTACCCACCCGATGGTTGCACACCATCGAGGGTCAGGCCGTGCTTGACACGGGAAGGCCCCTCCCTATACTCGCGGCCCTTTTTAAGCCCGGTTGTAGGTCTATATGCGCCGCCTCTTAGCTACCGGCGGCCAGTGAGAAGGAAGCGTCAGTGCCGACGATCAGCCAGCTGGTCCGCAAGGGCCGCGAGAAGTTGAATGTGAAGGGGAAGAGCCCCGCCCTGAAGGAGTCCCCTCAGAAGCGTGGCGTCTGCACCCGCGTGTACACCACCACGCCGAAGAAGCCGAACTCGGCCCTTCGCAAGGTGGCGCGCGTGCGCCTCACCAACGGGATCGAAGTCACCTCGTATATCCCGGGCGTGGGTCACAACCTCCAGGAGCACTCGGTGGTGATGATCCGCGGAGGCCGCGTGAAGGACCTCCCGGGCGTCCGCTACCACATCATCCGTGGCACGCTCGACTCGGTCGGCGTGGCGGGTCGCAAGCAGAGCCGCTCCAAGTACGGCGCCAAGCGCCCGAGCTGAGGCGGTTCGATCACCTCCAGCAGTTGAGTTGGGACGCTGGCCCCACACCCTGGGGAGCGGTCCTGTTCATTCCGTGCAGTTCATAAAGCCCCGTTGGCTCCCGGATTCGGGGGCAGGGCGTAAGGGAAGAAGAGATGCCTCGTCGTCGCGTAGTAGCCAAGCGCAAGATCCTGCCCGATCCGAAGTACCAGGATCGCCTTGTCACCAAGTTCGTCAACGACCTGATGCGCAAGGGCAAGAAGTCCATCGCCGAGGGCGTGTGCTACGGCGCCTTCTCGCTCATCGAGGAGCGGGCGAAGGAAGACCCCCTCAAGACCTTCAAGAAGGCCCTGGACAACGTCAAGCCGGTGCTCGAGGTGAAGAGCCGCCGCGTCGGTGGCGCCACCTACCAGGTCCCCGTCGAGGTCCGTCAGGACCGTCGCGTCGCGCTGGGCATGCGCTGGATCATCCAGTACTCCAAGGCGCGTGGCGAGAAGACGATGCAGGAGAAGCTCGCGGGCGAGATCATGGACGCTGCCAACAACCGTGGCAACGCCGTGAAGAAGCGCGAGGACACGCACAAGATGGCGGAGGCGAACAAGGCCTTCGCGCACTACCGCTGGTAGGCCTCTTCAGAGGCTTCGCGGTCTGACACCCGGATGCGCCTGGCGTATCCGGGTGTTGCAGTTCTCTGACATTCCGTTTCGAAGGGGTTTGAGGCAATGGCTCGCGAGTATCCGCTCGAGCGCTACCGCAACATCGGCATCATGGCGCACATCGATGCCGGCAAGACGACGACCACCGAACGGATCCTGTTCTACACAGGCGCCATCCACAAGATGGGAGAGGTGCATGAAGGCACCACGACCACGGACTGGATGGTTCAGGAGCGCGAGCGTGGCATCACCATCACGTCCGCCGCGATCACCGCCTTCTGGGAACGGAACAAGCAGAAGTACCGTGTCAACATCATCGACACGCCGGGGCACGTGGACTTCACCATCGAGGTGGAGCGCAGCCTGCGCGTGTTGGATGGCGCCATCGCCGTCTTCGACGGGGTGAACGGTGTGGAGCCCCAGTCCGAGACGGTCTGGCGGCAGGCGGACAAGTACAAGGTCCCGCGCATCTGCTTCATCAACAAGATGGACCGGGTGGGCGCCGACTTCGAGATGTCGGTGGGCACCATCCGCGAGAAGCTGGGCGCGCGCCCGGTGCGTATGCAACTGCCGCTGGGCGCCGAGGACAAGCACCGCGGCGTGATCGACCTGGTGGGGATGAAGGCGCTGGTGTTCCACGACCAGGAGCAGGGCAGCCGCTACGACGTGGTGGAGATCCCCGAGGAGTTCCGGGCCCAGGCAGAGGAGGCCCGCGCGCAGCTCGTGGAGGCCGCGGCCGAGCAGGACGACGCGCTGACCGAGAAGTTCCTTGGAAACGGGGAGCTGACCGAGGACGAGATCCGCGGGGCCATCCGCAAGGGCTGCGTGAGCCTGAAGCTCTTCCCGGTGTTCTGTGGCTCGGCGTTCCGGCACAAGGGCGTGCAGCCGCTGCTGGACGCGGTGGTGGACTACCTGCCCAGCCCGCTGGAGGTTCCCGCGATCCGCGGCAAGAACCCCAAGGGAGTGGAGGAGGAGCGCGCCACGGACGACAAGGCGCCGTTCAGTGCCCTGGCGTTCAAGATCATGAACGATCCGTCCTTCAGCGCCCAGACGCTCACGTTCCTGCGCGTCTACTCGGGGCGGCTGGAGGCGGGCACGGCGGTGTGGAACTCGGTGAAGGGCAAGCGTGAGCGTGTCAGCCGCCTGGTGCAGATGCGGGCGGACAAGAAGGACGAGCTCACCGAGTGCTTCGCTGGCGATATCTGCGCGGTGGTGGGCCTGAAGCTGGCCGCCACGGGTGACACGCTCTGCGACGACAAGCACCCCATCATCCTCGAGAAGATGGAGTTCCCCGAGCCGGTGATCGACATCGCCATCGAGCCGAAGTCGACGGCGGATCAGGACAAGATCATCCAGGCGCTGCAGCGGCTGGCGATGGAGGATCCCTCGTTCCGGGTGAAGACGAACGAGGAGACGGGGCAGACGATCATCGCCGGCATGGGCGAGCTCCACCTGGAGATCATCGTCGACCGGCTGCTGCGCGAGTTCAAGGTGGACGCCAACGTGGGCAAGCCCCAGGTGGCCTACCGCGAGACGATCACCATGCCCGCGGAGGCGGAGGGCAAGTACATCCGCCAGTCGGGCGGCAAGGGCCAGTACGGCCACATCTGGCTGCGGGTGTCGCCGAACGAGCAGGGCAAGGGCTTCGTCTTCGAGAACAAGATCACCGGCGGCGTGGTGCCCAAGGAGTTCGTCGAGGCGGTGAAGGAGGGCGTCTCCGAGACCATGCAGAACGGTCCGGTGGCCGGCTACCCGATGGTGGACGTGAAGGTCGAGGCCTTCGACGGTTCCACCCACGACGTGGACTCGAGCGAGATCGCCTTCAAGATCGCCGGCTCGATGGCCTTCCGCGAGGCGGCGAACAAGGCCCAGGCGGTGCTGCTGGAGCCCATCATGAGCTGCGAGATCGTCACCCCGGACGACTTCATGGGCGACGTCATCGGCGACCTGAACGGCCGGCACGGGAAGATCCAGGGGATGGAGCCTCGGCCGGGTGGGGTGCAGGCCATCCTGGCGCAGGTGCCGCTCGCCTCCATGTTCGGTTACTCAACGGACCTGCGGAGCAAGAGCCAGGGAAGAGCCACCTACACCATGCAGTTCAGCCACTACGCGCCGGCTCAGAAGAAGGCCCTGAACCGTTAAGGGCTGCCCGGTAGGTCGCCTCCCGGGCGATTTCAGTTGATCTTTCGCTGTCTTTGAAGCACGACGCAGCACTTTCTTTATCCGCATGGAACGCCGGCCGTCGCGCCGGCCTCACCAGGAGTTGTCATGGCCAAGGAGAAGTTCGAGCGAAACAAACCCCACGTGAACATCGGTACGATTGGACACGTGGACCACGGCAAGACGTCGCTGACCGCCGCCATCACCAAGGTGCTGGCCAAGACGGGCGGCGCCACGTTCCTGGCCTATGACCAGATCGACAAGGCCCCCGAGGAGCGTGAGCGCGGCATCACCATCTCCACGGCCCACGTGGAGTACCAGACCAAGAACCGCCACTACGCGCACGTCGACTGCCCGGGCCACGCCGACTACGTGAAGAACATGATCACGGGCGCGGCGCAGATGGACGGCGCCATCCTGGTGGTGTCGGCCGCTGACGGCCCGATGCCCCAGACGCGCGAGCACATCCTGCTGGCGCGGCAGGTGGGCGTGCCCTACATCGTCGTCTTCCTGAACAAGGTGGACATGCTGGACGACCCGGAGCTGCGCGAGCTGGTGGAGATGGAGGTTCGCGACCTGCTCAAGAAGTACGACTTCCCGGGCGATCAGATCCCCATCATCCCCGGCAGCGCGCTCAAGGCGCTGGAGGGTGACGCCGGCGAGATTGGCGAGGGAGCCATCCTCAAGCTGATGGAGGCGGTGGACAGCTACATCCCCACCCCGCAGCGCGCCACCGACAAGCCCTTCCTGATGCCGGTGGAGGACGTGTTCTCCATCGCCGGCCGTGGCACCGTGGCCACTGGCCGCGTGGAGCGCGGCAAGATCAAGGTGGGCGAGGAAGTTGAAATTGTCGGCATCCGCCCGACGCAGAAGACGGTCATCACCGGTGTGGAAATGTTCCGCAAGCTGCTGGACGAGGGCATGGCGGGAGACAACATCGGGGCGCTGCTGCGCGGTCTGAAGCGTGAGGACCTGGAGCGCGGGCAGGTGCTGGCCAAGCCGGGCAGCATCATGCCGCACACCAAGTTCAAGGCGCAGGTGTACGTGCTGACGAAGGAAGAGGGAGGCCGTCACACGCCGTTCTTCAAGGGTTACCGTCCCCAGTTCTACTTCCGCACCACGGACGTGACGGGCACGGTGAAGCTGCCGGAGAACGTGGAGATGGTGATGCCGGGCGACAACATCGCCATCGAGGTGGAGCTCATTACTCCGGTGGCCATGGAGAAGGAGCTGCGCTTCGCTATCCGTGAGGGTGGTCGCACGGTGGGCGCCGGCGTCGTTGCCGAGGTCATCGCTTAGTTACCCGCCTGCTCCCCGGCGGATGGCATGAATCCGCTGGGGAGTTGTCGGAAATGAGTTGCAACCACTGGGGTGCAGTGGTACATGCCGCGCCCCTCGTCTGAAGCACGGCTCTGTGACATCTAGGGGACGTCGAACGTAACGCCTCCAGAAGTAGGGGCCGTCAAAGAGGTTTTTTAGAAATGGCGACAACGAAGATTCGCATCCGGCTGAAGGCGTACGACTCGAAGCTCCTGGACCAGAGTGCTGGAGAGATCGTCGAGACGGCCAAGCGCACGGGCGCCAAGGTGGCCGGTCCGATCCCCCTGCCCACGCGCATCAACAAGTTCACGGTCCTTCGGTCGCCGCACGTGGACAAGAAGAGCCGCGAGCAGTTCGAGATCCGCACTCACAAGCGCTTGCTCGACATCCTCGAGCCGACCCAGCAGACGCTGGACGCGCTGATGAAGCTGGATCTGTCTGCCGGCGTTGATGTGGAGATCAAGTCCTAGGAAGCGGGGCAGGGTTGGTGCGGTTGCACTCCGACCCCCGAGGAAACTGTCATGGCGAAGTTCAAGGTAATCAACCTGGATGGTAAGCAGGTCTCGGAGCTCGAGCTCTCCGACCAGGTGTTCGGCGCCGAGCCGAACCCGCACCTCCTCTATGAGGTGTCGAAGATGCAGCAGATCAACCGGCGGCGCGGCACGGTGGGGGTGAAGAACACCTCGCTCGTCCGCGGCGGCGGCAAGAAGCCCTGGAAGCAGAAGGGCACCGGTCGCGCCCGTCAGGGCTCGATCCGCGCCTCCCACTGGGTGGGTGGCGGTAAGGCCATGGCCCCCAAGTCGCGGGACTACTTCTACCGTCCTCCTCGCCAGGTGCGCCGCGGCGCGCTCCGCGCGGCCCTGTCGCTCCGGGCCCGTGAGAACGCCCTGTTCATCCTGGACGGCTTCAAGCTGGATGCCCCGAAGAGCAAGCAGGCCTTCGAGGTGCTCACCAAGCGCCTGAAGCTCGAGAACGCCCTGGTCATCGACGACAAGGGCAACGCCAACCTGCACCGCAGCGTGCGGAACCTGGCCAACTTCGACGTGCTGGCCCCCGAGGGCCTGAACGTCGAGTCCCTGCTGCGTCACAAGCAGCTGGTCCTCACCTCCGCGGCCGCGAAGGCCATCGAGGGCGCTCTGTCATGAACATCCACGACGTCATCAAGGGTCCGGTCATCACCGAGAAGCTGGACGCGGCCCGCGAGAAGTTCCGCCAGTACTCGTTCATCGTGGACAAGAAGGCCACCAAGGTGGACGTGGCGCGCGCGGTGGCGAGCCTGTTCAAGGTCACCGTCGAGGGCGTTCGCACCAACATCGTCCGCGGCAAGATCAAGCGCGTGGGCCGGAGCATCGGCAAGCGCCCCAACTACAAGAAGGCCATCGTCACCCTCAAAGAGGGCGACAAGATTGAGCTCTTCGAGGGAGAGGCGGTCTAGGCGCATCGCGCTGGCCGTCTGATCTGAGGAAACCACCATGGGCATCAAGAAGTACAAGCCGACATCCGCCGCCCGCCGCCTGATGACGGTGTCCGACTTCGCGGACATCACCAAGGACACGCCGGAGAAGAGCCTCACCGCGCCGCTCAAGCGCTCGGGAGGCCGCAACGTCCACGGTCACATCACCCGTCGTCACCAGGGTGGTGGTCACAAGCGTCGCTACCGCATCATCGACTTCAAGCGCCGTGACAAGGACGGCGTGCCGGCCAAGGTCGCCTCCGTCGAGTACGACCCGAACCGCACCGCCAACATCGCCCTGCTGCACTACGCGGACGGCGAGAAGCGCTACATCCTGGCCCCCGTGGGCCTGACGGTGGGCGACACCCTGTTCGCTGGCCCCACCGCCGACATCCGGCCGGGCAACAGCCTGCCGCTGCAGAACATCCCGGTGGGTACGATCATCCACAACGTGGAGCTGAAGCCGGGTCGCGGCGCTCAGATCATCCGCTCGGCCGGCACCTCCGGTCAGCTGATGGCCAAGGAAGACCGCTACGCCCAGGTGCGCCTGCCCTCGGGCGCGGTGCGCAAGGTGCTCATCGAGTGCCGCGCCACCGTGGGCCAGATTGGCAACATCGAGCACGAGATCATCCGCGTCGGCAAGGCGGGTAAGAGCCGCTGGCTGGGCATCCGGCCCACCGTCCGCGGTCTGGCCATGAACCCTGTCGACCACCCGCACGGTGGTGGTGAGGGTAAGTCCGGTCAGGGTAACCCGCACCCGGTGTCGCCTTGGGGCAAGAAGACCAAGGGTCTCACCACCCGCACCAACAAGCGGACCGACAAGTTCATCGTCAGCGCGCGCCGGCAGGGACCGCGCAGCCAGTAAGCGCTGTAGACCGAGGATTCATACATGGCTCGTTCGATTAAGAAGGGACCGTTCGTCGACGATCACCTCCTCAAGAAGGTGGAGGACATGATCAAGACGAACCAGAAGAAGGTCGTGAAGACGTGGTCGCGGCGCTCCACCATCCTGCCGGAGTTCGTCGGTCACACCTTCGCGGTGCACAACGGGAAGAAGTTCGTCCCGGTGTTCGTGACGGAGAACATGGTCGGTCACAAGCTCGGCGAGTTCGCGCCGACGCGGACCTTCGGTGGGCACTCGGCGGAGAAGAAGGTCGCCAAGGCGCCCGGTAAGTAATCCGGACCGCACAGGAGATGACGATGGAGTCCACTGCACATCTGCGCTACATCCGCATGTCCCCTCGGAAGATCTCGACGGTGGCTGCGCTGGTTCGAGGCAAGCCTGTCGAGGCTGCCCTGAACATCCTCAAGTTCACTCCCCGCGCGGCGTCTGCTCCGGTGGCCAAGCTCATCAAGAGCGCGGTGGCCAACGCGACCGACAAGTCCAAGGGCCAGGTCGACGTGGACACGCTCTACGTGAAGACCATCTCCGTGGACCAGGCCCCCACCCAGCGCCGGTACATGCCGCGCGCCATGGGTCGGGCCACCCGCATCAACAAGAAGAGCAGCCACGTTCACGTGGTGCTGGCCGAGGCCAAGAAGTAAGCCCGCCGGGCTCACTCACCTTTAAGGAGAAGCACGTTGGGACAGAAAGTTCATCCGATCGGGTTCCGCCTCGGGGTCATCAAGACCTGGGACTCCAAGTGGTTCGAGCACAAGAACTACGCTCAGTGGCTGCATGAGGACATCCGCATCCGCGAGTTCGTGAAGAAGTCGCTCAACCACGCGGGCGTCTCCAAGGTGGAGATCGAGCGGGCGGCCAACAAGGTGAAGGTCAACGTGCACACCGCGCGGCCGGGCATCGTCATCGGCAAGCGTGGCGCGGGCATCGAGACGGTGAAGAAGGACCTGCAGCAGTTCACCAAGAACGAGGTCTTCCTCAACATCGTCGAGGTCCGCAAGGCCGAGACCGACGCGCAGCTGGTGGCCGAGAACATCGCCACCCAGCTCGAGCGCCGCATCGCCTTCCGCCGCGCCATGAAGAAGGCGCTGCAGACGGCCATGAAGTTCGGCGCCAAGGGCATCCGCGTGGCCTGCTCGGGCCGCCTGGGTGGCGCGGAGATGGCGCGCTACGAGTGGTACCGCGAGGGCCGCGTGCCCCTGCACACCCTGCGCGCCGACATCGACTACGGCTTCGCCGAGGCGAAGACGACCTACGGCAAGATCGGCTGCAAGGTCTGGATCTGCCGCGGTGAGGTTCTGCCGGGCAAGGGCGGCCAGGCCCCCATGCCCTCCAACCGCTAGCTTTGAACTCCCCGGGGCGCCTATGGGCGCCCCACCGGGGACTTAAGGACACCTACGATGCTTCAGCCTGCTCGTACCAAGTACCGCAAGATGCACAAGGGCCGTATGCACGGCCAGGCCCACCGTGGCAGCGACCTCACCTACGGTGAGTACGGCCTGATGAGCCTGCAGCCGGGGTGGATCACCTCCCGCCAGATCGAGGCGGCCCGTATCGCGATGACCCGTCACGTGAAGCGCGGCGGCAAGATCTGGATTCGGATCTTCCCGGACAAGCCCATCACGAAGAAGCCCGCTGAGACCCGTATGGGTACCGGTAAGGGAGGCGTGGAGTACTACGTGGCCGTGGTGAAGCCGGGCCGCATCCTCTACGAGATGGAGGGCATGACGCCCGAGGTGGCCACCAGCGCGCTGAAGCTCGCGCAGGCCAAGCTGCCTGTCCTCACCAAGATCGTTACCCGCGGCGAGCTGTCAATCTAGCCGCTCGCGTGAGGAGACCAAGATGGCGACTGCAAAGGAATTGAAGGATTTGTCGGCGGAGGACCTGAAGCGGCGCGCGGACGAGCTGCGCGGCACGCTGTTCCAGGACCAGCTGAACCTGCGGACCGGCAATCTGAAGAGCGCGGCCGAGCGCAGCCAGCACCGCCGTGATCTGGCCCGCATCCTCACCGTCCTGACCCAGAAGACCCAGGCGGAGAAGAAGGCCAAGTAAGGCTTGATGGCGCCTCCCGGCAGGGGAGGGCGCCGTCACCGGGTTGCCCCGGAGACACTGACTGACAGGCGAGATTCACGATGGCTGAACCGACCGAGACCACCTCCGCTCCCCCGGCGACTTCCACCCGCGGCCGTCCCAAGACGCGCGTGGGGATCGTCACCTCGAACAAGATGCAGAAGACGGTGATCGTCACCGTCCAGCGCCGTGCCGCTCACAGCAAGTACGGCAAGATTCTGAGCATGCGCGAGAAGTACAAGGCGCACGTCGAGGATCACGACTACCCGAAGAAGATCACCATCAACGAGGGTGACCGCGTGCGCATCGCCGAGACGCGGCCGACCTCGAAGGACAAGCGGTGGCGGGTGGTCGAGGTGATTGAGAAGAGCAAGAACGTCTGAGCCACGTTGCCCGCGGACAGCGCGGGCGGCTCGAGCCGCGCGGCTCCGCCCTCACCGGGCGGGGGCTGCCGTAGGACCTTAGAGGAGACTTCCAGATGATTCAGATGACGAGCGTGCTCGACGTGGCTGATAACTCGGGCGCCAAGAAGGTGTTCTGCATCAAGGTGCTCGGCGGCTCGAAGCGCAAGTACGCGTCGATCGGCGACGTGATCGTCGTGTCGATCCGCGAGGCGCTGCCCAACTCGAAGGTGAAGAAGGGTGACGTGGCCAAGGCCGTCATCGTTCGCACCAAGACCGAGGTGGGTCGGGCTGACGGCAGCTACATCAAGTTCGATGGCAACTCCGCCGTCCTCATCAACAAGGACATGGAGCCCATCGGCACGCGCATCTTCGGGCCGGTGGCCCGTGAGCTCCGCGCTCGCAAGTTCATGAAGATCATCTCGCTCGCGCCCGAGGTCCTGTAGTCCAGGACACCAGGCCGGCCGGCGAGCCAGCCAGAGAGGAAGCCCATGCAGAAGCTGAAGGTTGGAGACACCGTGCAGGTCATCGCCGGCGCCGAGCGCTCGGAGAAGACCCCGGCCAGCAAGCGCGGCAAGGTGCTGCGCATCGACCAGGAGAAGGGTCGCGTCACCGTCGAGGGCCTGCGGATGGTCAAGCGCCACATGCGCAAGACCACCCAGAACCCCGAGGGCGGCATCATCGAGAAGGCGGGCACCATCAACCTGTCCGACGTGCAGGTGGTGTGCGCCAAGTGCGACAAGCCGACCCGCGTGGGTATCCGGGTCGAGGGCGAGGACAAGAAGCGGTTCTGCAAGAACTGCGACGCCCTGATTGACTAGGCTGTCGGGTTGGGGCATGTATGCGCGCCCTTTGGCCACCCAGGGCCAGGGGCGAGCAGGCATGCATACACGGGGGCCCGAAGTAACGGGGCCCTCTCGGTGTTTTTGAGATTCCAGATTTACTGATCGGGGCCGCTGGGTCCACGACGGCGCTCCGAAGCAGAGGACCAAACCATGGCTGAAGAGAAGAAGGCAGAGCAGAAGGAAAAGAAGGAAAAGAAGGGCCGCAAGAAGGAAGACGTCAAGAAGGCGGGCTTCGCGGCCAACATCGAGGAGGGCCTCAAGGCGCAGCCGGCGCGCCTGAAGCTGCGCTTCCGCAAGGAGGGCGTGCCTGCTCTGATGAAGGAGCTCAGCCTGAAGAACCCCCTTCAGGTGCCGAAGCTCGAGAAGATCGTCGTCAACATGGGTCTGGGCGAGGCGCTCGCCAACAACAAGATCCTGGAGTCGGCGGTTGACCAGCTGGGTGCCATCACCGGCCAGAAGCCCGTGGTGACGCGCGCTCGCAAGTCGATCGCGAACTTCAAGCTGCGCCAGGGCCAGGCCATCGGCTGCGCCGTCACGCTGCGCGGCGACCGCATGTACGAGTTCCTGGACCGCCTCATCTCCGTCGCGCTGCCGCGCGTGCGTGACTTCAAGGGCGTGTCCCCCAAGGCTTTCGACGGGAAGGGTAACTACACGCTCGGTGTCCGCGAGCAGATCATCTTCCCGGAAATCAACTACGACCAGATTGAGAAGGTGAAGGGGCTCAACATCAGCTTCGTCACCACCGCGCAGAATGACGAGCAGGGGCTGGCGCTGATGCGTCACTTCGGCATGCCGTTCCGCCAGTAACCTCCAAGGACCACTAGCTCCATGGCCAAGCTCTCCAAGATCGCCCAGGCGAAGCGCAAGCCGAAGTTCTCAGTGCGCAAGTACAACCGCTGCCCGCTCTGCGGCCGCCCCCGCGCGTTCCTGCGGAAGTTCCAGATGTGCCGCATCTGTCTGCGCCTGCGTGCGCTGCGCGGCGAGATCACCGGCGTCACCAAGTCGTCCTGGTAGCCGGAACAGGGGGCTCGGGGCTTATGCGGCCCGGAGCCTCCTGGTGCCTTCGAGGCGCCGAAGCTTCAAGAGCAGTGCGAACGCGGCGAACCCCCGGGATGGGCCCGGCAGGCGCGGCGGTCGAGAGAGCGGGGTGCCTCCAAGGTCCCCGCACGGAAGGTTTTCATCCATGCCGGTCAATGATCCTGTCGGCGACATGCTGACCCGCCTGCGCAACGCCTCGCGTGCGCGGCACGACAAGGTTGTCATTCCCCACTCGAAGCTCAAGGTCGAGATCATCCGCGTCCTGAAGGACGAGGGTTACATCGGGGAGTACACCATTCACGAGCGCCAGCCGCAGAGCGAGATCACCGTCCAGCTGAAGTACGGGCCGGATCGCACCTCGGCCATCACCGGCATCCGCCGCGTGTCCAAGCCGGGCCTGCGCCGCTACGTGCCGATGCGCGACATCCCCCGCGTGCTGGGTGGCATGGGTATCTCCGTGCTCTCCACGTCCAAGGGCATCATGTCGGACACCGAGGCTCGCAAGCAGAACATCGGCGGCGAGCTGCTCTGCACCGTCTACTAGCCATTGACCTGGCGCCGCGACCCCGAGCAGGGGACGCGTGCCGGGCAGACCGTACGAGGCCATCATGAGTCGCATTGGAAAACTGCCGATCAAGCTGGGCGACAAGTCGAAGGCGACCATCGCCGGCGGCAAGGTCAACTTCGAAGGCCCCAAGGGCAAGCTGTCCGTCAACCTCCCCGCCAAGGTGAAGGTGGAGGTCAAGGACGGCAACGTCATCGTCACCCGTGAGGATGACTCGCGCGAGGCGCGCAGCCTCCACGGCCTGGCGCGCACCATCCTGGCGAATGCCGCCAAGGGCGTGAGCACGGGCTTCGAGCGTCGCTTGGACATCCGCGGCGTCGGTTTCCGCGCCGAGGTCAAGGGCAAGGCGATCCAGTTCGCGCTGGGTTACTCGCACCCGGTGGTGTTCAACCTGCCCGAGGGCGTGACGGCCGAGGTGGACAAGGCCGCGCGCACCGAGGAGAGCCTGCCCACGGTGGGGCTCACCCTGCGCTCCGCGGACAAGGAGGCCCTCGGGGCCGCCGCGGTGAAGATCCGCGCGCTGCGCCCGCCCGAGCCGTACAAGGGCAAGGGCATCAAGTACGCGGAGGAGAAGGTTCGTCGTAAGGAGGGCAAGACCGGTACGACTTAGTCGTCCGGAGGCCCTGAACGTTCAACCCCGCGGGTTCCGATGGGAGCCCGCGCTCATCCGGCGGTGGAAGGCCGCATCACCGCCGGACGGAAAAGGAAGCAGCCATGGCAATGGTCGAAGCGCGCATCAAGAGGAAGAACCGCATCCGCAAGAAGCTCTCGGGTACCACCGAGCGCCCGCGGCTCACGGTCTACAAGAGCCTCAAGCACATCTACGCCCAGGTGGTGGATGACTCCACCGGCCGGACAATGGCGTATGCCTCCTCCCTGTCCAAGGAGCTCAAGGGCCAGGACGAGGGTGACAAGAAGGCCGACGCCAAGCGCGTGGGCAAGCTCATCGCCGAGAAGTGCAAGGCGGCCAATGTCGAGGCGGTGGTGTTCGACCGCAACGGCTTCCCGTACCAGGGGCGCATCGCCGCTGTGGCTGACGCCGCGCGCGAGGCCGGGCTGAAGTTCTAGATTTTCGAAAGGAAGCTTTCCAAGTGGCAACTCCGATCAATCCGAACGACCTGGACCTCACCGACCGCGTGGTGAACATCAACCGCGTGGCCAAGGTGGTGAAGGGTGGCCGCCGGTTCTCGTTCGCCGCCTTGGTGGTGGTGGGCGACGGCAACGGCCACGTGGGCGTGGGCCTGGGCAAGGCCAACGAGGTCCCCGAGGCCATCCGCAAGGGTGGCGAGAACGCCAAGAAGAACCTCTTCCGCGTGCCGCTGATGGGGCACACGATTCCGCACGAGGTGCTGGGGCACTTCGGCGCCGGGTGGGTGCTGCTCAAGCCCGCCAGCCAGGGTACGGGCGTCATCGCCGGTGGCGCGGTGCGCGCGGTCCTCGAGGCGGCGGGCATCCGCAACATCCTGACCAAGAGCCAGGGCTCGAGGAACCCGCACAACGTGCTGAAGGCCACGGTCGCGGGCCTGAAGCGGCTGCGCTCGGCCGAGCAGATCTCCCGGCTGCGTGGCAAGGACGTCGAGTCGGCGAAGCTGGCCGGAGAGGCGAGGGGCTAGTCATGGCGCTCAAGGTCAAGCTGGTGAAGAGCTCTGCGGGCTCTTCCAAGGAAATGCTGGACACCATTCGCGGTCTCGGCCTGAAGAAGTTCGGGGACGAGCGGCTCGTGAAGGACACCCCGTCCAACCGGGGCCTGGTGTTCAAGGTGAAGCATCTGGTCTCCAGCGAGGTGGTGCAGCAGGAGGCCCCCGCGCCCAAGCGTCGCAAGCCGCGCAAGATCGTCGCCCGGGACCGGGCGCGCGCCAAGGCAGCGCAGGGCTAGACCCGTTCCGCGGGGTCCCGAAGGGGGCCTTTCGCGCGTGAGGATTCCAAGATGTCGACGACTCTCAACAACCTGAAGCGGCCCCACAACTCGTGGCACCGCAAGAAGCGCGTCGGTCGTGGCCAGGGCAGCGGCCTGGGCAAGACGGCCGGCCGCGGTGGCAAGGGCCAGAAGGCTCGTTCCGGCAACATGCGGTTCGAGGGCTTCGAGGGCGGTCAGAGCCCGCTGCAGCGCCGGCTGCCGAAGTTCGGCTTCATCTCCCCCAACCGCACCATCTACGCGGTGGTGAATCTGGCGGACCTGGAGAACCACTTCGACGCGGGCGCCACGGTGGACGCGGCCTCGCTCAAGAGCGCCGGGCTGGCCAAGGGCCGCTATGACGGCGTGAAGGTGCTGGGCCAGGGCTCGCTGACCAAGAAGCTCACGGTCCGCGTGCATAAGCTGTCTGGCAAGGCCCGCGAGGCCATCCAGCAGGCGGGCGGCGCGGTGGAGGAGCTTCCGCTGGTGGCGCACAAGCCGGAGGCGGCCGCCAAGGCGCACTCAGGCAAGGGCGTCAAGGCTCCCAAGCAAGCCTAGCATGCGAGGCGCGCGTCACTTGCAAGTGGTGCGCGCCTTTTCGCTTGTGTAGGCTCACGCGCCCCTCTCCGTCCTGGACCGAGGGGCGCTGTCGTTCTGTCCGTTCTTTTTTGAAGGGGATGGCTCCCACGTGGCTCTGAATGCCTTCGCCAACGTCTTCCGTATCGCGGAGCTGCGCAGCCGGCTCGCGTACACGCTGGTGCTGCTGGCGGTCTACCGCATCGGCATCTTCATCAACACGCCCGGCGTCGATCGCGCGGCGATGAACGCGTTCATGGACGCCCAGAAGCAATCGGGCGGCCTCGTGTCGCTGTTCAACCTCTTCTCCGGCGGCGCCCTGGAGCAGATGTCCATCTTCGGTCTGGGCATCATGCCGTACGTCTCCGCCTCCATCATCATGCAGCTGTTGGCGGTGGTGGTGCCCAGCCTCGAGCGCCTCCAGAAGGAGGGCGCCGGCGGGCGGCAGAAGATCAACCAGTACACCCGCTACGGCACGATCGTCCTGTCCATCATCCAGGGCATCGGCATCTCCCGCTGGCTGGCCTCGCTGGGCCGCACCGACGGGGGCCAGAGCGGCTTCAACCAGATCGTCGTTCCGGATGACAGCGCCTGGTTCACCTTCATGACGGTGATCAGCCTCACGGCGGGCACCGCCTTCATCATGTGGCTGGGCGAGCGCATCACCGAGCGCGGCATCGGCAACGGCATCTCGCTCATCATCTTCGCGGGCATCGTCGCGGGCGTGCTGCCGGCGGGCAAGACGCTGATGGACATGACGGCGCAGGGCGCCATCGAGTCCGCGGCCGTGGTGGGCCTGGCCTTCTTCATGCTGTTCATCATCGGGGTGGTCGTCTACGTGGAGCGCGGCATGCGGCGCATCCCCGTGCAGTACGCCAAGCGGATGGCGGGGCGGCGGATGTTCGCGGGCCAGGCCACCTACTTCCCGATGAAGGTGAACACCTCGGGCGTGATTCCTCCCATCTTCGCCGGCGCGCTGCTGTCGTTCCCGGCCACGCTGGGCACCTGGTTCCCGTTCCTGCAGACGTTCCGCCAGGCGCTCGAGGGCAACCCGTGGCTCTACAACGGGCTGTTCGTCCTGCTGGTCATCTTCTTCGCCTACTTCTACACGGCGCTCACGTTCCGGCCGGATGATGTGGCCGACAACATCAAGAAGCAGGGCGGCTACATCCCCGGCATCCGTCCGGGCCGGCAGACGGCCGACTTCATCGAGCGGGTGCTCAACCGCATCACCTTCGGTGGCGCCATCTACCTGGCCACCATCTGCGTCATCCCCACCATTCTGACCACCTGGCTCAAGGTGCCCTTCCAGTTCGGCGGCACCGCGCTGCTGATCGTCGTGGGCGTGGCGCTGGATACGGTGCAGCAGGTCGAGGGTCACCTCATCAGCCGTAACTACGAGGGCTTCGCGGGTCCCCGCGGTCCTCGCATCCGCGGCCGGACGCGCGTGGCTGCCTAAGCCGTCATTTCTTTCCACGGGCGCCTCTCTCCAGAGTCGGGGAGGGGCGCCTTGTCGTTCAGGGGCCGTGAGGAGCTAGAGGGGCACATGAACCTGATCCTGTTGGGCCCGCCAAACGCGGGGAAGGGCACCCAGGCCAAGAACCTGTATGCGGACTTCCAGATCCCGCAGATCTCCACCGGTGACATCCTCCGCAAGGCGGTGAAGGAGGGGACGGAGCTGGGGAAGATCGCCGGGCCGCTGATGGCGGCGGGCGCCTACGTGCCGGATGACATCGTCATCGGCATCGTCGAGGAGCGGCTCAAGCAGCCGGACTGCGCCAAGGGCTTCGTGCTGGACGGCTTCCCGCGCACTCCGCCCCAGGCGGATGCGCTGGATCGGATGCTGGCCAAGAACGGCAAGAAGCTCGACGCCGTCGTCTCGCTCGAGGTGCCGCACGCCAAGCTCATCGAGCGCGGCTCGGGGCGGCGCACGTGCCCGGCTGATGGCTCCGTGTACCACGTCTACCAGAACCCCCCGAAGCAGGCCGGGTACTGCGACAAGTGCGGCGCCGGGCTCATCCAGCGCGACGATGACCACCCCGAGGTCATCGAGAAGCGGCTGAAGAAGTACGACGCGGAGACGTCGCCGCTGAAGGACTTCTACGCCAAGAAGGGCATCCTGAAGTCCATTGACGGAGTGGGCTCGCCCGAGGGCATCTACGCCGAGATCAAGTCGGCGCTCGGCAAGTCCTGATCGGACAGCAGGCGGGCAGGGGGGCGTCGCGGATGGAGTGATGTCCCCCCGCTCATGGGTTCTTCCACGAACCCGCTACACGGACGCACATGAGCCAGGTCGAGATCAAGAGCAAGGACGAGATCGCCCTCATGCGTGAGGCGGGGCGGATCGTGTGTGAGATCCTCGATGAGCTCGAGAAGGCCGTCGCCCCAGGCGTCACCACCTGGGAGCTGGACGCCCTGGCCGAGAAGCTCATCTATCAGAAGGGCGCCAAGCCGGCGTTCAAGGGCTACCTCGGCTTCCCGTGCTGCCTGTGCGCCTCTGTCAATGACGAGGTGGTGCATGGCATCCCCTCCAAGCGGAAGAAGCTGGTCTCCGGCGACCTGATGAAGCTCGACTTCGGCGTGGTGTACCGGGGCTTCTTCGGGGACTCGGCGCGCACGGTGCCGGTGGGCAAGGTGAGCCGCGAGGCCCAGGCCTTGGTGGATGCCACCCGCGAGGCGCTCCAGAAGGGCATCGCCGCCATGGTGCCGGGCAATCGGGTAGGGGACATCGGCCACGCGGTGCAGAGCTACGTGGAGGCGCGTGGCTACTCCGTGGTGCGCGACTTCTCGGGGCACGGCATCGGTCGCAAACTCCACGAGAAGCCCGAGGTGAACAACTACGGCCCGCCGGGCCAGGGCATGAAGCTCCGCCCGGGTATGGTCCTGGCGGTCGAGCCCATGGTCAACTTGGGAACCCATGAGGTCGCCCTGTTAGACGATGACTGGACGGCGGTGACGCTGGACCACAAGCTTTCCGCGCACTTCGAGCACACCATCCTCGTGACGGAGGGGGGACCCGAGGTGCTCACCCGCAGGGCCTGAAGGGTTCTGACGCAGGGTGAAATACGTTGTTATATTGACGCGTTGCTAGAAGTTCGGAGTTTGATCGCGGTGGTACTTGCCACTTCGGGACCAAAGTGCTATCCCGCCGCGCTTCCAAGAGTTTATTGGTGGTCCGGAAGAGGGTTTTCGATTGCCGAAGGATGATTCCATCGAAGTCGAGGGGACGGTGATGGAGCCCCTGCCCAACGCGATGTTCCGAGTGGTGCTCGATAATGGCCACAAGGTGCTCGCGCACATCTCCGGGAAGATGCGGATGCACTTCATCCGCATCCTGCCGGGGGACAAGGTCAAGGTCGAGCTGTCGCCCTACGATCTGACCCGCGGACGGATCACCTACCGGGCGAAGTAGCTTTTCTTTAATCAGGAAGGAAGTAGCGCCATGAAGGTTCGGGCGTCCGTTAAGAAGATCTGCGACAAGTGCAAGGTGATTCGCCGCAAGGGCATCGTCCGCGTGATCTGCGCGTCGAACCCCCGGCACAAGCAGCGCCAGGGCTAACAGCCAGGCTGTTAGCTCCAGACCAACTCCACCCAGAAGGAAAGACGAACGATGGCTCGTATCGCCGGTGTCGATCTCCCGCCTGCCAAGCGCGCGGTGATCTCGCTCCAGTACATCTACGGGATCGGCAACAAGACCGCCCATGAAATCTGTGCTGCGGCGGGGATTGAACTCACCACCCGCACCAAGGACCTGACCGACGATCAGGCCCGCAAGATCCGCGACTACATCGAGGCCAACCTCAAGGTCGAAGGTGATCTGCGCCGCGAGGTGACGATGAACATCAAGCGCCTGATGGACCTGGGCTGCTACCGCGGCCTGCGTCACCGCAAGGGCCTGCCCGTTCGCGGCCAGCGCACCCACACCAACGCGCGCACCCGCAAGGGTCCCAAGCGTGGCATCGTTCGCGCCAAGCCGGCCGCTCCGGCGGGTCGCTAACCCTTCCCCCCACTACCTGCGCCGGCGCCCCCAGGCTCCGGCGTCGATCATCTACTGCTGAGGAGCAGCGAATTCCATGGCTGACGAAGTCAATACCTCTGCCGCCGCGCCCGCCACCGAGGGTGGTGAGACGGCTG
Source organism: Hyalangium ruber (assembly GCF_034259325.1). Lineage (NCBI taxonomy): Bacteria > Pseudomonadati > Myxococcota > Myxococcia > Myxococcales > Archangiaceae > Hyalangium > Hyalangium rubrum. Next base: position 46,991 of record NZ_JAXIVS010000012.1, on the reverse strand, counting down.
CGGCGAAGAAGGCCAAGCGCAAGGGCAAGAAGAACATCCTCAACGGCGTGGTCCACATCCAGTCCACGTTCAACAACACCATCATCACGATCACGGACGTGTCCGGGAACGTGATCTCCTGGTCCTCCGCCGGCGCCCGTGGCTTCAAGGGCAGCCGCAAGTCGACGCCGTTCGCTGCCCAGGTGGCGGCGGGTGACGCGGCCGCCAAGGCGATGGAGCACGGCCTGAAGAACGTGACGGTGCTGGTGAAGGGTCCTGGCGCTGGCCGCGAGTCCGCGCTGCGCGCCCTGGCCGCCGCGGGCCTGAAGATCAACCTCATCCGCGACGTGACGCCCATCCCGCACAACGGCTGCCGTCAGCCCAAGCGCCGCCGCGTCTAATTCCCCATCCGGGCCGCTCCTGACGGGGCGGCCCCAGACCACCTTTCGAAGGAGAAGTTCGTGGCCCGTTACACCGCGAGCGCCTGCCGTATCTGCCGGCGCGAGAACCTGAAGATGTACCTGAAGGGTGACCGCTGCTACACCGACAAGTGTGCGATCGAGCGGCGCCCGTATCCCCCCGGCCAGCACGGCCAGGGCCGGGTGAAGTTCTCCGGCTACGGCGTGCAGTTGCGCGAGAAGCAGAAGGTCAAGCGCATGTACGGCCTGCTCGAGAGCCAGTTCCGCGGGTACTACCACCGCGCGTCCGCGGCCAAGGGCAAGACGGGTGAGAACCTCCTGCAGCAACTCGAGCTGCGCCTGGACAACGTGGTGTTCCGCATGGGCTTCGCGGACACGCGCAACGAGGCGCGCCAGCTGGTGCGTCACGGCCACTTCACGGTGAACGGCAAGCGGGTGAACATCCCCTCGTTCGCGGTGAAGCCGGGCAGCGCCGTCGAGGTGGCGGAGAAGAGCCGCAAGGTGCTGCGCATCTCCGAGGCGCTGGAGACCGTGGACCGCCGTGGCGTGCCGCAGTGGATCGACCTGGACAAGAAGGCCTTCAAGGGCACCGTGAAGACGGCGCCGAACCGCGAAGACCTGACCATGCCGATCCAGGAGCAGCTCATCGTGGAGCTCTACTCCAAGTAGCCGGCCGGGCCTGCGCAAGGCCCTCTTTTCAAGGTTCACGCGCCCTGGCGGTCACCGCCGGGGCGTCGTGCTTCTGTCTGCCGCCTCAGGCGGCGGGCGTTAGTGTGGTACCCCCGCGTGTCCACCCTCCCGCCATCTGGTGGGTAAGTCGGTGGTGGCCCACGCTCCGAGGAGCAACACCATGGCTGATACGTTCATCGCGAAGAACTGGCGCGACCTCATCAAGCCGCGCCGGCTGGAAGTCGATCAGGACTCCCTCACTACCACCTACGGCAAGTTCGTCGCCGAGCCCCTGGAGCGCGGCTTCGGCACCACGCTGGGCAACTCGCTGCGCCGCGTGCTCCTGTCGAGCCTGCAGGGCTCGGCCATCACCTCGGTGAAGATCGAGGGCGTGGACCACGAGTTCACCACCATCCCCGAGGTCGCCGAGGACGTCACCGACATCGTGCTGAACCTGAAGGAAGTCCTCCTTCGGATGCACACGAACGAGACGAAGACGCTGCGCATCGAGGTCGAGGGCCCCAAGGAAGTGAAGGCCGGCGACATCATCGCGGACCAGGACGTCGAGATCCTCAACCCCGGTCACCACATCTGCACCGTGTCCGAGGGTGGCAAGGTTCGCCTGGAGCTGACCTGCCGCCGTGGCCGTGGCTACGTGCCGGCCAGCGTCAACAAGGTGGCGGGCGCCCCCATCGGCACCATCCCCATCGACTCGCTGTTCGCCCCCATCCGCAAGGTGAACTACCAGGTCACCAACGCCCGCGTCGGTCAGGTCACGGACTACGACAAGCTGACGCTGGAAGTCTGGACGGACGGCTCGGTCACCCCGCAGGACGCGGTGGCCTACGCGGCGAAGATCATCAAGGAGCAGCTCACGGTCTTCGTGAACTTCGACGAGACCGAGGAGCCCGTGGTGGCCGAGGCCCCGAAGGAGGAGGCCAAGCTCAACGAGAACCTCTTCCGCTCGGTGGATGAGCTGGAGCTCTCGGTTCGCTCGGCCAACTGCCTGCAGCAGGCCAACATCAAGACCATCGGCGACCTGGTGCAGCGCACCGAGGCCGAGATGCTCAAGACCAAGAACTTCGGCCGCAAGTCTCTGAAGGAGATCAAGGAGATCCTCGCGGAGATGGGCCTGTCGCTCGGCATGAAGCTGGAGAACTGGCCCCCGAAGCAGCCGCTGCCCGCCGCGCCTCCCGCCGCGAGCGCCGCTCCCAAGGCCTAGTGCTTCCGTAGGACCTCCTTTCGCGCCGCGACACGGCTTCACGCGGCGCGAGGGGAGGGGGCCCACAAGGCCCATTGGCAATGGCGAGTCCCGTGTCGGGCACGCCCTTCCCACCCGGTACCTGATACGGCCGGAGTGGTGGAGCCGAGAGGCTCCGGAGTCGCACCCATGCGTCACAAGGTTGGACAGAGGAAGCTGCACCGCACTACGAGCCACCGGCTCGCCATGCTGAACAACATGGTCACCTCGCTGCTCGAGCACCAGGCCATCCGCACCACCGTCCCCAAGGCCAAGGAGGCCCGGAAGATGGCGGAGCGGATCATCACGCTCGGTAAGCGTGGTGGCCTGGCCAACGTCCGCCTCGCGGCGCGGATCGTGAAGGACAAGAACGTCCTCCAGAAGGTGTTCAGCGAGTACAAGGACCGCTACGCCAACCGCAAGGGCGGCTATACCCGCATCGTCAAGCTCGGCTTCCGCCGGGGCGACGCCGCGGAGATGGCCCTGCTCGAGCTGGTGGATCGTCCGGCGAAGCCGGCGGCCACCGAGGGTGGCGAGGCTCAGGCGGAGCAGGCCGAGGCCAAGACCGAGTAGCTCTCGGCCCCAGGCTGAAGCTGCATGGGAGCGCCCTTCCTACCCAGGAGGGGCGCTCTCGTGCTTTCCAGGAGCCCCGCGCGCTACTGCGTCAGCGGCTGGCCTTCGCGCACCAGCTCCGCCTTGCCGTCGTCGGTGCGCATCTCCGCCTGGTAGAAGCGCTCGTCCGGGGGCATGGGCGTTCCGGCGTTGTTCGCCAGCAGCCGCGGCGTCACCGTGAAGATGCTCCCGGCGTCGATCTTCGGGATCGTCCGGGTGCTGTACTTGCCGTTCACCACGAAGACGACGTTCTCCCACGGCTCCGTGTCCGTGTTCGTCACCGTGAGGCTCGGGTTCGCCGTGGGCTTGTCCGCGTTCGGAAGCAGCGTGACGCGCGCGCCCAGCGCCGTCGTTTCGATGCCCTGGCCCGGGCAGGCGATGACGATGCTCAGTACGGACACCAGCGCCCAGCCGCCGATGATCCCCGCCTTGTACTTGAAGAAGTTGTCCTGCTCCCGGAGCTCCTGAACCTTCTCCTTGATGATGGAGAGGGCGTTGAGGAACACGTTGGAGGCCTCGGACTTCAGGCGCTGGCTCACCTGCTTCTCGGAGCCCTTCTTCTCGGCAGACGCCGCGGCCGGACGCGCGGCGCTGATCGCCCGTGCGTTCGGGTTCGTCACCGTGCGCTGCGGCTGTTGTTGCTGCGGAGCGCTGCGTTCAGGCACCTTGCGACCGTCGCTCATCGGACCCCGAAGTGTAGAAGCCCTCGCCCGTCCGTGGCTACTCCTGCGCCTTGAGTTGTTGCAGCGCCCGCGAGGCCATCGCGTTGTCCGGTTGGGCCTCCAGGACCTTCTGCAGCCACTTCTCCGCCTCCTCGCTCGCCGTGCGCCGGTCCTCCGGCCGCCGCGCCTGGAGCGCCCGCTCCGTGAAGAGCAGCCCCAGGCGCAGGGTGAACTCCACGTTCTCCGGGTCTTTTTCGACCACACGCCGCAGCTCGCGCTCGGCGGCCGGGTAGTCGCCCTCGAGCTGGTACACCAGCGCAAGCTTGCCCCGCGCCGGCACCGAGTCCGGCTGCAGTCCCGTCAGGACGCGGAACGCCTCGCGCGCGGCTGGCAGGTCCCGGCGGTCCAGTTGCAGATCTCCCAGTCGGAACCAGGCCCCGTCCAGCAGCGGGTTGAAGGCCACCGCCTTGGCGAAGGCCTCCCGCGCCGCATCCGCGCGCTGCCGCGAGAGGTACAGCTCGCCCAGGTAGAAGTGGTTCTTGCCGTCCCGGGGCGCCAGCTCGATGGCCTGCTTGAACTCGTCCACCGCCCGGCCCGCGTCGTCCAGCCGCTGGTAGGCCAGCCCCAACAGCGCATGCACCACCGCCAGATCCGGGTAGTCCTGGAGGATCTCCTCGAAGGCGACGATGGCCTGCTGGGGGATGTCCAGCTCCTGGAGCAGGCGGATGCCTTCCTCCAGCTTGCCCTCGGCCGCCTTGGGGAAGGCCGCGAAGGGGTCCGCGATCTGGTTCATCAGCGCCCGGGCCGTGGCCACTTCCCCGGGCGTCGGCGAGGCACGCACCACCGCGTTCAGGGCCTCCACGGCGCCGGCGCTGTCTCCGGTGCGGTGCAGGGCCTTGGCCAGCGGCAGGCGGATTCCAGCACGCTCCGGGGCCAGCTCCGCGGCGCGGCGCAGCGGGGCCAGCGCCGCCGTGTACTGCTCGGACTCCAGGTGCGCGATGCCCAGGCGGTAGTGGAACTCCGGCTCCTGCGGCGACAGGGCGATGGCCCGCTCGAAGGCGGCCACTGCCGGCGCTCCCGCGTCCGAGGCCCGCGAGAAGTAGGCCAGCCCGAGCATGTAGTGGTTCACCGCTCGCTCGTTCTGGCCGTTGCGGCGCTGCAGCTCGGCGATCCATGCGTCCGCGCGGCCCGCCTTGACCTGGGCCTCCGTCAGGGCTCGCGCCACGCCGAGATCGTCCGGGGCGTTGGCGTGCAGCTCCTCGAGCAGCGGCAGGGCCTTGGTCGGCTGGTTCTGCTCCAGGTAGACGCGGGCCTGATCCTGCGGGCCCAGGGCGCGCTCCTGGGAAGAGCCATGCTTGCAGCCGGTGAGCAGGCCCAGGCCGAGCATGGCGGCGGGAGCCCAACGACGGAAGGAGCGGGCGCGGCGGGGAGCGGTCTTCACGGTCACGGTCACGAGGGCTTCGAGTCGGAAGGGGGCGGACGGCCAACTCCTTCGTAACCCGAGGCGGCGATGGCGTCCTCAACATCTCCGCCCTTGCCGCCGAGTTCCAGGCTCTGCTGGATGATCGCCTGACGGACGGTGCGGGCCAGCCCCTCCCGGTCATTCGCCGCGAAGCCCGTGGTGTCGATGGGCTTGCCGATCTTCACATGCACCGGGCCCGGGACGATGTTCCAGGAGTTCTTCGGCATGATGCTGCCCGTGCCCTCGATGGTGACGGGGCAGATGGGCACGCGGGCCTCCAGGGCCAGGGCGAAGGGGCCCTTCTTGAAGGGGAGGATCCTCCCGTCCGGAGAGCGGGTGCCCTCGGGGTAGAGGAAGATGCTCGTGCCGCCGCGGATCCGTTGGCCCGCTACCTTCAAGGACTCGATGGCGGCCGTCCGGTTGGAGCGGTTGACGAAGACATGCCCCGCCACCCAGAGGTACCAGCCGATGAAGGGCACCCACCCCAGCTGGCTCTTGGCCACGTAGCGGAAGTTGGCCGGCACCGTGACGAAGTGCGCCGGGATGTCCAGGGTCGACTGGTGGTTGGAGACGTAGATGGTGGGGCGCTTGGGGTCCACGTTCTCCTGGCCATGCACCACCAGGCGAGCGCCACCGGCCCACAACAGCACGGGCGACCAGAGGCGGCGGCAGACCCAAATGGAGGCATCTCCGCCAAGCACCAGGGCGGTCAGGGCGCTCACCGGGAAGAGGACTGCCGTCCACACCCCCGCGATGAACATGCAAAAGAGTTTACGGGGCATGCAGGGCCTTCAAGCGTGGTTCAGCCATACCCGCCGTGTGGGCGGAGAGCGGCGGTTGCATGCGGCGCGTTGTAGCATGTCTGCCCCCCACCTTTGTCGCTGGTACTGGGTGCCCGGTGGGGATACAAGCAGGGGTGGCGTGGCCAGGAAAAAGTTCATCGCCGTCGCGGGCAACATCGGCGCCGGGAAGACGGAGCTCACCTCGTTCCTCTGCCGCAAGTACGGCCTCACGCCGTACTTCGAGCCGAACGACAAGAACCCGTACCTCGCTGACTTCTACAAGGACATGAAGACGTGGGCGTTCCGCTCACAGATCTTCTTCCTTACCCACAAGTTCCGGCTCCACCGCGAGATGGAGCAGCACAGCGGCACCGTGTTGCAGGACCGCACCATCTATGAGGATGCGGAGATCTTCGCCAAGAACCTCCACCGCCAGCGCTTCATCGACCGGCGGGACTGGCAGACGTACCGGGAGCTCTACGAGACGATCTCCCAGGCGCTGTCACCCCCGGATCTGATGATCTACCTGCGCTGCCCGGTCCAGACGCTGAAGGAGCGTATCCGGCTGCGCGGACGCGTCATGGAGAAGGACATCCCCACCACCTACCTCAAGCGCCTCAACAACCTGTATGAGGAGTGGTTCGCCCACTACAAGATGTCGCCTGTGCTCGTATTGGGGACCGACAAGTTGGATTACCTCACCAACCTGGTGGACCGCGTCGACCTCTTCCGCCAGATCGAGAAGCACCTGTGAAGGAGGTCTACGTCCTCGCCATCGAGTCCTCGTCCGCCATTCCGCTGGGCGAGCTGCGCCCGCTGTTCGAGCTGGACGAGATGAGCTTCCTGCCCGCCGAGGATGGGGAGGGCTTCGCCCTCGAGGCCGAGGGCGTCCGGGTCGAGGTGCGCTTCGACAACGAGGGCCCCGCCGAGGCGGCCGATCTCAACCTGCTCACCGGCAGCGAGGAGTCGCAGCAGTTCCTGCAGCGCGCCAGCGGCTTCTATCGCCTCTCCATCGTGCCGGGCTCGGGGCCGCAGCCCACCGTGCCCGTCTCCGAGGCCCTGCGGTGCGTGCGCAAGCTGATGGAGCACTCCCAGGGGGTGCTGCTGGATCGCACCGCCCACAAGCTGCATGACGTGGCCGACGTGGTGGAGATCGTCGAGCTGGACTTCGACATCCGCGACCACGTCAACCTGCATGCCGTGGCCGCCATCGAGGGCGACACCCCCCTGTGGGTGCATTCGCACGGCATGGAGAAGTTCGGCAGCCGGGACCTGGAGATCTTCCACCTGGGAGAGGATGACCTGCTGGCCGCGGAGATGTTCCTCCACGAGCTGTGTACGGACATGGCCTTCGGCCAGGGGCCGCCGTCGCGCCAGGAAGTGGCCACCAGCGAGGGCCAGACGTTCATGCTGGTGCCCTCCGAGGAGGCCCGCATCAACCTGCTGGGTGTGCCGCTGGAGACCTTCGAGGGCCACGAGTCGCTGTTCCTCTCCATCGTATCCCCCCTGGGCCGGCACAACACGGCGGAGCTCCTGCGCCCCTACCGCGAGCGCTTCGTCCCCGAGCCCGAGGAGCGCACCGAGGCCCTGCGCCGCGAGGCCCAGTCCCAGCTTCCCGCCTTCAAGGCCCGCTTCTACCGCAAGGGGCTCATGGAGCCGCTCACCTTCCTGGTGCGCGCCCTCTTCGAGACACACCCCGAGGGACAGACGGTGGAGGAGAACCTCTGGCTGGAGGTCATGGCCTGGGAGGAGGGCACCGTCGTCGGCCGGCTGGTCGATGGCGCCGTCCACACCACCGAGTGGCGCAAGAGCGCCCACGTGGAGGTGGATGAGGAGCACATCAACGCGCTGGCCATCAGCCGCGAGGGGCGCACCCTGGACGAAGAGGAGATGCGCGCCCTGCTGATCGCCGAAAGGCCGATGTAGGAGCCTTGCCCGGGGCGGGTGGGGCGCTAGGCTCCGCCCTCCATGCCAGCCCTGCTGCTGCTCTCCGGGCCTTCCTCCGGCCGCCGCTTCGAGGTGGTCTCGGAGGTCACGCTCGGCCGCAGCCCCTCATGCGAGATCCAGCTCGACGACGACAAGGTGTCGCGTCGGCACGCGCGCGTCTTCCTGCGCCAGGGTCAGGCATGGCTCAGCGATCTCGGCTCGCGCAACGGCACCCTCGTCAATGGCGAGCGCGTGGAGGGCGAGGCGCTGCTGTTGCCCGGTGACCGGGTCCAGGTGGGGGAGACGATCGCCGTTTACGAGCCGCCCATCCAGGCGACCATGGCGGAGACGGAGCCGCTGGATGCCAGCCACATCCCCATCGCCGAGGTGCTGCCGCACGTGGGGCCCGAGGCCGGCCTGTTCTCGGCCGGGGTGGCGCTGCTGGGCGCCACCAGCGAGGCCATGGTGCTGCGGCGGTTGGTGGATGAGGCCGTGCATGCCCTGAACGCGGACCGCGCCGCGGCGCTGCTGGGCGGCCATGACGGCCTGCTCACCGCGGCGGTGTCCGGCGCCTCCTCCGTCGAGGTGCCGCGCTTCATGGCCAGCCTCGCCATGGATCTCAAGGAGGTGGCCTCCTCCGCCACCGCCCTGTGTACCCCGCTGGTGGCTTCCGGGGGCATGCCGTTCGGCCTGCTCTATGTGGAGCGCGCCCAGCCGTTCTTCTCCGCCCTGGATGCCCGCCTCGTGGCCGCGCTGGGGCGCATGGGCGGCGAGGCGTATACCGCCATGCGCTCGCGCGTCGAGGTGGAGCAGGCGCCCGCGCCGGTGACGCTGGTGGGCTCCTCGCGGCCCTTGCGCCGCATGATCGAACAGGCCCGGCGCGCGGCCGCCAGCACCGTGCCCGTCGTCATTTATGGAGAGCCGGGGGCCGGAAAGAGCCTGCTGGCCCACTACATCCACTCGCGCTCGCCTCGGGCGCTCGGGCCCCTGGTGGCCGTGGACTGCCGCCAGCCTCCCGCTGTCGTGGAGGAGCTCCTCTTCGGTCGGGCCAGCGCTCCCGGCGAGCCGCCTCGCTCCTCGGCGCTGCTGCGCGCCGACGGGGGCACGCTGCTGCTCCAGCACGTGGAGGCGCTCTCACGCACCGTGGTGGAGCGGTTGACCCGGTTGCTGGCGCGCAAGGTGGCCTCCGCGCGGCACGGAGGCGAGGAGCCGGTGGACCTGCGCCTCATCGCCACCTCGGGCACGGCGGTGCAGTTGCTGGCCGCCAAGGGCGAGGTGGACCCGGCGCTGGCCACGGCCCTGTCGGGGCTGGAGATCGAGGTGCCCCCGTTGCGCGAGCGGCGCGCGGATGTGCTCGGCCTCTTCGAGCACTTCGCCATGCGCGGGGCTCGGCTCAGCCGCTCGGCGCCTCCCGGGCTCAGCTCCGGGGCCCGGCGTCTGCTGGTGGACTACGACTGGCCCCACAACGTGCGCGAGCTGAAGCTGGTGAGCGAGCGGCTGGCGCTGGTGTACGCCGGCAAGGAGGTCCACGCGCTGCGGCTGCCTCCGGAGATCCAGGAGGGGAGTGCCGCCTCGGAGCCCCGCAGCCTGCAACACCTCGTGGAGCGCCTGGAGCGGGACGCCATCACCGAGGCCCTGCAGGCCACCGGGGGCAAGAAGATCCGCGCCGCCGAGCGGCTGGGCATCAGCCGCCCCACGCTGGACAAGAAGATCGACGAGTACGCCATCACCGTGGAGAAGTCCCGGCGCGGCTGAGGCGCTCGGGGCCCTCGGGGCGTCAGCGCCGTCGGCTCACCAGCACTCCGGACAGGATCAGCGCCGCGCCGGCCGCCTGGAGCGCCGTGGGACGCTCGCCCCGGATGCCCCACGCCGTGAGCGCCGCCACCACCGGTATCCCCGCGTTGTAGAGGGACGTGCGGCTGCTGCCGACCTTCTGCACGCTGCGGCTCCAGACGAAGTAGGACAGCACCAGGGGGATCAGCGCCGAGTAGACGAGGCCCGCCCACGCGCCCACGCCGATGCGCGCGGGCTCCAGCCGCAGCACCTCCGGCAGGCCCACCAGCACCACCCCCGGGGCCCCGGTGAGCATCGCCATCGCCGTGATGCGCATCGCCGACAGCTCCGTGCCCATGGCGCGGATGCCCACCGTATAGATGGCCCAGCACGCGCTGCCCCCGAGGATGAGCAGGTCGCCCAGCCGCGTCTCCGCGCTCAGCTCCGGCCCGCGCGCGCCCACCACCAGCAGCATGCCCGGCACCGCCAGCACCAGTGCCATCAGCACCGGCCGGGTGAGCCGATCCAACCCCAGCACTCCGCCCAGCACCGTCACCAGCACCGGCGTCACCGCCGCCAGCATTCCGCTGTTGGCCGCGGTGGTGTGCGACAGGCCCAGCATGAAACAGAGCTGGTACAGGGTGTTGCCCACCAGCCCCAGCCCCATGAGCCGCAGGAGCGTGGCCCGGGGCAGGGGCTTCCACCCCTCCAACCACAACAGCAATACCCCCATGGCCGCCGCCGCCAGCCCAAAGCGCAGCGACATGAAGGCCAGCGCGGGCACGGTGTCCAACGCCTCCTTCACCACCGTGTAGTTGGTCCCCCAGATGACCACCACGGTCAGCAGGGCGAGATCCGATAGGGAAAAAGCGGAAGGGGAGGGGGGCCGCTCAGAAGGACTTGCGCTCACGTCGGCAGAAATGTAATCAAAATCCAGATAATTGTGTCAATGTATGTCAATGCATTGATATGTATATCTGGGTGGGTTCAAGGGCGTCGATGAATGGAGTGACGGCAGGGCGGGTACGCGGTAGAGTACGGCTTAATCCTGGAGGGCAGAATGTCCGAGCACGAGCGGCGTCGGCATCAGCGCTACACCCTGCAGTTGACCATTCGGCTCGTGCGGGGCGGCCAGGAGTTGACCGCTGATATCGTCAACGCCTCCGCCAGTGGGTGCCTGTTGCAGGTGGCTGTGCCCCTGGAGCCGGGAGAGGTGCTCAGCGGCAGCATCCCCGAGATGATGATTCCCGAGGCGAAGCTGCGCGTGCTGCGCTGCCTCTCGGGAGCCACCGGGTACATGGTCGCCACGTGCTTCGAGACCTTGGCGGCCCATGAGCCTGCCATCGCTCGCATGTCGGATGATCTGCGCGAGGCAGACCCCAAGGGCGGTTGGTTGAACTGAAGTTCGACTCATCTTCTCAGACTTAAGGGTGAGATACCGGCCGCTGCGCTTGCGGCGACGGCAAGCCATGCCCAATTGATGTGTGGCTCGTGGTGCCTTCTGGGTCACCTCTCCCCTGAAGTTCCCGCCTCTTTGCATCATTTCTCGTGGGATTGAGCGGTTTTTGCGATTCACCTGGGTCATTTTTCCCAGATGAGTCAGATTCAACCCATGAGCTGAATTGACGGCTGGTTTTTCAGTAGCGGCGAAATTTGAGTGTGCGATTTACCTCCGATTCCGGAAAAACCAGTGAAATTGCAGCACTTTATTTGGAAGGCTTTGACGCCGATAAAATAATGCGCTAGCTACACAAAGAATTGAGGGGCGCGGGAGGGTGAAGGCTGACCCGGAACGTCAGCCCGCAGAGCCGGGGGGACAAACGAACGAGCAGCCTGTAAGTCCACGGGCCGTTTCGAACGACAGTTCAGTTTGGGGAGCGAGCGCAATGAACCGGGTTCTGGAGCAGCTGAAAGAGAAGCAGCAGACCTTCGCCGGTTCGGCGTTCGTGGCTTTTCTCCAGGACTCACGTCACGCTCCCCAGGATCGTCTCAGCTTCCTGCCTTGCGTCACCCCGTTGGTGATGGGGATGGCGGAGCTGGGCAGCAAGCTGCTGGGCGAGGACTGCGACCCCGTGACGCGGCGCACCGCCGAGGCCCGCAACTGGGTGCTGTTCCGCAAGGATCTCCAGGCGCTCGAGCTGGACACCGCCGCCGACCTCAGCGGGATGCTGCAGCTGGTGTGGGGCGAGGACAGCAGCGAGGCGCGCCGCGCCCTGTACGGGCTGACGAAGATGGCCGCCGAGGCCAGCCCCATCAAGCGCCAGGTGCTGATGATGACGCTGGACGCGGTGAGCCGCGTGGCGTTGACCGCCCTGGAGCACGTGGCCCGCGAGGTGAAGTCCAGCTGCGGCAAGACGCTGGGCTGCTTCAATGCCCTGCACACCCTGCTGGATGTCGGGCCGTGGGCGGTTGGCGCGGTGGAGCTCGATCTTCTGCCCGAAATGGAGCAGGAGGCCTTGGAGATGGTCGATGAGGTGTTCACCCTCATTGGCGATATGGCCGATCAGCTTCAGGGGTACGCCGAGCGCAAGATCGAGGTTCGCGATCAGCAGTTCCGCTGGGAGCTGCTGAAGACGGAGGTGGAGCAGACCTCCGCTCAGTCGTTCCAGGAGTTCGGCAACTCGCGCATCCAGGCCCTGTGCCAGTCGGTGGGCTTCGGCGCCTCGGACACGCAGCTGGTGCAGCGCTTCTTCAACTTCATGAGCAGCTCCTGGGGTGAGCGCCGCATCGGCGAGACGCCCCCCTGGAAGTGCGACGTCACCGACGACCACACCCCGTACGAGCTCTCCCTGGCGCTGGAGGGCAGCCGCCCGGAGATCCGCTTCCTGATCGAGACCCAGCGCCCCGACGGCCCCACCACGCTGCAGTCGAGCTGGGACGATGGGCTGGCGCTCAATGATCGGCTCAACCAGGAGTTCGGCGTCCCGCTGGAGCGCTTCAACCTGGTGAAGGACCTGTTCGAGCCCCGCGTACCCACCGCGCGCTTCTCGCTGTGGCACGCCTTCTGCCTCAAGCCCAACGGGCAGCCCGAGCTCAAGGTGTACCTCAACCCGAAGGCGCGCGGCCCCGAGCACTCCAAGGCCCTGGTGAAGGAGGCCCTCACCCGGCTGGGCTTCACCAACGCCTGGCGCTTCCTCTCCGAGGTGGCGATGCGCCGCGGGGGCAAGGACCAGCTCATCTACTTCTCGCTGGACATGGCTGGCCAGGCCGCCGCCCGCGTGAAGATCTACATCGCCCACACCGACGCCACCGCCGACGACATCGAGGCGGTCATGTCCCAGGCCAAGGAGTACGTGCCGGGCGAGGCGCAGGCCTTCTGCCAGAAGCTGCAGAAGGAGGGTCGCTTCCAGGCGCCGCGCTCCACGCTCACGTGCCTGGCGTTCACCTCGGATGACGACGTGCGGCCCTACAGCGTCACGCTGCACTGCCCCATCCGCTGCTACGTCGAGAACGACCAGGAGTCGATGAAGCGCATCCGCAACGTGCTGGCTCCGCAGAGCTACACGGTGCTCGACAGCGCGGTGAACGCCCTGTGCCGCCGGCCGCTGGAGTCGGCGGTGGGCCTCATCCAGTGGGCCTCGATGCGGCGCGAGGGCGGCAAGGTGCGGGCGACCTTCTACCTGGCCACCGAGGCCTACGGAATCGTGGTGCCCCGCGCCGTGGAGACGCAGCGCCCCGCGGGCATCTCCCTGATGAGCGCCTGATCCGCGCTTGTCTTTCGGCCATCCCCTGGGCTGAATGCCCTCCATGACATTCCTCCGTTTCTCCGACGAGGTGCGCCGCGCGCTGGATGCGAAGGCGCCGTTGGTCGCGCTCGAGACGAGCGTGGTGGCCCAAGGCCTGCCGTACCCGGACAACCTCGGAGCCGCGCGCGCCTGTGAGGAGGCCGTGCGCCGCGCCGGTGCCGTGCCCGCGCCCATCGCCGTGGTGGATGGCGAGGTGTGGATCGGCCTGGAGGAGAGCGCCATGCGCCGCCTCGCCGAGGGCAAGGAGCGGCTGATGAAGCTCGGCTCGCGCGATCTGCCCGTGGCCATGGCCCTGAAGGCCAGCGGGGGCACCACCGTGAGCGCCACCTGCGAGCTGGCCGCCGCCGCTGGCATCCGCGTCTTCGCCACCGGAGGCCTGGGCGGCGTACACCGGGGCGTCAGCGAGCACTGGGACATCTCCCAGGACATCGGCGCGCTGGCCCGCTACCCCGTGGCCGTGGTGTGCGCCGGGGCCAAGTCCGTGCTGGATCTCCCCAAGACGATGGAGTCGCTGGAGACCGCGGGCGTGCCCGTCATCGGCGTGGGCACGAACGAGCTGCCGTCCTTCTACAGCCGCGGTTCGGGCCTGCCCCTGGAGCACCGGGTCGATGACGTCGACACGGCCGCCCGCATCGTCCACGCTCGGCTCCGGCTGGGGCAGGGGGGCATGGTGTTCGCGCTCCCTCCGCCCGAGGACGTGGCCCTGCCGCGCGCGGACGTGGAGCTGCACATCGCCTCCGCGCTCGCCGAGGCGGATCGCCAGGGCATTCGCGGCAAGGCCGTCACCCCGTTCCTGCTCGCGGACATGGCCAAGCGCACCGGGGGCAAGACGCTCAAGGTCAACCTGGCGCTGCTCACGAACAACTCCCGGTTCGCCGGTGAGCTGGCCGTGGCGCTCGCCAGGGGCTGATCAGCCACACTGTCGCTCCTGCTCCCAGCGTTCCCCTTGTGATCCTGGGTGGGCGAGGGTGGTTCAGGCTGATCATGATGCAAGCGTGTGGGGGGGCAAGGCGTAGGCTCCGGACTCAGGCGCGGTGCCTTCCGCCCGCTCCTGCTGGAACAGGGCCTTTATGACATTCATCTTCCGCAAGGAGTTTGTCTCCCCTCCCCAGACCCCGGATACCTCGGGTGCCTCTGAGACCGAGGAGGCGAGCGCACCGCCTCCACCGCCGCCGCCGCCTCCTCCTCCCGAGGAGGAGCCGCTGGCCGATGCCTTCGAGGAGGCCTCGCGGATGCTGCTCCGGGCGCGCAATCGGCTGCGCCCCCAGGACGCTGGCCAGGACTCGTTCACGGCGGCGCGGTCGGATGGGGCCAGCGCGGCCACGAAGACGGCGCAGGCCACTGGCGGCTCTACCGCTGCCACGCCCGAGGCTCGCGCCACCGAGGACATTGCCCGCGCGAAGAAGGCGGGCGCTCCAGACAGCCCGGAGGGGGCTCGCGCCATCCTCGCCGATCTGGAACGCAACAAAGCGGACCCGGCCTATGTCGCCGCCTACGTCTCCCAGTTGAAGCAGAACGAGCTCGGGGATCCGCTCGGCGTGTCCTCCACCGCGCTGGACCGGCTCGTGAAGGCCGTGTTCGCCGAGAGCTCGGCGCTCGTGAAGTTCACGGACAAGGAGCGCAACACGGTGATGGGCGCGCTCGGCACCGCGCGCACCCAGGGCACGCTGCATGACGTGGAGATCGCCAACCGCCTCTCCAAAGGCAAAGGCTCGGGCTCGAATGATCCCGCCAAGATCGCCGAGCAGGCCGCGTGGGGCAAGGTGGCCCAGCGCATGGGCATCGACCCGGCCAAGGTGTACGCGCGGCTCGACAAGGCCGTGAAGGACGTGGGCGCCGCGCGCGCCGAGCTGAGCCAGGCCCAGGGCGCCGTCCAGGCGCTCAACGAGAAGCTGGGCGAGGAGCTCTCCACCTTCGGCACCGCGCTCACGGACGAGCAGCGGGTGGCCTACATCAACGCGTTCCGCAGCGATCCGGCCAACAAGAAGGTGTACGCGAACGAGACGGCTGCGCTGAACAAGCTCGCGGGGTTGATGACGACGAATGGCTCCGATTTGGTGGCCGCCGCCACGTACCGGGGCGCCAGTGAGCCCGTCGCCCAGGCGATGCGCGTGCTCGCTGACTCGCCCCAGGCGGATGTGGCGCTGAAGCTGGGCCAGACCATCCGTGCCACGCCCCAGACACGCGCCGCCTTCTCTTCGTACGATCTGCAGAACACCGTCTTCGCCCCCGCGCTGCCGCACGTCGGCGCGAAGATCGCGATGACCACCGACCCGAAGGCCGCCGAGGCCGAGCTGCGCTCGCTGGTCGATCCCTGGAAGGGGCTCATCGACTCGCAGTTCGACATCAACTCGGGCGTGAGCGCCATCGTCGAGGCTCGCAAGGGCAACACCACGGCGCTGACCCGCTTCGTCAACAGCCCGGGCTTCAAGAACCTCAAGACGGCCTGGGCGGGGCTCGGCGCGCTCTACGCGTTCACCGCCATCCCCGGCGCCAAGGGTGAGGCGGCGCTCAAGTCCTTCCTGGACACCACCAAGAACAGCATGGACGTCACCGCCGGCTTCCTGGAGGCCGCCTCCCGGCGGGGCCGCTACCTGTCCGCCGAGTCCGCCTCGAAGTTCGGCCAGTTCGCCGGGCGCCTCGGCGGAGCCATCGGCGTGGCCACGGGCGTCCTCTCCTTCCGCTCCCACCTGGACGCGCCCGAGGGCCGGGGCAAGTACCTCGCGCTCTTCGGAGACACCGTGGGCATGCTGGGCTCGGCCGTCGCCGTCGTCTCCACCGGCGGCTGGGGGCCCCTGATGGTGGGCATCGGCGCGGGCCTGGCGGCGCTCGGGGACATGCTCATCAACTCCCAGCAGCGCAAGGCGGAGCTCCAGGCCGCGCAGGACAAGCACCTGCTGGCCGCCGGCATCAAGGACCCCGCGGTCCGCAAGAGCCTCATCAACGCCGACCCGCAGCGCATCCTCGAACTCACCCAGGGGCCCGGCGAGGGGCTCGGGATGTCGCCGGAGCGCCTGCAGCTCCTCGCCCGCAAGCACGGGGAGCTCTTCTCGGGAGACCCCGCGCTCCGACTGGAGCCGCTCATCTCCGCGCGCGAGATGTTCGGCATGAGCGGCGAGGAGATCTCCACGCTGTTCGATCGCGTGGAGACGCTCGGCTCGGAGCCCATGGACGGCATCAACCTGCTGACCTACACGCTCGGCCGGCTCCACTTCTCGCGCAAGGAGGACCTGCTGCCGGCCCTGAAGAACTACCTGGCCGAGTACACCGAGCCCGGCTCCAAGGACCGCAAGATGCTCCAGGCCGCCGTGAACTACCTGGAGCAGGAGATGCCCGCCGAGCGCAACCAGGGCTCGCAGCGGGTGAAGCCCAACTAGCGCTTGCGCGAGAACCAGGCCATCAACGACTCGAGGGCCTTGCGGTCCTCGTCGTCGAAGGTGGCCTTGTGCTCCGAGTCGATGTCCAGGACCGCGATCAGCTCGCGGTTCTGCCCGAACACTGGCACGACGATCTCCGAGGCCGAGCGTCCGTCACAGGCGATGTGGCCCGGGAAGGCATGCACGTCGGGCACCACCACCGTCTCGCGCGTGGCCGCGGCGGTGCCGCACACGCCCCTGCCGAATTTGATCTCCAGGCAGCCCAGCGTCCCCTGGTAGGGGCCCACTCGCAGCAGCTTGCCCGGCTCCACCACCCGGTAGAACCCCGTCCACAGGTGACCGAAGGCAAAGTGCAGCAGGCAGCTCATCGTCGACATCGCGGCGATCTCGTCGTCGAGGCCCTCCAGCACCGCTTCGACGTGCTTGTGGAGCTCGGCGTACGCTTCGGCCTTGGGCCTTCCGCGCAGATCCAGGGTCACTTCGGCCATGGGTGGCAGTCCTCGATACCGGGGGGCCTCCTTTTACATGAAAACCCCTCTCGGAAAAGTCAGCCCGGGGGGGTGGTGGCAGACACCGGAGCGGGGGCTGGCTTCTCGGCGGCAGGCGCCTTGTCCGCCGCTGGCTTGCGCCCCAGCCCGTAGCGCTGCGCCGCCGACTCCAGGATGCGGCCCACCAGCTGGGTGTAGGACAGGCCCTTCTCCCGGGCCGCCAGCGCCAGCTCGCTCTTGTCCTCCAGGTACGGGTTGGGGTTCACCTCGAGGATGTACGGATCGCCCTCCGAGGAGATGCGCAGGTCGATTCGGGCGTAGTCCTGCAGCTTGAGCCCCCGGTAGGCCAGCAGCGCGGCCCGCTCGACGCGCTGGCGCAGCTCGGGGGTGATGTTGCGAGCGATCATCAGCTTGGGCGAGCCCTCCGTCTCCGGGCCGAACTTCACCTCGCGATCGGAGATGGTCGGCTTCTTGGGGTCCCAGTTGCCGAAGTCCAGCTCCACGATGGGGAGGATCTCCGGCATCTCCTTGGTGCCAATCACGCCCACGTACACCTCGCGCCCCTCGATGAACTCCTCGGCGAGCGCCTCGTCCCCCAGCTCCTTGCGGATCTCCTGCACCCGCTTCGTCAGGTCCTCCCAGGTGCGCACCAGCGACTTCTTCCCGATGCCGATCGAGGCGTCGCTCCGGGCCGGTTTGACGATGAGTGGGAACTCGAGATCGCCGTTGGTCTCCACGGTGACGCCGTCGAAGGTGGCGAAGTCCGGGGTGGGGATCTCGTGGTATTCCAGGAGCTGCTTGGTGAGGATCTTGTCCTGGGCCAGCAGCAGGCCCGCGGTGCCCGAGCCGGTGAACTTCACCCGCCCCAGCTCCATCAGCGCCGCGACGTTCACCTCCATCCGGTAGTCCTCGGCGAACGTCTCGCAGAGGTTGAACACCAGGTCGCACTTCGAGCTTTCGATCTTCTCGAGGATGTCGAAGACGCGATCGCTCACGGCGATGGTGGTGGACTCGTGCCCCAATTCCCGGAGCGAGTCACCCACCTGGGTGACCACGGGATCGATGGTCTCTCCCTCCGGGAGGTAGTGCAGGATGGCGATCTTCAAGGGCTGGAGCGTGGCCATGACAAGCCAAGTGTAAGCCTTGGTTCCGTCCAGCGCACCCCGGGACCGAACATCGCCCGCGCTTCAGTCCACCTCGAAGAAGCGGTCCGTGTAGAGGTAGTTCATCGCCAGCGCCGTCACCAATGAGGTGAGCTTGGTGAGGTACTCGCGCGTCTTGTCCAGGTGGATGGTGAGGCGCAGCGCGGTGGCGCGATCCACGAGGTGGTCCACCAGCGCGCGCACCATGGGGGCGCCCACGCCGCTGTACTGGGTGACGGCCTGGATGAGGGACTGGCGCTCGGCGCGCACCAGCGTCTCGGCGCTCGCCGGCGCCGCGTCCGCCGGCTCGAAGAGGCCCAGCAGCTCCTGGTCCAGGTGGTCTCGCAGCGACAGCTCCACGCGCTCCTCGAGCTGGCGCTGGCGGTAGTGGTCGAGGACCGTCTCCTCCATGTCCTCCACGTCGAGATCCCGGTCGGCGAGCTGCACCAGCTGCGGCGTGCGGCCCAGGCGCTTGAGGATCTCGTCCACGTAGTGGAGCTTCTTGAGCGCGCCCCAGCCCGCGTAGCGCTTGGCCCAGTCCATTCCCGGCGTGAGCCACACCGCGAACGTCTCCGCGAAGTCCTCGTCCGGGTGCTTCTGCGCGTACCAGCCGGAGATGTGCACCACGTACTTGCGGCTGAACGGCCGCGGCTTGTAGTCGTCGTGGTAGGGCTTGGAGTAGTCGCCGAAGATCTTCCGCCACTCCTCGGTGTCATAGAGGCGGTAGGCGTAGTTGAACGCGTGCCCGGCTTCGTGGCGCAGGTACATGAGGATCTCGCGCTCCGTCTCCGCGTCGCCGCCCAGCTCCGCCTCCAGCGTGTGCAGCCGAGGGTCCGCCAGGTAGAAGGGCAGGCCGATGACCGGCACCCCCGAGGGGCAGCCCCACTGATCCGACAGGTAGCACTCGGGCCGGAAGGAGATGCCCTTGGCCTCCAGCTCGCCGTAGAGCTGCTGGATGTGCCGCTCCAGGGCCGTGCCCTTCAGGTGGAGCTTGAGATCCTTGATGCGCGCTTGGAGCAGCGCCTCGCGCTCCGGACGGCGTGGCGAGTCGGCCGCCTCGTGCGGATCGGTGATGGTCTTTTCGCGGAAGGTGATCTGGGAAGGCGAGAGCATCGGGTCCCCGGGCCCTCCGAGTGTAACGGCGAGGGCTCAGGGGTAAATTGGCTCGCTTCCTCCCATGTGCAAACGCCCGAAATCCTTGGGCATTTTGCGCTCAAACGACCTCGTCGTGCAGCTGAGCGACCAGGCGGGAGAGGGCCCGGCGCCCGGCTCGGACTACTCGAAGATGGTGATGTCCGACTTGTCGCCGCCGCCCTGCTTGGGGGGCTTGGGCTTGCTTGGGGTGGCGGTGCGCACGGGCGACAGCGGCACGTCCACCACCACGGAGTTGTCCGCCACGGAGCCGAGGTTCAACGGCCGCTCCGCGTCCTGGTAGCCCTGGAGTTGGAGCTTCAGCTTGTGCGTCTTGTCGCGCGAGAGCACCAGCGAGGTGGGCGTGGTGCCGATCTGCGTGCCCTCCTCGTTGAAGATGCCGGCGCCCGAAGGGGAGGAGTTGATCTTCACCGCCACGGTCGGGCTGATGGTCGGCGCCGAGGGCTGCGGCGTCTCGGGGGGAGGCTTCGTCGGAGCCGGCCGCACGGGCTGCTCGCGAGGGACCTCCACCACCTGCGTGGGCGTCGTCGCGGTGGACTCGGAGCCACCCGGCCTCAGGACCACCACCGCGCCGCCCCCGAGGAGCAGGAGCAGGGCGCCGCCGATGATCCCCGCCTTCATGCCGGTGGACATGCCGGCGGGAGGCTCGGGCGGCGGCGGTGCCGGAGGAGGAGGGGCGGGGGCGCGCTGGGAGGTCCCGCCGCTGGCGCGGGGCCGGCTGGCGGAAGGAGCGCTGCCCACGGCGCTCCGGGAGACGATGACGTTGGAGGGCGCGCTGCGGTTGGAGTTGGCCGAGGCCTTCGAGGGCCGTGCGCTGCTGGCGCTGCCGGGGCTCTTGCGCGCGCCGGACACACCGCTGGGCCGGCTGCCACTGCCGCCCTCGCGCGCGGTAGCCCCACCCGAGGGCCGCGCGTCCATCTGCTCGGGCGACAGGTCCGCCACCGCGTCCAGCATCGCGTCGATGAACTCCTCGGCCGACTGGAAGCGGTCCTCCTTCTCGCGCGCGAGGCCCTTCTGCATGAAGGCATCGAGCTCGGCGGACACCGGGGCGCCCTGGCGCTTGCTGTTGACCGGCGGCACCGTCTGCGTGAGCGCGGCGGTCAGCGCCTTGCGCACCGTGTTGGCGCCGTAGGGCGAGGTGCCGGTGAGGCAGTAGTAGAGGACGCCCGTCAGCGAGTACAGGTCCGAGCGCTGATCCACGACTTCACCGCCGGCCTGCTCGGGCGGCATGTACTGCGGCGTGCCGAGCACCTGGCCGGTGGAGGTGAGCTGCTCTTCCTCCTCCTGCTCCAGGGCCTTCACCAGGCCGAAGTCCAGCACCTTGACGAAGTCCTTCCCGTCGAGCTGCTGCACCATGATGTTGTGCGGCTTGAGGTCGCGGTGGACGCAGTTCTCTGCGTGGGCGTGCGCCAGCCCGCGCGCGGCCTGCTCCATGATGTTCACCGCGCGGCGCAGGGACATGGGCCCGTCGCGCTTGACGATCTCCTTGAGGCTCTCGCCCTCCAGGAGCTCCATCACGTAGTAGCAGGTGTTGTCCTGGGCGCGGCCGAAGTCATAGATGGTGATGACGTTGGGGTGGCGCAGGCGGCTGGCGACCTCGGCCTCGCGGCGGAAGCGCTCGAAGAAGGTGGGCGCGGCGGCCAGCGCCGGGTTGAGCGTCTTGACGGCCACCGGGCGCTGCACGGAGGTCTGCGTGGCGCGGAAGACCATGCCCATGCCGCCCTGGCCGAGCACACTTTCGATCTTGTAGCGGCCATCGAGCACCGTGCCCAGCAGCGCCAGGCTGGCGCCGCCGCACAGGTGATCGACTCCGTCGGTGCTTCCACAGTGAGGACAGGGGGAGGCCATTGGGGCCGGAGTATAGGCAACCGGCGCGCGAGGCCCAAAGGGGGAGGTGGGGAAGGGAGCGAGCAAGCAGGCATTCTGGACGTTCCCGAAGGCCTTCAGGGCTGTTACACCCCGCACCCGCCATGAGCCTCCTCATCGCCCAGGATGTCTGCCTCGCCTACGGCAAGAAGGTCCTCTTCGACGACGCCAGCTTCACCCTCGGTCCCAAGGACCGGGTGGGACTGGTGGGCGCCAACGGGACCGGTAAGAGCTCGTTGATGAAGATCGTCGCGGGCGTGCAGCACGCCGACTCGGGGACGCTCACCTTCGCCCGAGGGGCCCGGGTGGGTTACCTGCCCCAGGAGCTGGCGGGCCTGCCCTCCGGCACCGTGGTGGAGGCGGTGATGAGCACCGTGCCTGGCCGCGACGCGCTAGAGGCCCGGCTCAAGGGCACCGAGAAGGAGCTGGCCGAGGCCCCGGACGAGGAGACCCAGCTGGAGCTGTCCCAGGAGCTGGCGGACCTGCACACGGAGCTGGACCACTTCGAGGAGCACTACGGCCGGCACCACGCCGAGCGCATCCTCAAGGGCCTGGGCTTCCGGGAGGCGGACCTGGCCAAGCCCACGGGGGCGCTTTCGGGCGGCTGGCGCATGCGCGCGGCGCTGGCGGGGCTGCTGCTCCAGGATCCGGACCTGTTGCTGCTGGACGAGCCCACCAACCACCTGGACGTACCCACGCTCACGTGGTTCGACGAGTTCCTGCGCCGGTCGAACAAGGCGCTGATCCTCATCTCGCACGACCGGGAGTTCCTCAACCGGCAGGTGAAGCGGGTGCTGTCGCTGGAGATCGAAGGGCTGCGCACGTACGTGGGCAACTACGACTCCTACAAGCGCCAGCGCGCCGACGAGATGGAGCAGCTCAAGGCCCGCGCCGCCAAGGTGGAGGCCCGTCGCGCCGAGCTGCAGGCCTTCATCGACCGGTTCGGCGCCAAGGCGACCAAGGCCCGGCAGGCGCAGAGCCGCGCGAAGATGCTGGAGAAGCTGGAGGAGGTCCACCTGCTGGAGGAGCGCTCCACGGTGCATTTCCGCTTCCCGGAGGTGGAGCGCTCGGGCCGGGACGTGGCGATGCTGGAGGGCATCCGCAAGAGCTACGGCAGCCACGTGGTGTATTCGGGGCTGGAGGCGCGGGTGGAGCGGGGCCAGCGCATCGCGGTGATTGGCGCCAACGGCGCGGGCAAGACGACGCTCCTGAAGATCCTCGCGGGCGAGCTGGCGCCGGACAGTGGCGAGGTGAAGCTGGGGCACAACGTGGTGATGGGCTACTACGCGCAGCACCACGCGGACACGCTCGACAAGCGCAACACCATCCTCGAGGAGGTGATGCCGCTGGCGGCCGACAAACCGCAGAGCTACGTGCGCGGGGTGCTGGGCGCGTTCCTCTTCTCGGGGGATGACGTGGACAAGCCCATCGGCGTGCTGTCGGGCGGTGAGCGGGCGCGCGTGGCGCTGGCGAAGCTGCTGCTGCGGCCCTCGAACTTCCTGCTGATGGACGAGCCCACCAACCACCTGGATCTCGACTCGTCCGAGATGCTCATCGAGGCGCTGCAGCAGTACGGCGGCACGCTGCTGTTCGTCTCGCACAACCGCGCGTTCGTGAACGGGCTGGCCACGCAGGTGTGGGACGTGCTGGACGGCAAGGTGGTGCCGTACTCGGGCAACCTGGACGAGTACCTGTACCACCAGGAGCAGCAGCGCCTGGCGGCGGAGGCGGCGGGGGCAGGGGAGCGGGCCAAGGCGGGCGGCGACAAAGCCGCCACGGCCGCGATGAGCGAGAAGGATCGCAAGCGGGTGGAGGCCGAGGCCCGCCAGCGCCGCAGCACCGTCGAGGGGCCGATCAAGAAGGAGATCGCCCGGATTGAAGAGCGGATCGCCAAGTTGGAGGCGGAGCAGAAGACGCGCGAGGCCCAGCTGGCCGACCCGGACCTCTATAACGACTTCGCGCGGGCCAAGCCGCTGATGGACACGCACCGCGCCGGCAAGGAAGAGCTGGAGACGCTCTATATGGAGTGGGAGGCGGCCCAGGAGAAGCTCGCGGCGGCCGCCGCCACGCTGGGAGCCTGAGAAAGCGCCGAGGCACCTCCCGCGCTGCCTTGCGAGAGGTGCCTCCGGTCTTCACGGCTGTGTCAGCTCATCCGATCAGTGGATCTGGATGTTGCCGCCGAGGATGGGCCCTTCGCCCGTCTCCAGGGCGCCGTCGATCCACAGCTTGAACACGTCCGAGGTGCCCGGCTCGCCGTTGTCCTCCACGTAGGCGGTGAAGGCGCGGCCATCGGTGCCCAGCCCCGAGAACCAGCCCTGCCGCTTGTCGGCGGAGACGCCCAGCACCGTCATCGTCCGCGCGTGGAACGAGGTAGTGTCGTTCTGGAACTGCAGCTCGCCCTTGATCGGGCTTCCGTTCTTCAGCATCACGTTGAAGCCGCCACGGGAGTGGTTGGCGAAGCGCAGGCCGCCACCGGTGATCTTCCCGTTGGACTGGATGACCGTGAGCGTGCAGGTGGCCTCGGCCGCCGCGTAGTGCGAGTCGCCCGCGAAGGAGACGGTGATCGTGTGGCTGCCCGGCGACAGCTCGCTCGGGCTCTGCACACCGGCCAGGCCCAGGTTGTCCGTGGAGGCCGAGCCGAGGCTTGTCGAAGCCCCGAGGCGGAAGGCCAGGCTCCTGCCGCCCAGCTGCGCGCCCGGCAGTCCATCCACGAACCGCGCACTCAGGGCCGCCGGGAAGCCGAACACCGTCGAGGTGCCCTCGCAGGTGACGGCGCCTGGCCGTTGCTGGACCGTGACCGTGGTGGACGCCAGGCCGGTGCCCGTGGAGCCGCCGTCCTTGTCCGCCACGCTCACCAGCGCCAGGTAGGTGCCCGGAGCCGCGTAGGCATGGGCCGCGAGCAGGCCCGAGGCCGTGCTGCCATCGCCCAAGGTCCACAGGGCGGTGAAGCCCGCCTGGGTGTCCGCGAAGCTCGGATCCGTGGCCGTGCCCACCAGGGTGACCGGCAGGCCCCAGTACAGCGGCGAGTCATGGGAGGCCGTCGCCGTGGGCGCCACGTTGTGGACCCACACCTGCGCGGTGTGCGCGGTGGTCCCGCCGTCCTCGTCCGTGATGGTGAAGGTCACCGTGTAGAGGCCGTTGTCGTCATAGACATGGGAGGCCGTGAAGGTGCCGTCGTAGCCCGTCGGATCGATCGGCTGAGGCTCCGAGCCATCGCCAAAGTCCGCGGTGATCGTCCAGGCGTCCTGTCCCGGATCCCTGATCTGGCCATGGGCGGTGTACACGGCGCCCTCGGAGACCTCGCTGCTCTGCGAGAAGTCCACCACGCTGGGCGCGACGTTGAGGACCTCCACGAGCACGGTGCGGGTGCCGACGCCGCCCTCATCATCCGTGATGGTGACCGTCAGCGGGTAGGTCCCGCTGTCCTGATACTCGTGGTAGACCCAGAGGTTGTCGCCATAGGCATCGAGGAGCGTCTCCACGGGCGAGCCATCGCCGTAATCGATCTGGGCTGACCAGTCGTCCCACCAGGTGGCCGGATCGAAGATGAAGAAGGTCGTGTAGAACGGGGTGCCCTCATCGATCGTGCCGCCCTCGGCGGTCACCACCGGGGCCACGTTGTGGACCACCACCTGGGTGCTGGTCGTCACCGTCGCCTCGTCATCCTGGATCATGACGGTGACCGTGTAGACGCCGTCCTCCGGATAGGTGAAGGCCAGCGTGTAGCCGTTGCCCTCGCGCTGCACCGGCTCCCAGCCGCCGCCGCCGTAGTCCACCCAGATGGACCAGTCGGACTCCTGGCCCACGTCGGTGAAGGTGCCCGAGGTGACGAACGTCCCGCCCTCGGGAATCTCCCCGCCCTCCAGGGGACTCAGCTCGGGGGCCACGTTGTGGACCCTCACGTTCATGGAGGCCCAGCCCCATCCCCCGTCGCTGTCCTGGATGTAGAGGTTCACCCAGTACCAGCCGCTGTTGGCGTAGACGTGCTCCAGGGTGAAGGACTTGCCGTCCAGCCCCACGGGCTGCCAGTCCGTGCCGTCGCCGTAGTCCACCATGCCCGTCCAGCTCTCCACGCCCGGATCGGTGAAGGTGCCCTCGAGCCGCACCGTGCTGCCCTCGATGCTCTCCGCGAACTCAGGGAGGGTCACCTGGGGATCGCGGTTCTGGACGTAGGCCCAGGTCGTGGTGGAGTCCTGGCCGCCCTCGTCATCCGTGACGGTGATCGTCACGGGGTACCAGCCGCTGTTGGCGTACACATGGGTCAGGTCGAAGTCGGTCTGGTTGAAGACCTCCAGTGTCTGGGGCTCGGTGCCATCGCCCCAGTCCACCGTGGCCATCCACGTGTCCTGGTACCCCTGATCGTAGAGGTAGCCCCAGAGGGTGGTGGGGCCGCCCTCCTCGCCATAGCCTTCGGTGGCGTACACCCAGGGCGCCACGTTTCGGACGACTATGGGTACGGTGGCGGTCCCCACGCCTCCCGAGCTGTCGGTGACGGTGACGGTCACCTGGTAGGTGCCGCTGTCGGCGTAGAGGTGCGCATTCCAGAACTCGTGGTTCCAGGCCTCCATGGGCTGCTCCCCGGTGCCATCGCCCCAGTCCACGGTGAGCGTGAAGGTGTCATCCCAGGCCGGGTCGAAGAAGAAGCCCCTGAGTTCCGAATACCAGCCCTCGTCCACGTGGAACCCCGACAGATCGACGATGATGGGCGCCACGTTGTGGACCACCACCGGGAGCTCGACCGTCGTAGAGCCGCCATCCTCATCCTGGAGCGTGATCTGGATCGGATAGGTGCCCGCTCGGCCGTAGACGTGCTCGAGGGGGAGCTGCCCGTCGTAGATCCACAGCGACTCGCCGTAGCCATCGCCCCAGTCCACCCAGGCCCACCAGGAGTCCGTGCCCGGATCGGTGATGGTGAGCGTCGCGGTGAGCACCTCTCCCTCCTGGGTCTCGAGGCTGGGCAGGTTCACGAACACCGGCGCGACGTTGCGCACGTTCACCAGCACCTCGACGGTGCCCTGGGCGCCGTCGTCATCCGTGATGAGGATCTGCACCTGGAAGAAGTCTTCCTCGGGAGGGGCCCAGGGGTTGTCGTCGAGGTACCGGTGGCTCAGGGTGAAGGTGCCGTTGGCGAACTCCAGCGGCTGCCAGCCCGTGTTGTCGCCATAGTCCACCATGGCGGTCCAGGAGTCGGCGCCCGGGTCCGTGAAGGTGCCCGAGGAGGTGAACACCTCGCCCTCATCGAGCTGCCCGCCGGTGGCGCTCACCTGGGGCATCACGTTGTTGACGTACACGACGACGGTGGCGGAGTCGGTGGCTCCCTCGCTGTCGGTCACCGTGAGCAGGAAGGTGTAGAGCCCGTCATCGCTCGCGGTGAAGCTCGGGGTAGTCGAGGTGGGGGAAGACAGCGTCACCTCCGGGCCCGTGCTGCTCAACAGGAGCCACTGGTAGGTGAGCGCCTGTCCGTCCGGATCGCTCGAGCCGCTGCCATCCAGCGTCACCGTGGAGCCCTCGGAGACCCGCTGGTCCGAGCCCGCGTTCGCCACGGGCGGCGGGTTGCTGGGCGACTCGACGGTGATGCTCACGGTGCAGTGGCTCGACTGGCCCAGTGAGTCCGTGACGGTGAAGCGCACCGGGAACGTGAGGCCCGCGGCCACCTCGGGGGCCACCCAGGAGAAGTGGGTAGCGATGCCACTGGGGCCCTGCAGCGGGAGGAACGGCTGCATGAACGCGTCCGAGGGAGCGCCACTGACGGAGAGCCTCAGCGTGTCCCCTGGAGTCGGATCCTGGGTGCCGATGGTGAAATGCACCTGCTGGCCCACGCTGAGGGTGTAGCTCGTCTGGGACGGAGGTACGCAGGTGGGCCCCGTGCCCCCGGAAGTGGCGATCCGCACCAGGAAGTCCACCGCGCTCGAGCCGATGAGCACGCCGTTGCGGCGCTCTTCGATGATGACCTGCACGGCCCACAACTGCCCCGGCGTCGTCCCCACCGTGTTCCAGCGCACCAGTCCCGTGCTGCTCACCGTCATGCCGGGAGGAGGGTTGTAGAGGGAGCTCTCGTCGTTGGTGGCCAGACGGAAGCTGAGCTGATCTCCCTCGGCGTCCGTAGCGGGAATCGGGAAGCTGAATCCCGATGTGTTGGACGGGGCGTCCACGACGGGCGACAGAGTGCTCACCGGTGAGCTGTTGGAGGGGCTGAAGCGCACCTGCGTCTGGACCCTGAAGCTGCTGCCCGGGTTGCTGAGGGTGGGAATGCGGCAGCAGCCATCGATGGAGGCCGTGAAGGGCCCGTCCGAGGCGTAGGTATGGGTGATGGGCCTGGGGGGCAGGGCTGCGATGACCCGGAGCTGGACGTACTGCTGGCCGGTGTTGGAGCTGAAGCCCGCCGCTCGGATGTAGTACGTGCCCGCGTCCAGGGTGATGGTGATGAGGGAGTTGAGCCCGCCGCCGCCATCGTCGTCAGCGGCCAGGAGCAACCCGGTGCTGTCGTACAGGTACAGATACGAGTCCCTCAGCGTCACCAGGGAGGTGCGCAGCTCGAGGCTCGTGCGCTGCGAGAGGGAGAAGCGGACATAGTCCGATTCTCCGGAGAGGCCGATGTTGCTGAAGTAGTCATCTCCCAACTGCATGAGGTTGGCGGTGGCCAGGGTGTTGTTGGGCTCGGTCTCCAACACGGTGACACCGGTGCCTGGCTGTCGCTGCGGCTGGTTGGAGGTGATCGCCCGGGCGATGACCCAGTCCTCCTCCACGCTGTGGCGGGTGACCTCGTACGTCAGCCCGACGCTGCAGGAGTTGTCGCCGAAGCACAGGGTCGTGTAGCCGGAGTACTCCACGAAGGTGTCGCCGGTGACGACGAGCCCGTCCGGGCCGCTGCCCGGGTAGACGCGGCGAAACGCGTTGATGATCGAGAACTCCGCCGTCCGCGGGCCCACCGTGCGCCACGTCAGGTGGCCGTAGCGGAAGGGCGAGTCGTGGTTGAGGACCTGCGGGCTATCCAGGGCTTGCTTTCGGGTGGACGGCGTGGGTGCGTCAACTGCGTCAGCTCCGGGTACATTGCAGCCCAGACACACCACGGCCAACAGCGCGAGGCCTCGCGCCGCGACAGTCATGCTCGACATATGTGGAAACTCCCCCTCTGTGGCCGTCGCTCGCGTCTGCGTGCGCTCAGCCATGAGACGGTTTCGTAACACATTCTCGTGAATTGATACGAGAAAATTCCGCTGTTGCTTGAGATGTGATTGATTCAAGCCAGGGAAAATCGCCAAAGACTCTCATCGTGAGAGATGTGAATTCACGGTAACCCCAGAGGGCTACGGCGGCGCGGAAGGGGTGAGGGCTACAGTGGGTCCATGCGCCACGAACCGCCGACCGCGTATGCGCGGGATCTTGCCTATGTGCATCATGACGCCTTCGGGCATTTGGCTCGTGACGCGGCGCCAGTGGTGCTGGGGGCGTTGCGGAGGGTCGGGCTCCGCCGCGGGCTGATCGTGGATCTCGGCTGTGGCAGCGGCATCCTCGCTCGCGCGCTGACGGAGGCGGGCTATGACGTGCTTGGCGTGGACCTCTCGCCGGACATGCTGCGCCTTGCCGCTCGGAACGCGCCCCGAGCCACCTTCCGGCGGGGCTCACTGCTCGACATGGACTTCCCGCCGTGTGTCGCCGTCACGGCCATCGGCGAGCCCTTCAACTACGTCTTCGATCCGAGGAGCACTCCCGCCGCGCTCTCCCGGCTGTTTCGCGGCATCCACGGGGCGCTCGAGCCCGGAGGTTTCCTCCTGAGTGACGTCGCCGGGCCTGGGCGGATCGGGCAGGGGCAGGTTCGGCAGACCTTCTGGGATCGCCCGGACTGGAACCTGTACCTGCGCGCCGAGGAGAACCGAGCGGGCACGCGCCTCACGCGCGACATCGTGCTCTTTCGCCGTATCGGCTCGCGCTACCGCCGCAGCGAGGAGCACCACACGCTGCGCCTGTACCCACCCGCGGCCATCACCGAGCGGCTGACGGGCGCGGGTTTCCAGGTGCGGCGCCTGCGTGGATACGTGCCTTCGCGCTTGAGGGACTCCTGGCCCGTGTACCTTGCCCGGAAGCCTCGGTAGGCAGCGCACCCTCGAACTCCAGGAGCCACTTCTTGGTGGGGAGTCCTCCGCCAAAGCCGGTGAGCGCGCCGTTGGAGCCGATCACGCGATGGCACGGCACGATGATCGGCAGGGGATTCTGCCCGTTGGCGAGCCCGACCGCGCGCACCGCCTTCGGGCGCCCGATGCGTGTCGCCATGCTGGCGTAGCTGGTCGTCTCGCCGAAGGGGATGCCGCTCAAGGCCCGCCAGACCTGCCGCTGGAACTCGGTGCCGTTCGGCGCGAGTGCCAGGTCCTCGAAGGTCTCTCGGCGGCCGGCGAAATACTCCTCGAGCGCCGTGCAGGCGGCGGAGAGGTGCGCACGGGCGCGCGCGGAGCCCTGGGCCGCCGGCAGCTCATTGGGGTCGATGGGGAAGAGCACGGCGACGAGGCCTTCAGGGCTCGCCGCGAGCCGCAACTCGCCGATGGGGGTATCGAGGCGCGTGGTGGCCAGTTCAGGGGTCATGCGGAGCTTCATACGTTCGGTCCTCCGAGATCAGGCGGCGGAGCTCACGGCGGGGTCGAGCATCGGCTCCGTCCAGAGCAGCAGCGCCGCGTAGCCGCGCCAGGGGCGCCAGGCCTCCGCCATCTGTTCGAGGAGACGAGGCGCAATGGGTACGCCTCCGCCCGCGACCTTGCGCAGGCCGAGATCGGCGGTGGGAAAGGCATCGGGTTCACCCAGGGCGCGCAGGGCGACATAGTGGGCTGTCCACTCGCCGATTCCTGGAAGGGTGACGAGCTGGGCGACGCTGGTGTTGAGGCTCGTGCCCGGCTTCAGCTCGCAGGCACCCGAGGCACAGGCGGCCGCCAGGCCCTTCAATGTCTGGGCGCGCCCGGTGGTGAGCCCGAGGGCCGACAGATCCGCCTGGGCCAGCGCCTCCGGCGTAGGGAAGAGGTGGGTGAGTCCGTTGCGCGCGGCGGCGAGCGGTGTGCCACAGCGCTGGACCACGCGCCCCGAGAGCGTCGTCGCGCCCTTTACGGAGACCTGCTGGCCCAGGACGGCGCGGATCGCCAGCTCGAACGGATCGAACGCACCCGGGACACGTATGCCGCGCGCTCGGGTGAGGCGAGGGCCAATGATGGGATCGCCTCCGAGTGCAGCAGTGATTGCCGCGGGGTCCGCATCCAGATCGAACAGCCTGCGCACGCGCGCCACGATCTGGCGCACGGGCAGTGGGCCGGCTCCCTCGATTCGAACCGACAGGGCGTTCCGTGCGGGCTGATTCGCCACCTCGATCGTACCGGTGCTGTCACCGAGCCGGTAGGTCCGGCGGTAGGTCTCCTCGGTGACTTCCTCGACGCCTGGGATGGCGCGGCCGCTGAGGTAGGCCAGCATGCGATTCCAGTCGAACGGCGGGCGGTAGCCGAGGCGCAGGCAGATGGCAGCAGAGGCCTGGGCTTCGGTGACCTTGGAACCCCGGCGCAGCTCGCTCGGACTGCGCTTGTAGACGGTGCGCACGGCGTCATTGAACCGGCGAAGACTCTGGAAGCCCGCGGCGGTGGCCACCTCGCTTAGTGGCAGCTCGGTCTCGGTGATGAGCTGCTTGGCCACCAGGAGCCGACGATTGCTGGCGACCGCCTGAGGGCTTGCGCCGAGGTGGCGCACGAACAGGCGGTGAAGCTGCCGGGCACCGATGCCGAGGCGCGTGGCGAGCAACTCGACGGAGCCCTCATCGAGAGCGCCTTCTTCGATCAACCTGAGGGCCCGAGCCACGCTGGCCTCGCTTCCAGCCCATGCGGGAGTACCCGGTGCGGTCTCTGGACGGCAGCGCAGACACGAGCGATAGCCCAGGGCTTCGGCGGCGGCCGCGCTCGGAACGAAGATGCAGTTCTCCCGCTTTGGAGTTCGTGCGGGGCACACCGGGCGGCAGTAGATCCGGGTCGTCTTGACGCAGACGAAGAAGCGCCCGTCGAACCGAGCGTCCCGCCCCGTGAGGGCGCGGTAACAGAGGTCCTGATCGAGGAGGACGTGGGGTGCCATGGAGTGGAGTTACCGCATCACTTCGCGGGGCGCTCGCCAGAATCGGACGTCACCATGAGGGTAGGGCTCATGGCTCCTCGGAGGTTGGCAGACGCTCGCGAATCATGATGGGCCAGTAGCAACTGCCTCTCCACTCGTACCAATCCTTCAAGCACGGAGGCTTGTGATCGTTGGTGCGTACCCAGCAGCCTCCATTGATCTCCACGAACTCACGAGCGTCGCAGGGGGCGCGCTTCTGCCCCTTCATCGGGCGGTCGGGCATGTCGAGGCTCACCGCGCGGGACTCGATTGGGTCAACGCCGCCAGGGAGCGCGGAGGCCAGCGCCGTATTGCCCAGGCCCACGCTGCCCCCATCCCGGCCTGACTCTTGAGGTTCCTGGCGGGGCTCAGGGAGGAACTCCTGGGGATACGGAGCAGGCCGCCACAGGCGCAGCACTCCCATTATCCCCAGGAGCGCCACGAGGAGCAGAGGGCGCAGGAGCGGGGTCCACTCGCGCGGGGGACCAGGCCTGCGGGCACGCTCGGTCTTCACCTGGCACGGGTCCAGGGTGATGGGCCTGTCCAACGCTGGCTCCGCGCTGGCAGCGGCCTCTTCCATCTCCTGGGCCAACTGCTCTGCGGTGCCTCGCGCTTGGGGCTCGTCGGAGAGCATGCGCAGGATGAGGCGGTCCAGCACCAGGGCCACCGTGGCCCACTCACTCGGAGCCAACGGCCGCGCAGGGCGTGGACGCTCCGGAGCGTCATGGCAATCCGGGTCAGGGCGAGGCGGTGGGTAGCGTTCAGTCACGAGGCGGTAGGCCATCACCCCCAGAGCATAGATGTCATCCTCCGGGCAGGAGAGGTAGGGGTCCTCGGGGTCCCCGCGGAACCTGGCACGGAAGCGCAACAACTGAGGGCTGCGGTAGGGTTCGGTGCCTGGGGGAATGGCCGTGTCGGTGAGGGGGCGAGCGCCTGGGTACCAGCAGGCGCCGAAGTCCAGCAGGACGGCATGGCCTTCGGCGCTCACCCGTACGTTGTCACCCTTGACATCGCGGTGTACGCCATGCGGATGGGTGGCTTGGAGCGCGCGGGCCACCTGGGCCAGCAGGCGCAGCGCCTGACGTGAGGTGAGCATGCCCTGGGGAGCCCATTTGTAGAGCGGGGTACCTTCCACCCATTGCATCACGAGGTAGGGGAAGTGCCGGCCATGCGGGTCGGTCCACTCACCCGCATCATGCAGCCTCGGTACGTTGGGGTGGTGGATGCGCGAGAGCAGGGCCTTCTCGCGAGCGAAGCGCGCATCTCCCGGAGAGATGGCCACCTTCAGCGCGTGGATGCCAGAGGGGACTCCCTCGGTGTGCTCGACGCGGTAGACCAGGCCATAGCTGCCCCTGTCGACGTATCGGAGCACCCGCCAGGAGCCGATGCGCACGTCCTGCGGAGCCGTGCTGTTCGAGTCAGGGGCGGGGGACATGCGGAGGGCCTCGAGGGTCAGGAGGTCATCCTACCTCATGGGTATGCGGGAACGCATCCGACATAGGAGGTCAGGCGCGGGGCCGTCCAAACCTGTCTGACAACCGGACAGGTTTAGCGAGTCAAAGGAGCCTGTGAGCCGAGGGAGAGCGGGACGGCCGGCGCGGGAGGACCCGTCCGCTGACGGGGGGCCCCGCGCCGAGACGAGGGGCCCGCGACCTGCGTCCCAGACCGTGATCCCGTACTTCGCTCTCTAGCGTGACTTGGAGGTCCGTGTGTCAGTCCAACATGCTCGAGAAGAGCCAGCCGATGGCGTACGAGATGGGATCCGCCGCTGTCCACCCGCCGCCTCCCTGCAGGTAGGTGCCCACCGTGGGCTGGAGGCTCGGGCTGGCGCGGGCCAGCTCCACGCTGTACGGCGCCGAGCCCTGTGGCGCGCAGCTCCCGCAGTAGAGCCGCGTGTCGTACACGAAGGCGTGCTCCAGCTTGAGCTTGCGCTTGCACGTCATGCACTGCGGCTTCTGCAGATTCTGGGGCTCGAGCTTCGGCTTCAGATCCAGCCCGCCGTCGCGCTCCTGCTCGGCCTCCTGCTGCAGGTGCTCCAGCTCGCCCTTGTCCAGCGCCACGCCTCGGCAGTCGGGGCAGACGTCCACCTCGATGCCATGCACCACCGCCACCGACAGCGGCGCCGTGCCGCAATGGGGACACGTGGGCGCGGCATGGCCGCACTTCGAGCACTGGGGAACGTACTCCAAGGGTTCCTTGCAGCCCTTGCACTGGCCATGCTTGCCCCGAGCCCGCGCGATGAGCGCATCCGTGGCCGAGCCTCCCATCACCTTCGCCAGCGCCTCACCCTCGAACCACAGCGCCGAGCACCGGCCACACTTCTCCCGCTGGAGCCCATTGGAGAAGGTGGGCAGCAGCGTTCCGTAGCAGAAGGGACAGGAAGCCATGGCGACTCCGCGCGAGAAGGAGGGCGCGCAGCGTAGCCCACCCGCACCCTCCGCGCCCGGAGCTCAGCTGCGGTGCAGCGGCACCGTGGGCAGCGGCCCCGAGAGCGCGCGCAGGGCCGAGGCCATCCCATCCACCGCCAGGCTCGACTCCGCGGCGCCGTTGCGCAGCGCCGCCTCGGGCATGCCCGGCACCACACAGCTGTCCGGTGACTGCGCGAACGCGAGCCCCCCCGCTCGCCGGATCGCCAGCAGCCCCGTCGCCCCATCCGAACCCATGCCCGTGAGCACCGCGCCGCCCGCCCGGTTGCCGTACGCCCGCGCCAGCGAGTGCAGCAGCGCGTCCCCCAGGGTGCCGTGCAGCGGCGAGATCGGCTCCACGAGCATCTCGCCCGACATGAGCACCTGCATCTGGTGCCCGTCCGGCGGCAGGTACACATAGCCCGCCTGGGGCCGCATGCCCGTGCGCGCCACCTCGATCGGCAGGGGCGAGGCCGCCGAGAGCCACTGGCGCAACCCCGAGGTGAAGCCCACCGAGACATGCTGCGCGATGAACACGGGGTAGGGCAGCGTCGGCGGCAGCAGCGACAGCAGCATCGCCAGCGCCGGCGGCCCACCCGTGGCCGCCACCAGCCCGAAGCCGTTCACCCGCCCCCCGCGCAGCACCGGCGGCGGGCCCGGAGGCGCGATGATGGGCCTGCGGGGCGTGAGCGGCACCCCCGCCATGGAGCGGATGGTGCTGATGAGCTGCGTGCCGAAGCTCGAGATGCCTCCGTTCAACGGCGTGGGCTTGGGCATGACCTCCAGGGCACCGGCCTGCAGCGCGCGGAAGGACATCTCCGCGTCCACCGCGCCAGAGATGACGAGGATGCGGCTCGGCACCTCCGTCATGATCCGCTGAGAGGCTTCGATCCCATCCATGCGCGGCATGCGCACGTCCAGGGTGATGAGGTCCGGTTTGAGCGAGCGCGCCAGCGTCAACGCTTCCGCCCCATCCTGCGCCGTGCCGGCGATGCGGATGTCCGACGCAGGGGCCAGCAGCCCGGAGAACATCTTCAGCATGGTGGGAGAGTCATCCGCGAGGAGGATCTTGATGGGCTTGTTCACGTGCACCTCGGAGGGTCGCTGAAGCTCAGGGACAGAGAATTGTCACAAAGCCTACGTGACGGATTGTATCATCCGGATTCCCTCGGACCTACTCATTAGGTTGGGCTTTACGACACAATCCGGGGTGAAGGGGCGAGGAACTCACACCGTCTCGCACCCGAGAACGCTCGGCGCGCGTTCAGTTCGGCGGAAGGGTGCTTTGGGAGACAGCGCCCGAGAAAGAGCGCAGCGCCGCGGCCATCTGCTCGAGCGACAGCACCACGTCGGTGCCTCCGCCCCGCAGCGCCGCCTCGGGCATGCCCGGCACCACACAGCTCTCCGGCGTCTGCACGAAGGTGAGGCCACCCGCGCGGCGGATCGCCACCAGCCCCGCCGCACCATCCGAGCCCATGCCCGTGAGCACCGCGCCACCGGCCCGGTTGCCGTACACGCGCGCCAGCGAGCTCAGCAGCGTGTCGCCGAGCATCGCGGGCGTGCCCTGCACGGGCTCCACGCGCAGCTCGCCCGTGGGCAGCACCTGCATCTGGTGTCCATCCGGCGGCAGGTACACGTGGCCGCGGTGAGGACGCGTGCCCGACTGCGCCACCTCCAGCCTCAGCGACGAGGCCGCCGAGAGCCACTG
The DNA here is from genome assembly GCF_034259325.1 of Hyalangium ruber. NCBI lineage: Bacteria > Pseudomonadati > Myxococcota > Myxococcia > Myxococcales > Archangiaceae > Hyalangium > Hyalangium rubrum. The sequence goes on along the minus strand of NZ_JAXIVS010000012.1, from coordinate 11,473 downwards.
GCAGAACCCCGTGGTGAAGCCCTCGGAGACGTGCTGGGCGATGAAGATGGGATACGGAAGGTTGGGCGGCAGCAGCGACAGCACCATGCACAGCGCCGGAGGCCCACCCGTGGCCGCGACCAGCCCGAAGCCATCCACCCGCCCGCCCTTGAGCGGCGCCGCGGGCGTGGGCGCGCTGGCCAGGGTCCGGTTCTGGGCCAGCGGCACATCCGCCATGGAGCGGATGACCTGCACCAGCCGGGTGCCGAACAGCACCAGCCCCTCCTTGCCCGCGCGCGGCTTGGGCATGACCTCCAGGGCGCCGGCCTGCAGCGCGCGAAAGGACATCTCCGCATCCACCGCGCCGGAGATGACCAGGATGCGGCTGGGCGCCTCGGCCATGATGCGCTGAGAGGCTTCGATCCCATCCATGCGCGGCATGCGCACGTCCAGGGTAATGACATCCGGGTGGAGCGAGCGCGCCAGCAGCAGCGCCTCCTCGCCATCCTTCGCCGTGCCGACGATCTGGATCTCCGGCGCCATGGCCAGCAACCCCAGATACATCTTCAGCATGGTGGGGGAGTCATCCGCGAGGAGGACCCGGATCGTCTGGCTCATGGTTTCCCTCGATAATCCGCCAAATGCTTCTTGGCGGAGCTTACCGTATGGGAGTAGCCGGGAAGATTACATCCCCTGCGGAGAGGGAGGTGCAGGTGGGACACCCTCGAGCGCGCGCAGCACGGTGGCCAGGGCCTCGGGGGAGACCCGGTGCTCGGTGGCCTTGTTGCGCAGCGCCGCCTCCGGCATGCCCGCTACCAGACACGTCTCGGGATCCTGCGCGAAGGTGAGGCCACCGGCGCGGCGGATGGCGTTGAGCCCCACGGCTCCCTCCTCGCCCATGCCGCTGAGCACCGCGCCCCCGGCCTGGGCCCCGAAGGCCCGCGACATGGAGGCCAGCAGCAAGTCTCCCGAGGGGAAGGTGCTGCCCGAGGCGCGTTCAATGACGAACTCGCCCTGCATGCCGACGCGCAGGTGGTGACTGTCGGGCGCCAGATAGACGGTGCCCGGCTTGGGCATCTCCGAGGCGCGGGCGATCTCCACCGGCAGGGGCGAGAGCGAGGAGAGCCAGCGGTGCAGGCCCACCGTGAAGCCCGGGGTGATGTGCTGGGCGATGAAGAGGGGGTAGGGCAGGCTGCGCGGCAGCAGCCACAGCAGCGAGGCGAGCGCCGTGGGTCCACCAATGGAGGCCACCAGGCCGAAGCCCGCCACGCGCGTGCCGGGCGTCAGCGTCGGCGCGGTGGAGCGCCCCTCGTTCCGCTGGGTGACCAGGGGTACCTCGGCCAGCAACCGGATGGCCGACAGGAGTCGTACTCCGAAGCGCGCCACGTCCTCGGGCGCACCTTGCGGCTTGGCGATGACCTCCAGGGCGCCGGCCTGCAGCGCGCGGAAGGACAGGTCCGTGTCCGGCGCGCCGGAGACCATGAGGATGCGGCAGGGCGTCTCCGCCATGATGCGCTCGGTGGCGCCCAGGCCGTCCATGCCGGGCATCTGCACATCCAGCGTAATCACGTCCGGCTTGAGCGAGCGCGCCAGCGCCACGGCCTCCTCTCCGTCGCGTGCCGTGCCGACGACGCTCACGTCGGGCTGCGCGGACAGCAAGCGCGTGAGGACCTGGAGCATCGTGGGCGAATCGTCGGTGAGGAGGACTTGAATGGGCTTGCTCATGCGGCTCTCCGGGCTTGGGCCCGTTTCTACCTCATACGTGTGTTGTTCGGCCACGACTCACAGCGTTTCATTGTGCTTCAGCCCGCCTTTCGCTTCCGGTCCCGCTTCGACTTGGGCTCGGGAGCCTTGGGAGGAGGGGTTTCCTGGACCTCCATGGGGGGGAGCGGGAGGGCGGCGGAGGGCCGGGTGGCGGGGAAGGGCGTACCCTCCGTGGGGGGGCGCTCCACCGGGGGTTGCTCCGCGGGCAGCGCGGGCATGCGGATGACGAAGGTACAGCCCTCGCCGGGCCGGCTCTGCACGGAGATGTTGCCGCCGTGGTTCTTGACGATGCGCTGGCAGATGGCGAGCCCCAGGCCGGTGCCCTTCTGCTTGGTGGTGAAGAAGGGCACGAAGATGTGCGGGTGCTGGTCGGAGGGGATGCCCGGCCCGGTGTCGGAGACGTGGACCTCGACGAACTCGGGGGTGCCCCGGAAATCGCCGAAGCGGTCTGGCTTCACCGTGCTGACGGTGATGCGGCCGGCCACCCCGCCAATGGCCTGCACCGCGTTCTGCACCAGGTTGATGAGCACCTGCTTGAGCTGCTCGGCGTCCGCGTCCACGCGCGGCAGCGTGAGGTCCAACTGCACCGCCAGCTCCATCTGCGCGGGCACGTCGTTCTGGATGAGGCGCATGGTGCGCGTCACCACCTCGTTGAGGTCCGTGGGCCCGAAGTTCTGCTTGAGCGGGCGCGCGTAGTCGAGGAACGCCGTCACCACGCCGTTGAGCCGGTTCACCTCCTCGACGATGACCTCCAGGAACTCGCCGTCCTCGCCCGGCAGTTGCTTGGGGTCCAGGCACTGCGCCGCGCCCTTGATGGCGCCCAGGGGGTTGCGAATCTCATGGGCCAGGCCCGCCGCCATCTCGCCCAGGGCCGCCAGGCGGTCGCGCTCGCGGATCTTCTCGTAGAGCTTGGAGTTCTCCAGCACCGTGGCCAGGCGCTCGGCCACCGTGAGGATGAGGGCGATCTCGTCCGAGGCGTAGGCCTCTGGCACGCGCTCGTCATACAGGTTGAGGAAGCCGATGACGCGATCGTTGCCCACCAGCGGCACGGAGATGCCGGCCTTCATCTGCAGCAGGGCGGCGCGGGTGTCCTGCAGGCGTTTGATCTCGTCGCGCTGGCGCTTGCCCTCGGCGGCCTGGAGCTTGAGGGCCTGGAGCCGGTGCTCCACGTTCTCCAGCAGCACCGCCTTCTGACCCGAGGCGGCCGCCAGCAGCAGCCCGCGCGCGGCGGCCGTGTCCAGCACGTTCTCCGGCGGCGGGCCGCGCGAGTCGAACAACCGATAGCCCGGCCGGTCCTCGGCCAGCAGGTACACGGAGGTGTGGGTGGCGCGGCCCGTCTCGTGGATGGCGTCGAGCATCATCCGCGTCACCTCGGAGATGTCGATGACGGTGGCCATGCGCGCCCGCAGCGCGCTGAGCACCCGCAGCAGCTCGAAGCGTTCGCGGAAGAAGATGGCCACCACGCGCTCCTCCACCTTCACGCGCAGCGGCTCCATCAGGATGATGATGACGAAGGCGGCCACCACCGTGTTGAAGATGAACAGCGAGGTGTTCTGCTGAACCCACGCGGTGAGCACCGTGAAGACGGCGGCGAGGATGATGGCCAGCACCGTCTGCGAGGCGATCTTCCCCAGCAGCTCGTGCAGGTCCATCAGCCGCAGCCGCAGCAGCGTCTGGGCCAGGAAGAAGAGGTAGAGCGTGGAGAGGATGGGCCCCAGCGGGGGCAGGGGGATGTCGTAGCGCCGGTCGATGAGATCCAGCGCCGTGAAGAGGATGGAGGCTCCGGCGCCGATGGCGAGGTACATCAGCCGGAAGCGTTCGATTCGCGACTCCTGGCTGCGCAGGCGGTGCAGCAGCAGGCTGACCGAGGTGAGCAGGGTGCCCAGGATCCACACGCCGATGGCGAAGCGCGCCCAGGTGCGCTCGGCCAGGGGGGTGACCGCCACCGCCAGGCCGAACACGGCCGACAGCAGGGCGAGCCGCCGACCCAGCATGTAGGTGCCCTTGGAGACCCCCAGGAACTCCAGGAAGAAGGCCACGGCGGTGAAGGGCACCGCCGAGGCCAGCAGGATGGTGAGGCCCACGGCCACCCGCGCCACCCAGGGGTAGGTGGGGGAGGGGAAGATGCCGGTGAAGAAGAGGGAGAGGTAGTAGCCCGCCACCGTCAGGGCGAAGACGGAATACAGTGTCACCACCCGCGTCCTGCCTGGTCGCAGGAGCATGGACAGGCCGAGCGCCAGGCCGACCAAGGAAGCAAACACAGCGCTCTGAGTTCGAATGTCCATGTGGGGGAGAACAGTCTAACCTGTGAACAGGTCCGGAAATTTTTCGATCGTCTCCCGTTGTCCTCGGGCGTGTCCGAGCGCATTCACCAGGGCCACCGGCCCCCTCCCATGAAATCCGCCCTCTCGTTCATCGCTCTCGCCTCCTTCGCGACCCTGGCCTCCGCGCAGCCCGTGGCTTCCGAGCCCACGAGCGCGCCCCAGCCCTCCACGGACGGTGCTCCCTCCGAGGCGCTCCTGGCCCCGGTGCCGGAGTCGGAGAAGACGCCGCTGCCCTCCGGGTACGTGGAGATCTTCAACCCGGCCTTCCCGATGCCCGTGGTGCAGGTGCCGCTCAAGCCGGTGGAGGCGCCCAAGGGCCGAGCCTACGGGCTGGACGAGCTGGCGCCGTACTTCGCCGAGGGCAAGAAGAAGGAGGCCAAGGAGGCCTTCGATCGGGGCTTCTACCTCAAGGCGCGCACGCTGCTGGAGGGCGAGGGCAACTCGCCGCCGGTGCGCTACCTGCGCGCCCTGAGCGCGGTGCGGGGCGGGGATGATGTCCGCGCGGCCAAGGAGATGGCGGAGCTGGCCGAGGACTACCCGGCGATGAAGGACCGGTGCCTGACGCACGCGGGCGTGGCGCTCGAGGCGCTGGGGCGCTTCGACGAGGCGGCGGCGGTGCTGGCGCGCGTGTCCGAGGACTCGAAGCTGTACGTGGACTCGCGCCTGGGGCTGGGGCGGGTGCTGCGCAAGAAGAAGGACTACGCGGGGGCCATGGCAGCGCTGGAGCCGCTGGCGTCCCGGCCGGCCCCCATGTTCGGCCGCAACGTGGGCGCCGAGGCGCTCATGGCCACCGCGGACATCGCCGTGGAGAAGAAGGATCGCGAGAAGGAGCGCGAGGCGCTGTGGCGGTTGTGGGCGCGCTATCCGCTCTCGGCGCTGACGAAGCAGGCCGAGCGCCGGCTCAAGGGGCTCAAGCCGCCGGTGGAGGCGCAGGTGATTCGCGCCGAGCAGCTCATCGAGCTGCACCGCAACAAGCAGGGCCTGGCGGTGCTGCAGCCGCTGCTGGCGGGGCTGAAGCTGCCGGATCCGGTCGCCTGCCGCGCGCACTTCGCCTACGGCAAGGGCCTGCGCAAGGAGCGCCAGCACACGGCCGCCATCGGCACGCTGAGCGCGGTGGTGGACAAGTGCCAGGACGCGGACCTGCTGCCTCGGGCGCTGTACGTGCTGGGCTCGTCGCGTTCCATCGTGGACCAGCGGCGGGGCTCGGAGACGTACGAGCGGCTGGCGCGGGAGTTCCCCGGCCACTCGTTCGCGGATGACGCGCTCTTCTACGCGGCGGACCTGTACGTGAAGACGGAGCAGCCGGCGCAGGCGCAGGCGCGGCTGGAGGAGCTGGAGCGCAACTACTCCCAGGGGGACTTCCTGGGCGAGGCGCTCTTCAAGGCGTATTGGATTGCCCGCACCTCGGGGGCGCCGGATGGCGGGGTGGCCATCCTGGAACGGATCGAGAAGCGCTTCGCGGACGCGGACGAGACGTATGACGTGGAGCGCGCCCAGTACTGGCGGGCGCGGACGCTGCAGGAGCGCGGGGACGTGACGGGGGCGGTGGCGCTCTTCGAGAAGATCGCGGTGGAGCACCCGGCCACCTACTACGGGCTGATGGCGCGGGCGCAGCTGGGCGAGGTGGACAAGGAGCGGCTGGCGCGTCTTGCCCCGCAGCTCATCTTCTCCGAGCCGGCCGAGAGCCCCTGGCCGATGCACGCCGGGACGGTGATGGAGAAGGATCCGCACTTCCTGGCGGGCGTGGAGCTGCTGCGCCTGGGGTTCCCGGAGGCGGTGGCCTCGGAGCTGCTGGCGGTGAACCGCAACGGGCAGCCGGCCGAGGCGGTGCGGCTGCTGGTCCATCTGCTGTCCATGGCCGGAGACGAGCGCGCCGCGCACGCGGTGGCGCGCGTGGCGCTGCGCAGGGACCTGGGCGGTCGGATTACGCCGAGGACGCGGCCGGTGTGGGAGATCGCCTATCCGAACGCGTACCGGGAGCTGATCGAGAAGCACACGAAGGATGCGGGCGTGGAGCCGGATCTGCTCCAGGCGCTGATGCGCGAGGAGAGCGCGCTGGATCCGAAGGCGCTCTCGTGGGCGGGGGCGATGGGGCTCACGCAGTTGATGCCGGCCACGGCGAAGGCGACGGCGGCGCAGTTGAAGATCAAGCGCTTCAGCGTCGACTCGCTGTACCAGCCGGACGTGAACATCCGCCTGGGGGCGCACCACCTGGGCGAGCTGGTGAAGCGGTTCAACGGGAACACCCCGTTCGCGGTGGGCAGCTACAACGCGGGGGCGGGGGCGGTGAACCGCTGGCGCTCCGATCGCAAGGGCGTGCCGCTGGACGCGTGGGTGGAGGAAGTGCCGATCGCCGAGACGCGCGGCTACATCAAGCGCGTGCTGCGCTCGTACAACACCTACCAGCTGCTCTACGGGCGTCCCAGCAAGGTGCCCGTGGTGCAGTCCGCGGGGCTGGGGCAGCCCGGTCGCTAGGGGAGCGGTTTCAACTCAGGGCGCCGTCCTGGTTTGAGGTGGCGCTCGGGGTCGTAGAAGCACTCGGGGCCCAGGTGCGAGATGAGCTGACGCTCGACCGCTGTGGCCTCGGGTGTACCTGCCTGGGTGGGAAGTTCGTAGGGCTGCACGAGGACGATGTCCTCGCCAAGGTTCTGCTTGAACTGGGCGGGCAGTGCGTTCAGGCGGGCGCCAAACATGTGGACGAAGGGCGGGCCGAAGAAGTTGCGCCAGAGCAGTCCCGCGAGCCCCTCGCTGTAGTCGCTCACGGTAAAGGTAAGCGTCTCTCCTGCGTTGTCCTGAACCCAGCGCTGGGTCTTCCCCTTGAAGTCTTCTTTGAGGGCAGAGACCGCGAGTGGTGCATCGAGCCGTCGCATGACCTCCACCACCTCGCGCAGGTGCCTGTCTCGCTAGGTCTGCTGGGCGGCTACGGAAGCAGAGGTCATCCAAGTGAGAGTCCCCGCGAAAGGAGAGTCTGGAGCTTTCGCGGACACCAGCAAGAGGAAGTCCTTGTCCGTTGGCCCAGCCACGGTGAGCGCCCGCAGCTCTTCATAGATGGCCACGAGCCGGCCGTAGTCGAGATGCTCCGGATCCAGCGGCGTGTCCAGGGTCGCAAACCCGCAGCGAGCAGGACGGAACCAGCGGTACTTTTCGAGGATCAGCTCGAGCAGTTCCCGCACGGTCACGCCTGTCAGGACGGAGGCAGGAAGGCCGATGCGGGTCATCAAGGATTTCATCTGTCGGCCCCTCTTCAAGGGGGCGGAGCCACAGCTCCATGTGCCCACCATACAGGCGTACATAGAGCAGCATCGCTTCCAGGTTCCCAGTAAGCGCCAGTGCTTTCCGCGCCTTCACCTCGATGAAGTGGCTGAGCCGCGGTCAAGGATGCGGCTCGCAGTCACGTCGTGACGAAGCTAACGGCTCGGGTGGGGCTTCCTGAGCTGGTCTGCGGTGCCCCTGCGCGCTCGCAGAACCTGCTACCGTTCGCCCAATTCAGGAGGTCACCCACCTTTGAGCCAACCTGCTAGATTGGCCCTTGTGCTCGCGGTCTTGTGGGGAGCTGCGGCACGGGGAGAGCTACCATTGAGCAGCCGTGCGAAGCGAGAGCGGCCCGTCGCGGTCGTCGGCAAACCCGACGAGCCCCCGCCCGAGATCCACGTCGCGGCGGACTCGCCCACGGTTCTACTCTTCCCCGCAGACATCCAGCCGAAGACTCTGACGGTCGACGAGTCGCGGATCCGGGTGCTGGACACGGGCAAGCGCTCGATCATCGTCCAAGCTGCCGCCGATTACCGGGCCGACGAGCGGCACGAGATCGCGGTCTTCTTCGCGGATGGGCAGGCGCCCGCTCGGGCCGCGTTCGTGCTCGTGATGGGCCCCGTCTATGTCGACTCTCGGATCGACGTGCAGCGCCCCGAACTGCCGACCAGCCCCTGTCCGGCCGAAGTGCAGCGCGCCGACCCCTGGCCCGAAGATTTCGTCTTGCGCGGATACGTGAACAGGCGCGGCGTTCTGACCGCCGTCGTGCCGAAGGTCACGGGCAGCGCGCAGGGCTTTTCTTCCGAGCAAGGCGTCTCGTATCGCGGCAACGGCTGGGCAATCGTCGCGGTCCGGATCCGCAACGTGCGATCCCCGTGGACGCCGCGCGAAGTGGTGCTCAAGAGCAAGGCGGGAGAGACCTTGCGCGCACGCCTTGTGACGGATGAGCAAGGCCCGGTTGCGACGGGGGACTTCGTGCGTGTGCTCGCCGTGCTCGACACAGAGCCCCCGAGCGTTGGGCTTGTCGTCACCCTGGAAGTGCTCAGCGATGAGGGTCTCAGCTTCGTGATTCCACGCGTGACGCTTCCGAGTCTGGCAATGGAGGGCAAGCAATGACCGCGCGCCTTGTCAGGCTGCCGTCGGGCGCCTCTCTCGACGGCTGGCACGTCCTAGGAGAACTCGGCAACGGCGGTTTTGCCATCGTCTATCTCGCCGAAAAGAACGGGCAGCGTCGCGCGCTGAAGGTGGCGCGGCACCGCGACGCGAGCGGGGACGACAAGCAAACCCATGGCCGCGTGATGCGCGAGTTGACCGCGCTTCTGCTGCTCGATCACCCGAACATCATCCGGCATCGCGGCTACGGGTACGCCGAAAGTGGGAACGTCTATCTCGCGCTCGATTACGTCGACGGCTGGACGCTCGGCGAGTGGAAAGAGCGCAAGCACCCTACCTTTCACGAAGTCCTGCGGGTCTTCGTGAAGCTCGCCGACGCGCTCGTCTACATACACAGCCGGGGCATCCTTCACCGAGATTTGAAGCTCGCCAACGTGCTGATCCGGAAGACCGACGGCGAGCCGGTGATCATCGACTTTAGCTGTGCGACCTATACACAAGCGGCGGATCTGACCGAGAGCGGACTTCCCCCCGGAACCGATCGCTTCCGTGCGCCCGAGCAATTCAGGTTCCTGCGCGAGCACAGAGACGAGCACCGGGGCCGCTATGCCTTCCAGGTGGCCGACGAGATCTTCGCCGTGGGCGCGATGCTCTACGAACTGCTGACAGATCCGCGACCGACGGAAGCGCGCCCGCGCGAGTCGCTCAACAACCCGGCCGCGATGCCTCCACCTACCCGAGGGCTCAACCCGCGCGTTCCCGAAGCGCTCAGCGACCTAGTCGAAAGCATCCTGTCGCGCGACCCCAAGCGGCGACCCGTCGACACCGAAGCCCTGCGGCGGGAGCTTGCCGAGTTGCTGGCGGATCCGGGGGCTGACTACCAAGCGCACGCGCATGCCCCGTCAGAACAGCGTCAGCCAGAGTCGCTCGCCGGTGCTGAACCTGCCGAGTTGCACGCGCCGAGCAGACGCAGGGGGCTCGCGGTTGGCGCGGTCGCTGCCGTCGTGCTCGCTGCTGTCGTGGCACTCTGGATGCTTCCCGGTGCGCCACCACTTCCAGGAGCTACGCCGGGCCCGCCGCCCGTAACGGCTTCCCCTGCTATGTCACCCGCCCCTGCGCCTGTGGAGTTCACAGGCTCGGTAATCGCCCCCGAACAAAAGGAAGGTGCAACCTTGACGACACAGCCGACCGAAGCCCCGAAGCAAGCACTCGGCCCGCGCGAGCGCGGCCAGAAGACGACCCCAAGCGCGGATGTGTGCAAGGGGTTGACGCTCGCCGCCGCTATCGCTGCCGGATGCACCGGAGCCCAAATCAGGCCCGAGCCGTTCACCTGCCCCGAAGGTGCTCGGCGCGCGATGCGTGAGCTTCGCTGGAACGACAGCGACCGTTTTAGCCTTCAAATCGACGACAGACACGGGACGGATGACAACATTTGGTTGCGCCCGGGTGACACGGTCGTCGGCGTTGTTCCCCAGGACGTGCGCGGGCAGCAGGTAGCGCCCCCGGGGACGCAGTTTCTCGGCGGGAAGGTCTACGTATGGCCCGATAAAACGAACAGCGGCATGGCGGGGCGGGTCGTCGTGAAGTTTGAGCGCGCGAAGCTGCCGCGACAGGAAGAGGTTCCCGTGTGCGTCGTCGTGGACACGCACGCCGACGAGCTGAAAGACGGTGCCGGTAGAACCTGGAATCGCGACGTCGGGTTAGCGGTCGACTTCTGGCCGTGAGTCCCGCCGCAAAGCGACGTGTGAGGTAGGCGGTCATTTTTCGCGGGCAGGCTCGGGACGGTCTCCGACCTTGCAGGGCGTTCCAATCGGCCCCATGCATTGGGTAACTGGATCTTGTCTCGCGCTGGTACGGTGTCCGCGCGAGCGAGAGGAGGATCGAGCATGGCAGCAATCGAGTTCAGGATTCCCAAGGGGGCGGTTCTGTTCACCGACGGGGACGGCGTTGGTTACGAATTCCGCGAAGATTTGGGCGAGGCGCATCACGGCCTGAGCCTCTTTCTGATGCGGCGTCGCTCGCCGGAAGGGCACCCGCGCGGGAAGGTCCTGGTCAAGGCGGTCGGGAGTCCGCGCGGCGGGCCTCAGGAAGGGCTGCGCTTCGACAAGGCAAGGGCGAAGCTCGAAGAGCAAGTGCGGCTCGCAAAGTACCTTCAGCACCCGGGGATCGTACGCGTCCACGGCATGCACAAGACGGAATCGGCTTGGTACGTGATCACCGACCATCCGTCAGGGCAGGATCTTGATTACCTGATGGGGCTCGCGACCGAGGTCGATCGCTGGTTCTCGCCCTTTTTCACGCTGTACGTCGGCGCGGCGGTCGCGAGTGCCCTTGAACATGCGCACAAGGCGAAGGATGCACAGGGGAACCCCTTGGGCATCGTCCACCGGACGATCGACTTGGGGCACGTCTTTGTCGACTGGGAGGGCCGGGTCCAGGTCTCCGACTTCGGTCTCGCGTTCTCCAATCTGCCGAAGCGCGTCGTCTCGACCTATCGCCGCCCGCAGGGCGACGCCTACTTCGCAGCGCCCGAAGTGCTGCTAGGCGGTCGTGGGGATGCTCGCTCGGACATCTTCGCGCTCGGGCTCGTCATGCTCGAAATGTCCACAGCTATAGCGTCTCAGGAAAGTAATGTCCGAGCGGAAGAGCCAGGGTAGCTTGGCAGGATGCGCAGTCGAGGCTCGCCCGAAGAGTTGGAGCATCGGCGCTGGCTGGCCATCCAGCGCTTGGTGGAGGGATACGCTCCCGATGAGGTAGCGGAGTTCCTCGGTGTGGATGTTCGGTCCGTGCGCCGGTGGCTCGCAGCCTTCCGCAGCGGCGGTGCCTCCGCCATCGCGGCGCAGCCTGTGCCTGGACGCCCGCGGAAGCTGACGCGTACTCAGGAGAAGATTGTGGAGCGCTGGTTGAGCGAAAGGCCGACGGACTACGGCTTTCCCACGGAGCTGTGGACCTGCACGCGCCTGGCCCACCTCATCCTCGAGGAATTCGGGGTGTCCTTTCATCCAGGCTACCTGGCCACCTGGCTGCGCCAACGTGACTTC